>JAZQOZ010000208.1:0-25500 GCA_045628085.1 Oscillospiraceae bacterium | reverse complement strand
TTCTACTCGTGCGCCGACTTAAACGCACAGCTAGCTGTGCGTTTAAGTCGCACCAATAACCTTCCCATGCGTCCTCTTGGCTGGCTTTCGCCTATCGAATTCCTTCATGAACATTGTCCAAGATGATTGACAAACTTACAGATTCACATGAAGAATATGAACATTCCGGACAATATCCGGAATACCATTCCGAATCCGGTACAAAACGGCAGCAGTTCATCTTTCAGACAATGTTCATGCTGTAAAAAGCCCCGTTCCGCCGGACAGCAGAACGGGGCACAGTTTATACGATCAGGATCAGTTAATGATGGTCTTTTCGGTTTCCTTATCGAAGAGGTGAATCTTCTCAGCATCGAATACGACATCAATTTCATCCTGCGGACGTGCAGTAGACTTCGGAGAAACACGAGCGGTCATCTTTACGCCCTGGAAATCGAGATAGAGGTAGGTTTCTGCACCCATCAGCTCAGTGATCTCAACTTCGCACTTGACGATACCGGTCGTTGCATTTGCAAGATACTGCGGCTCGTCGTGGACGTTCTCCGGACGGATACCGAGAATAACTTCCTTGTCGATGTAATGCTCAAGATCCGGTGTAACCTTGCTGTCAGGCAGGATCACTTCAGACTTTATGCCTCTGGACATCTTTGTATCCTCAGAGCCGAATTCGACAACATACTTTCTGATATCAGAACGGTAGGTGAGGACAGCATCAATGAAGTTCATCTGCGGAGAACCGAGGAATCCTGCAACGAACTTGTTGCACGGAGTCTCGTAGAGGTTCTGCGGAGAATCGATCTGCTGGACAAAACCGCCCTTCATAACAACGATACGGTCGCCCATTGTCATAGCTTCGGTCTGGTCATGGGTAACATAGATGAAAGTTGTGCCGAGACGCTTATGAAGCAGGGAGATCTCGGTTCTCATCTGTGCACGGAGCTTTGCGTCCAGGTTGGACAGCGGCTCGTCAAGCAGGAAGACCTGCGGATTACGGACGATTGCACGACCGAGCGCCACTCTCTGGCGCTGACCGCCGGACATTGCCTTCGGCTTACGGTTGAGCAGCGGAGTCAGGTCGAGGATTCTTGCAGCTTCTTCAACCTTACGGGCGATCTCATCCTTCGGCACCTTACGGAGCTTCAGACCGAATGCCATGTTATCGAAAACGGTCATGTGCGGATACAGAGCGTAGTTCTGGAACACCATTGCGATATCGCGGTCCTTCGGAGCGATGTCATTGACCAGACGGTCGCCGATATACAGCTCACCTTCGGAGATTTCCTCCAGACCTGCGATCATACGCAGGGTTGTGGACTTACCGCAGCCGGACGGGCCGACCAGAACGATAAACTCCTTATCACGGATCTCAAGGTTTACGTCAGAAACAGCGACAACGCCGCCGGGATACTTCTTGTAAATACCTCTCAGAGACAAACTTGCCATTCTCATGTCCTCCTGTAATCAATCAAAATATTTATCCATGCAGAGCCGACAGCCGGAAGGAGAATCCGGATATCTCATCCTGCAAGTATGCGCCTGACCGCATACATAATGAAACAAATTTCTGCAGCATAAGCGCGAATTCTGTGAGGGCAGAATCCACCCATTTGCCACTGATACAATCATACCAGATTTTTTGCAATCGGTCAAGATGATTATTGACCAAACTTATTTACAATCATTTATCCAATATGACGAATAATATTCTGCGCAAAAAGCGCAAACTTCCGAAATATCCGAATTTTTCAACGCAGAAAATACATCTTTGTTGAAAATGCGGAAATAGCTTCCGGATGCCAGATCAGGCGGAAGATACAGTGTTCCGATGCCGACTCTGAGCAGATTTTCAACATGATTGCCGGCAGCGGCGAACATTCTCTTGACCTGATGATACTTTCCCTCATGCAGCTCCAGAACTGCCAGATGATCGGAGACCGGACGGCATTCAGCCGGCTGACACGGTTCTTCACTTTCCCCTTCGCGCAGCATGATCCCGCTGCGGAACAGTGCTGTATATTCCTCTCGGAACGGCTCTGCAAGCCGTACCAGATAATACTTTGCAACATGGTGCTTCGGTGAGAGCATCTGATGCGAAAGTGCGCCGTCATCGGTAATAAGCAGCAATCCTTCGGTGTCGATATCAAGCCTTCCGCTTGGGAACAAGCCCTGTAATCTGTCCTGCGGTTTCAGCAGATCGAGAACTGTTTTCTGCTTTGGATCGCGTGAAGCCGTAATGACACCTGCGGGCTTATGCAGCAAAAAATAATGATGCGCAGCGTAGGCGATCTGCTCACCCCGAAGCATGACTTCCGCCTGCTCCGGCTCGATCTGCGTATCGGGTTTCCGGATCACCGCACCGCCGACTGTGACTGCGCCGCTGCGAATGAGCGCCGTCAGTTCTTTTCGTGAATAGGCAGTCTGTCCGGATAAAAAGCGGTCAAGACGCATAGTATACCGTTTCCTTCCCGCAATATTCAGGAGAATTCTCCTGCTGTCATAGCCGCGCCGTCTGATGCATAATATGCAGCAGGGGAGGGCTGAATATGATCATTCAAATCAAGCAGTTGTTGTTGCGCATCGGTGTTGTATCTGCATTTCTCATCCTGTTTGCAGGGACAGCACGCCTGCTGCGAAAACCGGACCAGCCGCAGACTGAGCTGCTGCCGGAAACCGCACAAGGACGCGCCGCATGGCTCGAACTGCGCGGCTGGCAGGTCGGAACACCGGAGATCTCCGCGGCAGTTATGCCGGAAGAATGGCGCACACCGAACGGTCAGAGCTGGCTGGATCTCCAGCATTCTCAGGGTATCTCGCCGGAAAATTTTGCAGGCATGGAAATCACGCGCTGCGTCTATCCGGTGACGAATGATACAAGATCCGATATCTATGCAGAGCTGCTGCTCTGTGAAAATGCGCTTGCAGGCGCAGTCATTTACGATTCAGAAACGCAGCTTATGCGCCCTGTCCGCTAGAATTATCGCCGGAACGCTCCTGCATTTCACTGATGACGCGAATAAAATCCGCAACATCCGAAAATGCCATATAAACAGATGCAAACCGCACATAAGCAACGGGATCGATCTTCATAAGGCGTTCCATGACCATACTGCCGATCCTGTCCGGAGAAACTGTTGAAACCATTTCGCCGCTCAGCTCCGCTTCGACCTCATCGACAAGGCCGGTCACCTGTTCCATCTTGACGGGACGCTTTTTGATCGAATTGACAATGCCGCTGATGAGTTTATTGCGGTTGAACGGTTCAAGCGAACCGTCACGCTTTGCGACCATCAGCATCGGACGCTCGACGCATTCATAAGTATTGAATCTTCTGCCGCATTGGGTGCAGCAGCGCCGGCGCTTTTTCTTTCCTTCCACTGAACGGGAGTCGATCACTTTTGTGTCTTCCTCGCCGCACCACGGACAACGCATAGTGGCTGCTCCTCTCTCTTATTTTGTTCTACATTTTTATCCGGCTGAACCGGTTTTATTTTTTTCTGCAATACGGATAAGGCGTTCTATTTTTTGCCAGTCCTCCGCAAGCTCGGCGGTACTGCCGAATGCCTCACGATACAGTTCCAGTGAAACAGCGCCGTCAAAGCCCTGTGTCCGGAGCGCAGAAAGAAAGGATGTGATCTGAAATCTGCCCTTTCCGATGCGCAGACAATCGCCGAGATCGCTGTGATCGCTCAGATGCACATGAGCAATATGTTTTCCAAGCAGCCGCACGGCTTCATCAATGTTCATTCCTGCGCGGACTGCCTGCTTGGTATCAAAGGTCAATTTTGCCTCATCACCGAGGCTTTTGCAAAATTCTTTCAGAAAACGAAGATTCTGACTTTCAAAGAGATGGACATTTTCCTGCGTGACAGTCACGCCGAACTGTTTTGCTGTCTCTGCAAGCAAATGAAAGCGTTCACAATAGATCTCTGTTGTGACTCTGCCGGTATAACATCCGTGCAGGATATAATATTTCGCGCCGATTTTCTGCATCAGCTCGAAAATATGCTTTGCTTCGTCCAGAAAATCCGCGCATCTGCGTGAATATCCGGAAAAGAGCATAAAGCCTTCATTCGGTGCTGTCCAGGGATGCACGGCACAGCAGGAGATACCGAACCGCCGCAGCATGGCACTGAGATCATTCGCATAGACCGGACGGCATTCGCACGGTGCATTCAGAAAAATCTCAACTGTCTGGATTCCGTGCAGACAAAGGTCATAGAGTGCATCCTCTGTTGGCTTCGGGAACAGACAGGCTGTTGAAACTGCTGCTTTCATGGTATTGCCTCCGATGTTTCATCCCTTTCAACAATCAAAACAATTTTCCACATTATATATTATAACACGAAGCACCCTGCGATTGCAAGGTGCTTCGTTGATTTTCAGAAATTCACACAATGCGCTGCGGAATTTGCAAGTGATTTTTGCGATTTCCTTGCAAGCCGCCGCAACAGGTGCAAATCAGTCCTCATTTTTTGCGGTTTTCTCTTTCTTGTCACGCTGTTTCCATGCTGTCCAGAGCATCGGAGCGAGGCAGAGGGAAGAATAACATCCGGAGATCATACCGACAGTCATCGGAACGCTGAAGCAAAGAATGGATGTGACATTGTTGATAACTGCGAGGATCGAAACGATCAGCATTGCAGCGATCGTCGTGATCGAAGTACGAATCGTTCTGCGAATGGTCTGGCTCAGAGAAATATTGACCAGATCAGTCAGCTTTGTACCTGCGGGCATGAGATTCTGATTCTCACGGATTCTGTCGTAAATAACGATCGTATCGTTGACCGAATAACCGAGAATCGTCAGGATAACCGCCATAAAGTTCGCGTCGATCTCAAAGCGGCAGATCACAAATGTTCCCAGAACGATCACAAGGTCATGCAGCAGCGCAACAACTGCAAAGATACCTGCGCTCCAGCCGGAAATACGCTTGAATCTCCATGAAATATAGAGAATCAGGACAACAGATGCAAAAATTGCTGCAACAAGACATTTTGCAAGGAACTTCTTACCGGACTTTGCAGCAACGTCATTGGTTTCGAGAGCCGTGATATTGCTGTCCGGATATTTCTCCTGCAATTTTGCAAGCAGTTCATTCTGCATTTCAGAGGAGAATGCCTCTTCCATGCTGAAAGAAAGTGTGAAAGTCAGTTCCTTTTCACCGGTAAATGCTTCACCGGTCTGCACATTGACAGGCGTACCGAGATAATCCTTTGCAAGATTTTCGATATCACTTTCATTGATCGAACCGCTGTAGCTGTAGGTCGAGAGCGTACCGCCCTTGAATTCGATCGAAATGTGAACACCGAAAATAAAGCAGCAGAGCAGAACAACGACCATCAGGATCGCGGACAGTGTGAAGAATACTTTGCGTGTGCCGTAAAAATCGCGCACCTTCACCTGCTCCAGAATAGACTGGATATTTGTTGAATTTTTCTTCTTATTTGACTTACTCATTTTTCAGCACCTCCGTACAGCTTTCTGTTCTGGAAGCATTTGAACTTCGAGAGAGAGGTCAGCATCAGACGAGAAGCCACAACACCCATGATAAAGTTGAAGATAACACCGGTCAGCAGTGTGAAGCCGAAGGAGAAGATCGTACCCTCCGTCGAAACGCCGAACCAGCGGAACAGGAACGACAGCAGCTTTGCAAAGAAGCTGGAAGAAATACCGAATGCACCCATCAGGATGACTGCAACGATAATAACGGTCATGTTACCGTCAAGGATCGAAGTAAAGGAACGCTTATATGCGGATTTCAGTGCAGAATCCAGTGACTTGCCGGTATTCAGTTCTTCCTTGATACGCTCGCCGGTGATGATATTACAGTCAACGCCCATACCGATCGCAAGGATGATACCTGCAATACCCGGGATCGTCAGTGTATTGGAATCTTCAAATCCGAACCAGCCGGAGATAACAGCCAGTGTACCTGCGACCTGACCGATCAGTGCGATGGACGCAACAAAGCCCGGCAGACGATACAGAATGATCATATAGATCATAATGAGGAGCAGCGCGATCACACCGGAGATCATCATGATCTGGAGTGCGCCCTTGCCCATGCTCGGAGAAATGGTCTTGAACTGTTCGGTTGTCAAGTTGAACGGCAGCGCACCGCCGTTGATCTTGTCAGCAAGTGCCTTTGCAGATTCATAATCAAAATCGCCGGTAATGACAGCATTGCCGTCGCTGATAACCGTGTTGACGGACGGATAGGAGATGCAGTCGGTATCCATCCAGATCGAAATAACGTAACGGGACTGTGAGCCGTTGTAATCGAGGTAATCTGCTTCCTGATTCACAGCGCCCTGTGTTGCATCGCGGAATGCTTCCTTGCCGCTTTCCTTCAGAGAAAGTGCAACGGAATAAGCACCGGTCTGGCTGCCGCTGGAATCACGTTCCATCGTAACGTATGCTTCATCGACATCCGTACCTTCAAGGATGATATCGCCGCCCGGCGTAACGGTCACATTGCCGTCATCATCCACATCGGATGTATAGAGATAACCTTTGCGGAACTGAAGCTTTGCGGTATCGCCAAGCTCTTTGACAGCAGCCTGCGGATCAAAATTGCTCTCGCCGGTCTGCCACGGGAAGCGGACGATCACCTTATCGTTGCTCTCGTCCATGTAAACCTCATAGTCATTGATACCGAGTGAAATCAGACGGGACTTCATGACCTCCTCAACAGCCTCAAGCTGTTCCTTTGTTGCGTCGATCTCTGCATCTGCCGGTGCAAATGTGACATCGACACCACCCTGAATATCAATGCCCAGACGGATATCCTTCAGGCCTTTGATATAGGTGGTTGTCAGATCACCGTATTGATTCCGGACACCGAGCACGGTCGAAGCCGCGAACGCAAGAATCAGTATAAATACGATGAAAAAGACGGATTTGTTGGTCTTCACTGCCAAGCCTCCTTGTTTATTGAACTAATCAGGCATAGCAGCTCTACTGACTTATGCCGACAAGTAATTTTTATTATAGTGCATTTTTGCGAAATTGTCAAGAGATTCCGCACAATTCTCACAACACAGTCTGCGAATGATCAGACTGTCAGCTCAACATCCGCAGCGGTTTCCGCATGATCCAGCACCGGCTGAACGAATTCTGCAAGAAATTCCTCGACCTGCTGTACGCTTCTGCCGATATAGTTGGAAGGATCGAGATTTGCCTCAAGCTCCTCTGCTGTTACGCCGAAGATCGGATCATTGACGATACGCTCACAGAGATCGTTCTTCAGACCCTTCTGCTTGACCTCTGCGCCTGCCGCCATCGAATGCTGACGGATATGCTCATGCAGATCCTGACGGTCGCCGCCGCGTGCCGCTGCATCCATAATGACATTTTCGGTCGCCATAAAGGGCAGCTCATTCATCACGCGCTGACGGACAACTGCCGGATAGACGACCATGCCGCTTGTGACATTCATCAGGATATTGAGGATCGCATCTGCCGCAAGGAATCCCTCTGCAACTGCGATACGCTTATTCGCAGAATCATCAAGTGTACGCTCAAACCACTGCGTACCTGCGGTAAATGCCGGATTCAGGGTATCGGTCATCAGGTAGCGTGCCAGTGCCGTGATGCGTTCGCAGCGCATCGGATTGCGCTTATATGCCATTGCAGACGAACCGATCTGACCGGATTCAAACGGTTCTTCCATTTCCTTGAAGGACTGGAGCAGACGCATATCATTTGCAAATTTCATCGCGCTCTGTGCAATGCCGGACAGCACATTCAAAACCTGTGCATCGACCTTTCTGGAATAGGTCTGACCGGAAACCGGAACGACCGCATCCTCTGCAAATCCCATTTCCTTTGCAATTTTTGCTTCCATTTCACGGATCTTCGTACCGTCACCGCGGAACAGCTCCATGAAGGATGCCTGCGTACCGGTCGTACCCTTTGAACCGAGCAGCTTCATTCTGCCAAGCTCAAAATCGAGCGTTTCGAGGTCCATGAGCAGCTCATTCATCCAGAGCGTTGCACGCTTGCCGACCGTTGTAAGCTGTGCCGGCTGACAGTGTGTATAAGCGAGGCAGGGCTGTGCTTTCCATTCCTCAGCAAATTTTGCAAGATTGCCGAGAACGGTCACGAGCTTGCTGCGCACGAGTTTCAGTGCATCGCGCATGATGATGATATCGGTATTGTCACCGACATAGCAGGATGTTGCACCGAGATGAATGATGCCCTTTGCATTCGGACAGCAAAGACCGTATGCATAAACATGGGACATAACATCGTGGCGGCATTCCTTTTCACGCTTCGCAGCTGCCTCATAGTCGATATCATTGATATGTGCTTCCAGCTCCGCGACCTGCTCTGCGGTCACATTCAGACCAAGCTCATGCTCGGCTCTTGCCAGTGCGACCCACAGGCGGCGCCATGTGGAAAACTTCTTGTCTGCGGAAAAGAGATACTGCATCTCTTTGCTCGCATAACGGGTGCAAAACGGGGATTCATAACTATTCGTGCTCATGGTATATATTCCTTTCTTTCAATCAGAAATTGGTAACTGAACAACCGGTCGCACTATTGCGGAAACTATAGTGCCGGAGAATTTTCTTTTCTTCCGTATCTGCCAGAACGACATCATAGCAGTTGCTGCACAGAACAGTATATTTCATAACAGCTTCTTCAAATGTTTCAAAATACTGCGTATCCACCTTGGATACATTCCTTGTCACCGCATAACAAAGCATATATTTCATATCAAATATTCTCCGTGATTCAGATTGCAGGCATCACTCTGCCGCCGGATACCGGAATATAGGCACCCGTTGTAAAAGAGGCGAGCGGAGAAGCGAGAAATGCACACATCTGCGCAATTTCTTCATCTGTACCGCGTCTGCCCAGCGGAACGGATCTCTCATAATCCGGCTGTGATTCGGTATGATTGCGGCGATCGTTTTCGGTGATCGTCCAGCCCGGCGCGACCTGATTGACCGTGATCTGATGCTGACCAAGCTCCTTTGCCAATACGCGCACCAGTCCGTCCAGACCGCGCTTTGCGGCGGTATAAGCGCCCCATGTTTCCTCAGCGATCGAGGCAAGCTCCGTGTTGATGACGACAATTCTGCCGCCGTTGCCTTTTGCAATGATATCCGGCACAAATGCCTGTGTCATGTGGACAGTCTGCATCACGCAGGACTGAAACTGACTGTTAAATGCCGCAAGATCCTGTTCGAGGATCGGTTTATGGTCATACTGAATGACAGCGTTATGCACAAGGATATCCGGCACGCCGATCCGTCCGGTAATTTCCTGCTTCATGCGCTGAACATCTTCCGCCGAAGTGATATCCGCCTGAACGGTCATGACTCTGCGGCCTGTTTTGCGGCGCAGTTCACCGGCAAGCATTTCAGCTTCATCCTTGCCGTGATAATAATGCAGCACCAGATCGGCACCGCAGTCGGCAAAGGTTCTCGCAATGACGCGCCCGAGCATTCCGGATGCGCCTGTTATCACGGCAAGATGACCGCGAAGATCAATCGTCAGCATAAATACTCCTCCCGGAAAAACAATTTTCATTTGATCAGGAATATGCCAATAAAACAAGTATCATAGCTTATTTATAATTCAAATCGGCATCTGTACTGCCCTGCCGGCAGAGCGATACCGTACAGCCGGACAGATCGGTCATCTGCACAAAACGGACATTTGCAGCATCCGGATGATGAAATCCGATCGTGCCGTCCGCTTCAAACGAAAAACGCAGCGCCGAAAAATCAAGCCTGATCCCTTCGCCTGTATATTTTGCGAATGCCTCTTTCAGCGTCCAGAACCGCACAAATTCAGCAGCCGGATCATCCGCCGCCTGTATTTGCTGAAATTCCTCCGGCGCACATACTTTCTGCATCAGAGATTCCTTCACGCTGCGCGGAAATTCTGCATCGACACCAAGCGGAACAGTTCCGACAGCGGCGACTGCAAGCCCTTTGCAGTGTGAAATGTTGAAATGCAGAGAATCGTGTATCAGCTTTGGTTTTTCAATTCCGCACCGATGAATGACCGCATGACGAACACCGAAATCCTCAGCCAGTGCCGCACCGAGCAGATCAAGCGCCGCAAGATGCGCCGTCCTGTGATTCTGCCTGTTTCCGGTTTGCGGAAGATCTGCGGCATAGACACGAAACATCAGCTCATGCGTATATTTATCGAATCCGCTGAACAGCGTTCTCATGCTTTGTCAAACAAAATGCGTGCTGCACTGCATCCGATGCGGTCACAGCCTGCATCCAGAAAAGCAGTCATCTGCTCTCTGGTACGGATACCGCCTGCCGCCTTGATTTTCACATTTGCACCGATATATTTTCTGAACAGTGCAATATCCTCCAACTGCGCACCGGCAGAGCCAAAGCCTGTTGAAGTTTTGATATAATCCGCACCGCCCTCTGTCACAAGCCTGCAAACGCGGATCTTCTCATCTTCTGTTAAATAACAGGTTTCAACAATGACCTTGAGGATCGCTGTACCGCAGACTTTCCGCAGCGCACGGATATCCGCCAGAACAGCCGCATCATCGCCGTTTTTCAGCGCAGCGATGTTGATGACCATATCAATTTCCGCCGCACCGGCAGCCAGTGCAAGCTCTGTTTCCTTTGCTTTTGCCGCAGTTTCCGTATAACCAAGCGGAAAACCGACAACCGTACAGACATTCAGTTCCGGATAGTTTTCTTTCGCTCTTGCGACATACCACGCCGGAATGCAGACGGAAGCCGTATGATATTGCAGCGCTTCTTCGCAGATCTGTGCAATATCTTCCCATTTTGCGTCTACTTTCAACACAGTATGGTCAATGTGGGAAAGTATCTCCGCATTTGTCATTGCCTGTTACCTCTTTTCATCATGATACATCATGGTACGCGCCGCGCCCGTCACAAAAGTGACAATGCCGCACAGAATCAGCATCGCAACACATATAATCACCCAAATAAATCCTTCTGTCCGACTCCAGACGCGCACCAGAATACTACTCAGCAAAAATGCAGCTATGATCTCTCCGATTCCAATCAATATCATTTGCATCAGGCACGAAAGAAAATCCAGTGCAAAATCTGCGATTCTGCTTGTTTTACTCGTAAACAGGCGCATTTCCCATGCCATTACGGCAAATGTACCCAGAAATGCGGCAAGCAGGACAATTTCCCTGATCGGATGTGATTCCGGATCGGAAACCGCGCCCTCAACAGGATACATCTGTTCCGTCAGACAAAGAATCAGATGCAGGATCACGATTATCAATGTTCCGACCGGAAATCTCGATCGCTCCGTTTTCATCCCGCATTACCTCCCTTTATCAGCCGATTTTGAAGGAAAAGACGGTCGATCGCTGCAAAAACCATCAGCGGAACGCCGTTGATGACAAGCCGTGCCGCATAAAGTGAAATGATCTCCGTCAGCGGCGAAACGCCGTCGAGCGCAGCACTCAGCAGATTGAGATTCGGATACCGGATCAGCTGCATCACAGTGATCCCCACAGCGAGCAGAAACGGCAGCAGAATTGCCGCAAAAAACACGTTTCTGCGTGATAATCCGGTCTGTGTCTCTTTTTGCAGAAAATGATAGAGCATTGCCGAGATCACAGCGGATAATCCGCACATCCAAGTGCGCATTTCCAGCAGAGAATACATTGCCCAGAAAAAGATTTGCAGGAACAGGCTGCCCATGAATACGCATATCCCATTTTTCAGCATTTGCGCGATTTTCATGTGACAGCCTCCTGTCATTCAATCAATCTTCCTGTTCGGATTCGTTTTCCTCGGATTCTTCTGCTTCTTCCGGTTCATCCGGATCAGCAGGTTCATCCGGCAGTGCATTTTCAGCAGATTCCTCCGCAGCCGATTCAGCCTCCTGCTGCTTCAGTTCATCCTCAGAAAGCTGCTCGACCTCAGAAATTTCAGCATCATCTTCATGCTCCGTGCGCGTGAAGGACATCACTCTGCCGTCCTCCGAAACACGCATCACACGGACACCCTTTGCGATTCTGCCCATGATACGAATATCACTTGTACGGATGCGAATGATGATACCGTCACTCGAAATCATCATAATATCGTCATTTTCGTCAACGACCTTGATACCGCAGACCTTGCCGCGCTCATCGTCCGGCTTATAATTCGTCAGACCGTAGCCGCCGCGATTCTGGAGACGATAGCTGTCGATCTCGGTACGCTTGCCGAAGCCCTTATCCGTAACGGTCAGCAGTGCAGCGCCCTCGCGGACACGCGCCATTGATACGACCTCATCATCGCCGCGCAGCTTCATAATGCGAACACCGTGCGCACTTCTGCCCTGCGGACGGATGCAGTTTTCATCCACGCGAATCGCCATACCGTTTCTGGTCGCAACAAAGAGCTGATCTTCGCCGCAAGTCATGCGAACGCCCTCAATCTCATCGCCCTCATCCAGTTTAATGGCGATCAGACCGTTTTTGCGGACATTTTTATATGCAGGCAGCGGTGTTCTCTTGATCTTGCCGTTTTTCGTGACGATCACGATATAGCTGTCATCGTTGAATTCGCTGACTTTCATCATCGCTGCGATCTTTTCATTTTCGGCAAGCGGAAGCAGATTGACAATATTCGTACCCTTTGAATCCTTGCCGCCCATCGGGATCTCAAAGCATTTGAGATCAAACATGATGCCGCGGTTCGTGAAGAACAGCACATGATCATGGCTCGAACCGACAAACATTTCGGATACAAAATCTTCCTCGCGCTGCTTCATGCCGGTGACACCTCTGCCGCCGCGGCGCTGTGATTTATACACGGCTGCCGGAACACGCTTGATGTAACCGAAATTCGTATAGGTCACAACGCAGTCTTCGACGGGGATCAGATCCTCAATATCCATTTCGCCGCTGACACTTTCGATCGCCGTCCGGCGCTCATCACCGAATTTGCCGCGAATTTCCTCAAGATCCTCGCGGATAATGCCAAGCACACGCTCCTTATGCGCAAGAATATCACGCAGATCGTTGATCTTTTCGCTGAGTGCCAGCACTTCATTGAGGATTTTGTCGCGCTCCAGACCTGTGAGCTGACCGAGACGCATCTGCACGATCGCATCTGCCTGCGCATCAGAAAGACCGATCGTTGCATATTCCTTTTCGGAAGGATCAACAGCCGCGCCCATTGCAGAGCGATATGCCGGATCTTCCAGCAGGGAAGTCAGATCAACCTCTGCGAAGCGTTCGATCAGGCGTGCCTTACCTTCGGGGATCGTCTTTGAACTGCGGAGAATTTCAACAACTTCGTCAATGAAATCCAGTGCAACAACAAAGCCCTGCAGGATATGCGCACGTTCACGCGCCTTGCGCAGATCGAATCTGCACGAACGCTGAACAACATCGACCTGATGCTCCAGATATGCTTCGAGGATCTGCTTCAGCGAAAGTTCCTTCGGGATGCCGTTGACCAGCGCCAGATTGATGACACCGTAGGTATCCTGAAGCTGCGTATAACGGAACAGCTGATTCAGCACGAGATTTGCATTTGCATCCTTTTTCAGTTCGATGCAGATGCGCAGACCCTGTCTGTCCGATTCATCACGGATATCGTGAATGCCGTCAATGCGCTTTTCCTTCGCAAGCTCAGCGATCGACTTGATCAGCTCCGCCTTATTGACCATGTACGGAATTTCCGTAACGATGATGCACTGACGGTTTTTGATCTCGGTGATCTCCGTCTTGGAACGGACGGTCAGCTTGCCTCTGCCGGTCGCATAAGCGGCACGGATCCCGGCTCTGCCCATGATAATACCGCCGGTCGGGAAATCCGGTCCCTTGATGAACGCCATAAGCTGTTCCAGAGATGCCTCCGGATTTTCGATCAGATAATCCAGACCGTCAATGACTTCTCCGAGATTATGCGGCGGAATATGCGATGCCATACCGACCGCGATGCCCTCAGAACCGTTGACGAGCAGATTCGGGAATCTTGCCGGCAGGACAGTCGGCTCTTTCAGACGGTCATCGTAGTTCGCCTGAAAATCAACGGTTTCTTTCTGGATATCCGTCAGCATATTGACGGACATCTTTGTCATTTTTGCTTCTGTATAACGGTAAGCAGCAGGCGGATCGCCGTCGATCGAACCGAAGTTTCCGTGACCGTCTACCAGCGGATACCGCATGGAAAAGCTCTGTGCCAGACGAACGAGTGCCATATATACGGATGCGTCACCGTGCGGATGATATTCACCAAGCACAGAACCGACAATATCCGCGCACTTACGGTACGGCTTTTCCGGTGTCAGACTTTTTTCAAAAAGGGTATAGAGAATGCGGCGGTGAACCGGTTTCAGACCGTCACGGACATCCGGAAGCGCACGCGAAGTGATAACGGACATCGAATATGCAAGAAATGAGGAACGCATTTCCTCCTCGATATCGCGGTGGATCATGATTGCATTACTTGTATCGTACAAAGGATCTCTCCTCCTTCATTTTCGAGATTTTATATGTGAAACAGTTTTTTCAGCGTATCAGTTTCATCCGCAGAAAAATCTTTTTTCGGAATCACATAGAAATTCCGTTTCACCAGATACACCATGAAATAATCCGGAAAATCGTGAATTTTCACATCCGGCCCGAACGTGATCTCTGTATCCTCGATCGGCTCTGTCTGCACGGGTTCTTCCGGAAAGATCTGCTGAAAGCCGTTTCCGTCAGACGGATTCTGTTCATCCGTTTCAGCAGGAGCAGGTTCTTCTGTTTCCGCAGGGAGTTCCGTTTCTTCCGGCAGTTCCGGCTGTGCTTCTTCCGTATGAAGAATCAGTCCGTCCTCAAATACTTTGAGCGTATAGGTATCCGATTCAACTTCCTTCAGCGCATCATGCACAGAACGGCGCAGCTTAAATGTCTTATACCAGCGCACCAGAACCATTCCGATGCAAATTACGATCAGCAGATAAACAAGCGTATTGCTGTTATCCTTTGCCGCCGCATGAATGTAGACACCCGCGATTGCGAGCAGAACAACAGTCAGAAGGATATTTGCAGGAAATACGTATTTTTTCTGAAATCTCCGGAATGCGTCATCAAACATCGGCAGGGGAATATGATAGCTGCGTTCAAGCACAGGAGCGTCTTTTTTATTCATCTGCCTGTTCCTCCGCTTTTTCCTCATCCTCAGCGATGATGCGGTGATATTCTGCCTCAATGTCCAGTTCCGGAACATCTGTCAGCTCAGTATGCGATGCATCTTCTTCATCGGGAACGGATGCAGAAATATCTTCGGATCCTTCCTCATCCATATCAATTCTGTGACCTTCTGCGTTATAAAGACGCAGTCTTTTTGCACTGTAATACTGATCGCAAAGCTCCGAAGTCAGGGATGTATCATCACTTTCCTTTTCCGGAACAGGCACATCCTCATCCGGCATCATTGTATTTCCTTCGAGAAGCTGATAGCCGCCGGAGCAGTTTTCCTGTGCAAATTCCTGTATCGCAGTAATGGTCTGTCTGGAAAGATCGCGCTTCGGAACATAGATAAACTGATTGACGATCTTATGATCTGCAAACAGGAAGCCGCGGTTATTTTCATAAGCGATCAGGGTATTTGTGGAAATCGCAGTTGTCGCTTCTTCGATCTCGTCCTCATCCATTTCCGCAGTTTCGTTTTTCTCAAAAATCTCGATCGTTGCAATCGAATGCGGATAGAATGTGATCTCGCGCCATTCTCCGAATTGCAGTTTATTCGTCGCAATGAATTTCTTATTGACCGGAACAAGATAATACGCTATGGCGATGACCAGACAGGCAGCGCCGTAGAAAATAAACGTCATATTCTTGGTAATGACCGTCATGAAAATACAGATCGCGATCAATACACCGCAGGTGATCAGTCCGAAACGCTTATCGCTCACTTTTTCCGTTTCGTTATAGATCCGGAATACATCTTCAAAATCTCTGTCATTCAGCTTGCACTGAACGGAGAGGATCTTTTCTTCTTTATCCATAATAGCCCCTTCGGATCAGACATCCAGATTGACCGCATATTTTGCATTGGATTCGATGAATGCACGGCGCGGCTGCACCTTATCGCCCATGAGAATGGAGAAGATCTCGTCTGCCTTCATGGCATCTTCCATTGTCACCTGGATCATCGTGCGTGTTTCGGGATCCATTGTTGTTTCCCAGAGCTGTTCCGGATCCATCTCACCAAGACCTTTGTAGCGCTGAACTTCCGGCTTTGCACCTGCCGCAGTAATTTCAGCAATGAACTGATCCCGTTCTTCATCGCTGAATGCGTATTTATGCGTTTTGCCTTTTGATACGCGGAAAAGCGGCGGCTGTGCAATATAGACATTGCCGTTTTCGATCAGCGGCCGCATGAACCGGAAGAAGAATGTCAGGAGCAGTGTGCGGATATGACAGCCGTCCACATCGGCATCGGCCATGATAATAACTTTGCCGTAGCGCAGCTTGGAGATATCAAAATCCTCACCGATGGATGTACCGAGCGCAGTCACGACCGGCTGGAGCTTATCATTGCCGTAAACCTTGTCAATGCGGACACGCTCGACATTGAGCATTTTTCCCCAGAGCGGCAGGATCGCCTGATAGCGTCTGTCTCTGCCTTCTTTTGCAGAGCCGCCTGCGGAATCACCCTCGACGATGTAGATTTCAGTATATTCGATATCACGTTCGGAGCAGTCTGCGAGTTTGCCCGGCAGAGATGCCGATTCCATTGCAGATTTGCGTCTTGCAGTTTCACGCGCTTTCTTTGCCGCCTCACGCGCACGCTGTGCCGCCTGTGATTTCTCAAAGATCGCCGCCGCGACCGTCGGATTTTCTTCCAGATAATCCATCAGCTTTTCGCTGACGATCTGCTCGACAAACGGCTTGATCTCCGGATTTCCGAGCTTAACCTTTGTCTGGCTTTCAAACTGGCAGTCCGTCAGCTTCACGGAAATGATCGCTGTCAGTCCCTCACGGACATCCTCGCCCATGAGTTTTGCTTCGTCCTTCATCAGACCGAATTTTTTGCCGTATTCATTGATCGTTTTCGTCAGCGCATTGCGGAAACCGACCTCATGCACGCCGCCGTCGATCGTATGAACATTATTCGCAAAGGACATGATCACTTCGTTGTAGCTGTCGTTATACTGCATTGCGATCTCAACGGAATTATCATCCTTCTTGCCGTTGAAATAAATGACCTGATCGGAAAGCGGATCCAGACCGCGTGTTTTGTGGATATGCTCAATGAACTGCCGGATACCGCCCTCATAGCAGAGAACCTCATGACGGTCTTCTTCCGGATGCCGCTTATCCTCGATCTCGATGGTCAGTCCGGCATTCAGGAACGCCTGCTCACGCATACGCTTCAGCAGGACTTCATAATCGAAAACAGTCGTTTCTTCAAAGATCTCCGCATCCGGCTTAAAGGTAACGGATGTACCGTGACGATCGGTATCGCCGGTCATTTCAAGCTGTTTGCTGAATTTTCCGCGTTCAAACCGCTGGAAATAGCTGTGTTTGCCGTCCCAGACAGTCAGCTCCAGCCATTCGGACAGCGCATTGACGACCGATGCACCGACACCGTGCAGACCGCCCGCGACCTTATAGCCGCCGCCGCCGAATTTACCGCCGGCGTGCAGAACCGTAAAGACAACGGTCGCCGCCGAGATCTTCTCCTTCGGATGCATACCGACCGGAATGCCTCTGCCGTTATCAGTCACACGGATGATATCGCCGTCAAGGATCTCGACCTTGATCTCAGTGCAGTAGCCGGCAAGTGCCTCGTCGATCGAATTATCCACGATCTCATACACAAGATGATGCAGACCGCCTGCGCCGGTCGTTCCGATATACATACCCGGACGCTTACGGACAGCCTCCAAGCCTTCCAGAACCTGAATCTGATTTTCGTCATAATCGCCCTGCACAGGCGTTTGTGTCAGCATTTCTTCGTTATCCATCATTACGTGCCTCCGGGTAGTTTATTTTTATCGGTTCAAAGCTGCAAAAACAGAGCAGCTTCGCGGATTTATCGTACTCAGAACAATGTCAGTGCGCGTTTGCGCAGAGTTGAAGCGGAGATCGAGGATATATAAGCGATCTCCTCATCATTTTCGATGCAGACGACAAAGCTTTTCGGCATTTCATCAGAAACATTGACCGCCTTGCCTTCTTTTTCCAGCCGGCTCAGATACGAGCGCGTATCCGAACCGATCGTTGTATTTTCAATATCAAATATTCCGATCACGGTCGAATCATTGATCGAGATCTGTTCACCGAGATGAATATACATCGCAGTTCTCCTTATTCAGGCTTTGACTGTGCAGCCGTTTTTTCGGTCAGACAGCCGTTATCCATGCAGAATACCGCACCGTTTCCGAATTGTCCGACGGATTCCGGCTGCGGTGTTGTCAGAAAGATCTGCATATCACCGACGATATCATAAACGAGTTTTTGCCGCTGTGCATCCAGCTCTCCCATGACATCATCAAGCAGAATGACCGGTGTTTCATCCTTCTGCTCATAGAAAACTGCCGCCTGCGCAAGTTTCAGCACCAGTGCGGTACTTTTCTGCTGTCCCTGCGAACCGAATTCACGAACGGAAAGTCCGCCGATCTTGCAGGAAAAATCATCTCTACCTGCACCTTTTGCCGTAAATCCGAGCCGGATATCATCATCCGCAGATTTCTGAAGCTGTGCATAGTAGTATTCCTGCATTTCCGCTGTCGGCTTATCCGGTATCTCCGGATTCCGGAACAGATTGGAGCGATATTTGACGCTGAGTTTTTCTTTGCCGTCCGTAATTTTTCCGTAAAGCTGTTCGCAGACTTCCGCCAGTTTTCTGATATATGCATAGCGCAGACAGGTGAGCAGACTGCCGTGTGCGGCAAGCTGCCGATCCCAGTCGGCAAGGTCGCGTTTTGAAGCATGACCGAGCTGTATCTGTTTCAGAACAGCATTGCGCTGTGCGGTCAGCTGATCGAACCGCCGGATGCATCCGAGCATGGCAGGGGTAAGCTGCGAACCGCACATATCCATGAAGCTGCGGCGTTTTTCCGGTCCGGAACGGATCAGTTCACGGTCATCCGGCGAAAAAACGATGCATTGGAACTGTGAAAACAATCCGCTTCCGCCTTTCAGCGGAACATGATTGAGCAGAATTTTCTTCTGCTTTCCGTCTCCGCGTGCGATATGAAGCTGAATTTCCTGCACTCTGCGGCTGTTTTCAAAGCTGAGTCTGATATGCATAGCCTGTGCCTGCAAATGCAGAAAATCCTTTTCCTTTGCACCGCGAAAGCTGCGGCAGCCGGTGCAGATCCAGATCGCTTCCAGCAGATTGGTCTTGCCCTGTGCATTATTGCCGAAGATCAGATTCCGTTCCGGATGCGGCATCATGCTGATGCTTTCCAGATTGCGGAAACCTTCCGCCTGCAATGATAATACACGCATTTACGCTTCATCTGCCGGAGCAGATACGATGACCTCATAGTTTTCAACGGTAATTTTGTCGCCGTTGCGGATCTTTTTTCCGCGCATCGTACAGACTTCACCGTTTACGCTGACAGCGCCGCTTTGGATGATCTCTTTTGCCAGTCCGCCGGTATCGGTCAGACCGGAGAGCTTCATAAGCTGTTCCAGCTTGATAAACGGTGTTTTGATATCAATATGCATGGTTTCCATAGCATTCTCCCGAATCCAATCTTATCTCCGTACCTGAACCGGCATAATGATCGCAACAGAACCGTCGCCGTCTGCTTCCATGATCTTGACTGCACGATCGGCAGCGGTCAGGAACAGGCGAACCTTGTCACTCTGCACGGCACGCACGGCATCGAGCAGATAGCGGTTATTGAAACCGATCACCATTTTTTCGCCGGTCATATCGCAGGAAAGCTGATCGTCCACGCTGCCGACAACATTCTGGCAGCTGATCATGACGCGGCCTTCCTCAAACTGAAAGCGGACAGCCGTTTTATTCTTTTCGGAGATCAGCAGACCGCACCGTTCCAGACTGTCCATCAGCTCGCGGCGGCTCATTGTGACCTCTGTTTTGGCGATAGCAGGAATGCTGCGGCGATAGTTGATAAATTCGCCGGCAAGCAGTCTGGTGTAAACGATATAATTCCCGACCTCAAACATCGCATGATGCTGGTCAAGGTGGATCTTGCAAGGTCTTTCGTTCTTTTCATCATCTTCCAGAAGATGCTCGATCTCACGGAGCGCCTTTGCCGGAACGACAAATTTCATCGGTGTCTGACCTGCAAGCGGTTCTGTACGAAGTGCCATGCGGTAATTATCGAGTGCAACGATATTCAGCGCATCATCTGCCATTTCGATCAGTTCGCCGGTAAAGATCGGCTTTGTTTCATCGAGTGAAACGGCATAGATCGTCTGCTCGATCATATTTTTCAGCAGACTTTGCGGGATCACAGCAGCTTGATTCTGTTCGATATCCGGCAGATCGGGATATTCGTCTGCACGCATACCCGGAAGCTGACAGAACGTACCGCCGCCGGTGATCGTGATTTTGAGATGCTCGTCTATTTCGATTTGCAGAACACCTTCCGGCATTCTGCGGACAAGCTCTGCAAAAAGACGGCTGTCTGTCAGGACGGTTCCTTCTTCCTCAATAGCAGAAGGGATCTGTGTCCGGATGCCCAGTTCAAGATCATAACCGGTCAGTTCAAGTTCCTGACCGCTTGCACGCAGACAGATCGCGCTGAGTGATTCCATCGGCGTTTTGCTGCTTGCAGCTTTTGCAACATTCGGAAGCACTTCGCAGAGATCTGATTTCTGGCAGTTAAATTTCATATACAGGATTCCCTTTCAATGGAGTGTCAGCCGTTTCCACAATTCACATTCCGGATTGAGAATGCGGCTGCAAATATTCATCATCACATAATAGGTTAAAAATAGAAGAAGTAGTAAAGACGGTTGAAAAGTGCAAAACGCAAAAGCGCTGAACGAAAATCTGCGTATGCACGTTAAAACGCACCGGATCCGATTTCGTGATCTTTTCCACTTCGGTGATTGGAAAGATTGTGGGGAAGTGAAATACCGATTATGACAAATTGGTTACGGTGAAAAAAGTGGAAACAGAATGAAAGATTGTTGAAAACTCGGTTGAAACTGTGAATACTCAGAGTATATTCACCGGTTTTCCACAATCAGACAACACAAAATCCGAAAATCGCGGTAAATACAGTGTTGATTTTCAACGGAGTTTTCAACACCTGTTGAAAAAGCGTAAAATGAAACATATGCTCTTTGCAATCATTCTGTAAATTTTCCGGCTTGTTGATTTTTGGAAAAACGACAGATTTTGAACGAATCGGACACTTGCACAAACAAGTGGAAAAACTGGTGCAGTTATTTTCCGGAACCGTCACGAATGGTCTTTGTGATGCTTTCGATCGCATCGCGCAGATTGGTGTCCTTTTTCATATTCTTCTCAACATACTTGACTGCATAGACGATCGTGGAATGATCGCGGTTGCCGAATTCATCACCGATCGCGGCAAGCGTCATCTGCGTGATATCATGCACCAAATAGATCGCAACTTTTCTGGCATTGGAGATCTGCTGAGAACGCTTTTTCGAGCGAATATCATCCGCTGTTACGCCATAGAGATTGGATACTTCCTGAATGATATTTTCCACAGTGACAGGTGTCGGCTGTTCATCGGTCAGGATATCGCGGATCACGCTCTGCGCCATTGAGAGCGAGGGTGCAGAATCTGCAAGGCTTTTGAGTGCCTTGAGCCGCTTGACAGCGCCTTCGAGCTGACGGATATTGGTTTTCAGACGATTTGCGATAAATTCCGCAACGTCATCCGGAATATTGAGGTCGAGCAGTTCAGCCTTGCGGCGGATAATTGCAACTCTGGTTTCAAAATCCGGCATGGAAATATCTGTGATCAGACCGGATTCAAAGCGTGTGCGGATACGGTCTTCCAGAATCTTGATATCCTTCGGCGGCTTATCAGAGGTCAGAACGATCTGTTTGCCGGCGGCATGAAGAATATTGAAGGTGTGGAAGAATTCTTCCTGTGTACTGTCTTTGCCGCTGATAAAATGGATATCATCGACCAGCAGGACATCGGCACTGCGGTATTTCTCGTGGAATTTCGAGGTATCCTTTTTGCCGATCGCTTCGATCAGTTCATTTGTGAAGGTTTCGCCGGTCACATAGATGATCTTCAGCTCCGGATTGCGCTTTTTCATTTCATGTGAGATCGCGGTCAGCAGATGTGTTTTGCCGAGACCGGAAGGACCGTAGATGAAAAGCGGGTTATAGGTATTGCCGTTGCCCTCGCCGCGGGCGATACTGGTGCAGGCGGCATAAGCAAACTGATTCGAGCCGCCGACAATAAAGGTATCGAAGGTATAGGCATATTCGCCGCCCTTCGCAGTTTTTTCGAGTGCCTCACCGATCTGCTGATCCTGTTCTGCGGGATCGGCGGTTTCTTTGCCTTCCTGAACAAGCAGGCGCAGGCTGACAGGGAATCCGAGGATCTGCTCGAATCCATCCTGCAATAAATGGGCATAATTATTCGTTACAACAGAACGCTGAAAATCGGAAGAACAATAAAAAACAGCGTCTGTTCCCTCCAGACGCGCGGGCATCAGCGTATCCAGCCAGAGATTTTTGGCAACATCGCCGACTTTTCCGTCTTTCGTACAATATTCCTTGACGGCTTCAAACACTTCTTCAAAGGAATTCATGTGTCCATTCACATCCTTTTTAATTAAAAAATCTGACAGAACTGCACACAGTATTTTCAGTAATTCGGCGGATTTTCGTGCAGTCTTATACACAATATATTATAGCATATTGAAAAGATAATTTCAAGCAAAACTCACAATCATTGGAGAATTACACAAAACACTTGACTGCTCGCCGCGGTTTGTTGATAAACCGTTCTCAGGGTTGTTTTTTATCTTTTTTAATAAATCAAATCGACATCAGAAAGCGGAAAATTCTGCTACAAGAATGTATTATTATTATTTATTTAACTATATTAAACAATTTCGATTTTTCTATGAAACGATGGATGCTCTGCCTGCATATCCGGAATGATCCCTGCATAAGCATTAGCAGAATGTGCATACTGTTGAAAGGAGATGTTCTGTTTGAAGGAACAAACCAAACGAATTGCATTGCTCTGTGTGACCGGATGTGTCATGCTCAGCGGATGGCGCTTAAACCGTCTGCTTGATACGGTTATGATCGGTGCTGAAAGCTGTATGGCTGACATTGAAAATGTGCCCGAACCGCCGCTGACAACTGCGCCGCCGGAAGTGACTGTTCCTGCCGGGACCGGTATCGTAACACAGCCTGTTGTTCTGGCATCTGCTGCACCGTCTGCCGATGATCCTCTGATCATCAATCGGGAATCCGAAGGCTCAAAAGCGCTCTGGTATGCGCGGCTGTATCAGGAAACACAAAGCGGAAACGGCGGTGAAATTGTTGACAGACATTTCGGACAGCAGTCCGGAAACATATTCCTGACGCTCCCGAACGGCGGACAGGTTCGGAATACGACCTTCTGGAGCAACGCCGATTTGCTTGCGGAAAGTCAGATTCCGCCGCAGCTTGCTGTCAAAACGGACGGTTCTCCGATGGTTCTGATCTATCATACGCATACGACAGAGAGCTTTGTTTCTCCGAAAACCGGAAATTATGATGAGAGCTTTAATTTCCGGACAACCGAACCGGATAAAAATATGGTCATGGTCGGGGACGCGATCGCAGAACAGCTTGCAGCAGCCGGAATCGGCGTTGTTCATGCGCGTGAACTGCATGATTATCCGGTCTGGACAGGAGCCTATAACAACAGCGCAGAAACGATACGTGCGATTCTTGCAGAATATCCGAGTATCTGTATCGCACTGGATATTCACCGTGATGCGATCGCGGACGGGAATACTGTTGTTGCGCCGGTCGCAGAGATCAACGGCAAACGATCTGCGCAGATCATGATCATATCCGGCTGTGATGACGGGACAATGAATATGCCGGATTACCGTGAGAATTTTCATTTTGCCTGCCGTTTGCAGCAGACAGCGGAAACCATGTTCAGCGGATTGACACGCCCGATCTTATTTGATTACCGCAAATACAATCAGGATATGACAAAGGGGAGTCTGCTGATCGAGGTCGGTTCACAGGGCAATACGCTGGATGAAGCGCGGTATGCCGGCGAACTGGTCGGGCAGGCGCTCAGCGAAACGATACGGCAGCTTGCCGCGGAATCAGGGGGAGAATGATATGAAAAAGCGCATAAAAAAAGCCGCATTGATTGCGGCTTTCGGATATTGTTCCGTAACGGGGCTTGGTCTTGGGATGCTCAAAGCGGCACAGCAAACGCGCCGGACGCTCTACGGCGGAACGCCGGTCATGGCACAGGTCACACAGAAGCAGTCGCCGCCTTCGGCAGAGATCACGCTTGGCGGCGGTGAATGGACATTGCAGTTTCAGCCGCCGGAGCTTTCAAATACGGCAAAGGCAGCCGAAATACTGCCGCCTTCTATGGGAAAGCTGCTTTTGCGTCTTGTGATATTGTTTGATGCTGCCGCAGATCAGACTGCGGAAGCCATCGGCATATAGGACGGCATCTCGTTTTTCTCATGATAATAGCGGTTCAGCTCACCGCGATAGATGAGTTTTGCATCCGGCAGATAGCGCAGATCGTCAGGGGAGTACAGACAGGGTGCTTTGTCGAGATGTACGCCGCATTCTTCCAGAACATACGCGACAAACTGCGAGCAGACAAACTTATAGCGCAGTTCGCTTTCGATTTGCAGTTTTACGCGGAGCAGACCGATCAGGCTGTAGGAATACAGCTTGCGGCAGGAAATGAAGTGGTCGATCATGCACTGAAAATGAGTATATTGTTCTTCTGTCAGCGGGATCTGATAGATCTCGCAGGGGATATCAGCAAATTTACCGAATGTTCCTTCGCCGATGAGTTCTGTGTTGAAAGATGCCGGAAGGGGGATATAGGTATAATTCCGGCAAAAGCTATAGAGCTGATGTAAAGATGCGTCGCCTGAGAGAGAAACGTGTGAATACGGCATCCGTGAGAACAAGCGGATCGCCTTTGCAGGGCCTGTATCGGTTCTTGTCATAACGACATAGATCGAACGCTTTTTATCGGACATGGTATTCATAATTTCACTCCTTTCCGAATGCTGTCAAGAATTTTCGTTGTAATTTTGAAAAAGGGCTTGCAAATTTTCCGGATATCTGGTATAATAAGGAATGTAGCCCATAGAAATGCGCCCGTAGCTCAGCTGGATAGAGCGTCAGACTCCGACTCTGAAGGTCATGCGTTCGAATCGCACCGGGCGTACCAGAACACTCCGATGATATATCGGGGTGTTTTTTTTGTCATATCAAAAGTGGGATTCTCAAGGGCTGATAGCCCTTGAGCAGGGGAATGGGGACGGAGTCCCCATTATTGATCCATCGGAGATACTTCTTTATGCGCCGTATTTGTCGTACAGCAGCTTTAATGTTACGG
>JAZQOZ010000207.1:0-17080 GCA_045628085.1 Oscillospiraceae bacterium | reverse complement strand
AATGGCAATGAGGTTCCACCCGTTCCCATTCCGAACACGGAAGTTAAGCTCATTCGCGTCGAAAATACTTGGTTGGAGACGACCCGGGAAGATAGATCGATGCCGGCACCGAAACCCAGAGTTTTTGCTCTGGGTTTTGTTTTACCCTGAATTTTTTCCTGAAATTGCCTTGATTTTTAAGGCGCTCTGTGGTATAATAAATTGACTGGGGTATCGCCAAGTGGTAAGGCACCAGACTTTGACTCTGGTATTCGTAGGTTCAAATCCTGCTACCCCAATCCAACACCGAAGCCGATTGATCACTCGATCGGTTTTCGGTGATTTCTTTCTGCTTAGAATGTTATTCTTTTAACGAAATGTTTCAATCTGGAGCTGAATCGAATGGATGTAAAAAGAACTCCGGTGCCGGCGGCAGAACCGGTCATTGAACCGCAGATTCCGCCAGAAAAGGCGAAAGTCAAACGGCTTGGAATTGCTGCGGCTGTTATGGCGGCGGTTTTGCTGATTGTCGGCATCTGTGTTTGGATCTATAATCGCACACATCTGGAAATGTTTGGAAATCAGACGGATGTATTTGCTGAGGAAATCTCACTCAAAGGTTCGGAAATTCCCGATCTTGATACGTTGAAATCCTATCTCGGGCGTTTCAAAAATCTGAAAAAGGCCGATCTCGGTGATTTCCCGGTGGATGCCACACAGTCTATCTCACTCCGCAAGGCGTTTCCGGATACAGAACTGATCTATCAGACGGTTGTGCATATTGAGGATGAAACCTATCGGACTGATATCACAAAGCTCGATGTTTCCAAAAATGGCATTACCGATTCCAGAGCGCTCATGCGTGCGCTGGATTATTTGCCGAAATTGAAAACGGTCGTATTTGGCAACACAACGATCCCCGAAACAGAAAAAAATCAGCTGATGGCGGCTCATCCGGATGTATCCTTTGAGGTGATCGGTACCTATGAGGTCTATGGAAAAGATGTCCTCGTCAATACGGAGAGTCTCGATCTTCGGGATGTGGAACTGGATGCATCGCTTTTCGATTTGCTGGGATTGTTTCCGCAGCTCAGAACTGTTGATCTCCACGGTCAGAAATTGACTGACGATGAACGCATTGCGCTGTCAACCGAATTCCCTGATATTTCTTTTGGATGGACGGTATTTTATGACGGCGAGGAGTATGATTCTTCTCTGACAGAATTTGATATCAGCGGAAAGAAACTGACAGAGGATGATCTGCCGGAAGTGAAGCGTGCTGTTGCACAGTTCCCTGATCTCGAAATTGTAAATATGTGCAACTGCGGTCTGGGAAATGAAACAATGGCGAAATTCCGTGACCAGATCCGGACGGCAAAAGTTGTCTGGCGTGTTTATCTCGGTTCACGGTGGTCACTTCGCACGGATGCCGTTGCATTTTCCGTTTTGATTGTTCATTATGATTATCCGCGAATGTATTCCGGAAATCTGGAAGTTTTGAAATATTGCAAGGATCTTCTTGCATTGGATCTGGGACATCAGTCGATCACGGATATTTCAGGAATCTGCGAATGGCTGCCGGAACTTCGTCTGCTGATTCTTGCTGATAATTCAATCTGGGATATTTCGCCGCTGACGAATCTCAAGCATCTGCATTATCTCGAAGTGTTCCTCAACCGAATTTCCGATCTTTCGCCGCTTGCAGAACTGCATGAGCTGGTCGATGTGAATATCAGCTATAATCCGATCAGCGATATTTCACCGCTGCTCAATTCTCCGATGATGCAGCGTATCTGGATGGAATCGACTTACTGCGGCTGGAACAGTGTTTCGATTTTACAGGAAGCATATCCGGATGCAAAAATTGTTTTGTCTGGTTCCGGTTCAGTTGATCAGGGCTGGCGCTGGGGTAATCCGCGATATGAACAGATGATGGATATGTGGAAAAATGACTATTACGGTGATGAGTTCCAGAAATATGATGATCTTGCAGAAGAACTCGGTCTTACCTGAACATTTTTCATAATATTACACGCAGGCACAGTGCTTTTCGCTCGGATATGGGCGATGGGCACTGTACTTTTTTCATTACAGTCAGTAGAACTGTCATTCTACCGGATGTAGAATGTGCGCAGATGCGATGAATTTCGCACTCGAATCATCGGAGATACATAGATCTCCGATTCTGCGGACGGTAGGTTGATTTTTTCGCTCCCATGCGTTATGATAGAAGCAGAAGGGAGCGATCAACATGACACGGACCAAACGAATCCCGCTTTGTGAGCGCAAACTGCCCGATTACACTCGCGGCGAGGAACGAATGAACATGATCACGCATATTGTCGGCGGCGCGGTCGGGCTGGCAATTCTTGTTTTCGGTATTCTGATCGGCGCTGAGCATCAGGATGGATGGGCGATTACCAGCGGTACGATATATGGATTCCTGACCTGCGTACTGTTTACCGTTTCGAGTATTTATCACGGATTGCCGGACGGAATGGGCAAGCGTGTTATGCAGGTGATCGACCACTGCACGATCTATTTTCTGATTGCCGGAACGTATACACCTGTTTTGCTTGCCGGTGTCCGGAAAGAAGCGCCTGCCGCTGCATGGATCGTATTCGTGCTTGAATGGGGATGCGCGATGATCGGTGCATCACTGACGGCTATTGATCTGAAAAAATATAAGACATTCAGCATGATCTGTTATCTGACAATGGGCTGGGGCGTGATCGCTGTGCTGAAGCCGACAATCCATGTGCTCGGAACAGCCGGATTCCTCTGGCTGCTTGGCGGCGGAATCTGTTACACGATCGGTGCAGTGCTGTATGGACTTGGCAAAAAACATCGCTACATTCACGGTGTATTTCATTTATTTGTCAATGCCGGCAGCCTGCTTCAGGCGATCGCAATTCTGCGGTATATTCTGTAAAGCGTGTTCGAGTGTTATGGTTACTTTTTCTGCGTTGCCCCTTGCAATTCTCACAATAATATGATATAATGCTCATATCATTCATTATTATGATAAATACGATTGAAAAGAGGAACAGAGCAACTTATGAGAAATCTTCAAAAGATTCTGTTGACAACCGGCTGTTTTCTGGCAGCGCTCACGGTTTATCCGCAGAAATACGGTGCTTCATGTGCCGCTGCCGGCGGTTTGACCGGAGATGTGAATGAGGACGGCATCGTCAGCATTGAAGATGCACAGATGACACTGCTTGAATATGTCAATTCAATGGCAGGAATGAAAAGCGGTCTGACAGCGGAACAATCCCGGCTTGCCGATGTAAACAGTGACGGAACTGTATCCATTGAAGACGCACAGTATATCCTGCTTTACTATGTGATGAATTCAGTGACGGGTTCTGAAATGACATGGGAGCAGATCCTGCATCCGGTAACCGAAACAACTGCCGCAGCAACAACCCAAACAACAACGGCAACAGCAAAAACAACAACAGCAACAGCCAAAACAATAACAGCCAAAACAGCAACAGCAACATCAAAAACAGCAACAACAAAAACAGCAACAACAAAAACAACAACAACAAAAACAACAACAGCAAAAACAACAACAGCCAAAACAACAACGGCTAAAACAACAACGGCAACAACGACTCAAACAACTGCTGAAAAAACAACCGAAACGACTGCGGCAACAACAACTGCACAAACAACAACGATAACGACGGAGACAACGGAAGCCGAATATCTTGATGCTGAAGTGAAGATCAATTATCCCAGACCGACCGGTGATCCGGTCCTGCGGCAGGGTTCGGAGAGCGGTGAAGTCGGCTGGCTGCAATCGGCGCTCAACCGGATCATGAATGCGGGCATTTCTGTTGACTGCAATTTCGGCAGGCAGACGGATACTGCCGTCAGAAGATTCCAGTCGAGATGCGATCTGACAGCAGACGGTCAGGCAGGCGCAATGACGCTCTCAAAGATGCTGGATATCCTGTGCGGACGCATGGAACTGCCGATAAAGGGTATGAACATTCTGCCGGACGGTGCGGAGCTGTACGGATGGCCGACTGTCTGCTGCTCCGGTCCTGACAATACGGCTGTTCTGGAGGTGGCTGCGGATGAACAGGATATCTGCTATACATTTGATTTGAAAGACGGCAGTCTTCTCCGCACGATCGATATCGGATCGAATAATACATTGATCGGTGTATTCGATGACGGTACTGTGGTGTGTGCAAATGAATTTGACAAGCTGGCATTCTATGAACCGGACAGCAGTGTACCAAAGACGATCGAGCTGGATCGTGAGGAGGAATATTGCATTTTTAAGGCTGATCCTGCCGATGAATGTGTTTACTGGCTGGAAGATGACAAATTGATCTGCTCAATGGACAAAAACGGGAAATACAGCGAGTTGGAAGCATCGGATATCGTTTATCAGATTTTTGATGTTATCCCGGAGCAAAATATTTTCATTGCCCATTACTATTCGGAAAATGCTCGCAACGGAGAGAAAGATGCAGTTTTTTCGCTGGATACCGGCGAATGGATGTTTGATATCGTGGACTGTTATGAATACGGTGTGACGAAGGATAAATTTTTTGAATACACCACTTATAACGGCGACATGAACAGAGTGGTGCTTCGTGTTTATGATCTTGCCCAGAAATGCTACGAAAAGAAATATGAATATGCGGCTCCGGACAGGGCATTCACTGCCATAGGCGGCATCAACAGCAACCGTATTTTGCTTACAGAATATGACATGATATCGACGAGCGATTTGCTGGCAGTCAAAGAGCTGGATCTTGATAATGGCAATCTTTCTGATTTGGATCTTGATCTGAACGATATGCACTGTACTATGGCACGTTCTGCCGGCAATTCGGACTGTGGCTGCTGTCTGCTCGCTATGTATTGTTTTGAAAACAACACTGAAATAACGACTGCCCGTTCATTCGATTCTTCCGCATTCAAATATGCGGAAACATTACAGGCGAATACAGAACCGCTGCCGGTGCCTAAGACTTATGAGGTCGGCGAAGACTATCTGGCAGTCAGAGAAGAAGCGGACAAGATCGAAAAGGAATTCGGTATCGAGATCCTGGTCGGCGATGAGGTCTTCAACGCGGAGCTGAAAGGCAGTTATCCGTTCGTTTCCAACGAAACAATTTTGTCACCGGAAGAGGCCATAGAAGATCTGAATGCACTCCGTGAACATCTCTCTGTTTATCCGGATGACTTCTTTGAACACTTCAAATCGCCGAATGATAAGTTCGGTCTGCGTATTTCGCTTGTGAACCATTTTGAAACGCTCGAAGGAACTACTTTTACAGCCGGCGGTCTGGCATTCCGCAAGGGAAGATGGTACGATATTGCGGTTGATGAATCCTGTGTGGAAGACACGAGTACGGTGCATCATGAGATGTGGCATACTGTGGAAAATCTGCTTGCGGAAAAGAAGGAGTTTGATAGCTCGAACTGGGAACAGCTGAATCCGGAGTATTTCTTCTATGTTTATGATACGGAACTGTATATGAGCGGAGCAATAGACGGTTCGAATACACTGCATAATATTATGTATGAGACGCCTGTTCGCTATAATGATGCGTATTTTGCATATCAATACAGCATGATAAATGACAAAGAAGACCGTGCTACGCTGATCGAGTCGCTGTTTTCAAACTGGTATACATGGTATTGGTATGACGGAACGGAACGGCTTTCTCAGTTCAGTCAGTATCCGCATTTGCAGGCAAAACTCGATTATCTGGCATCCTGCTCCGAAAAGGAATTCGGCTATGTATACTGGGAGGAGATGCTGAACCAAATGAAAGCGCCTGCATAAAGCGCTAATGATATCGTATAGAAAACCGCATGGAAAACAGAACCGCCCCCTTTGTGAACGTACAAAGGGGGCGGTTTTCTATGTGTTTCTGAAATTATGAAGTATCGCCGGAAATGCGTTCCGGCGCATTTGTGTGTTACGGAAGCTCGTCAAGCGGGAACTGTGCTGCATCAATGAGCTTTGCGAGCGACATGAGAATTGCGATCACATCGTCACTGTCCAGATCGCCCTTGACGACGTTCGCAAGCTCCAGACCTTCCTCTGAGATCGTTGCATCCGCATCCTCAGCGATCAGTCTTGCAAGCAGTACGGCATCCGAAACATCCAGCACAGCGTCACCGTTGCAGTCGCCCCAGACGACCGCATCAGGCTGATCCGGTTTATCAGGCTGATCCGGATCATCAGGCTGAACCGGATCGGTCTTTTTGCCTGCTGTCTGCTCCTGCATGAACGATACGATCCATGCAAATGCCGCATTCCATTCAAGCGATGTGCCGTTGGTGGAAGTCGATACGATCGAATCTGCAAAGCATCTCTGTGAAGGATTATCTGCATCACCGGACACAAAGCCGAGCGCAAGCATATAGTCATCATAGAACTGTGCATTCGGGCCGCCGGAAAGGACACCGTCCGGTGCTGACGGCAGCGATTTGTCCAGTTCATGTGCCCAGAAGACATGAGAAGGATTCTGTTCGCTGTATGAACCGTATCCCGTTACATAAGAGAAGCTCAGCGGATTGCATCCGAACAGATAATCCATGCCGGACACAACGCCGTTCAGATACTGCACATCACCCGTCTGGTCATACGCATACGCCATTGCGATCATGTTCATGACTGTTCTGGCATTTGAACCTTCCTCATAGCCGCTCACATAGATGTTGGGATCCAGACTGCTCAGAGAGTAGTAGCCGGGGCCGTCATATTTGTACGGAATGCCGTAGCCCTGCATTTCCTCTGTTGCGATGTAAGAATCCGCCGTGTCCAGAATGGATTTTTCCAGCGCGGTTTTCTGCTTGTCATCCAGCAGGTCTTTGTGAAGTGCGAGTGTCAGAGAACCGGCAGATCCGGTATCACCCCAACCCATCATTGTATAGGAGCCTTCATCGTAGTAGATTCGTGTATTTACGCCGAATGTCGGTTCATAGCCCGAAATATCTTTCATATAAGCATCTGCTGCATCATCGCCCATAACGGAGCAGGACGTGAACAGTTCGCAGGCTGCCCAGTAAGCATCGTCAAGAACTTCGAGATCACTGTTAGGATCCAGATACAGCGGCGCATAGAGCGAGGTTTCATTCAGAATCTCTGCCGGACATTCGTACATATACGCCGGATGTACCGTTACTGAGAAATCAGCTGGATAATAATTCTGCATGAATGCTTCATAGGCATCCTTTGCACTCTGCAAAAGCTCTGCGGCATATTTTTCATCATATTTCTGCCAGAGTCTTGCCGCCTGTGCAGCGCAGGCTGCGTAATTCAGCGTAGCGGCGAATGTCGGCGGCCTGACGATACGGGTGGTGCCATATCTCTCCATGTAGTCCCACGGCGTGGCTGTCAGACCGACCTCTCTGTTATCGGTCAATTCGCTGTAATACAATCCGGCATATTTGCCCCATGTCGGTTCATCCTCGGATACTTTCATCTGCGACATAAAGTCCAGTTCGTATCTGCATTCATCGAGAATATCCGGAATTTCATTGTCCGTTTCCGGAACGACACAGATGCCGGAGCCGTCTGCAAATTTTGCTTCGGTATTCGCGGAAGTTGAACGCTCATACATATTCTGGAGCAGCCAGAGCGACATACCGCCGCTGACGAGATTTTTCCCGTAGCCGTCGGATTCATACCAGCCGCCGTTTGCGGTGATCGAGGATGATTTATAATCGACTGCGGCTTCCTGTCCCCAATAATCGTTTGTCCAGAGTTTCTGAACAGCAGCCGTATCTGTCTGATACTTGTCATTGTGTGCAAGTGCGGCGGTATCACCGGAAGTGATATACTCCGGTTTGATCTCCTGACCGGAACGGCTCTGATAGAAATAATTGAGCGCATTTGTCAGCAGGTTATGCGATTCATCGGCATACAGATCTTTCTTGATCTGGAATTCAAATGAACGCCATTCCTTATCCTTGATCCGCAGATAGTATGTGCCTTCTGTTTTCCATTCAGAGAAGTCGATCTTGCCGACTGTGTCAGCGGAATCTGCATCCTTTTTGAATGTGTCGATCGTGCCGCTTGTCACGGCTTCATTCGTTGCCACATCCACAAGCTCCCATGTGTATTCACCCGAAAGGTCGATCGAGGACGCACCGTATAAAACATCGCCCTTGTTATCGCCGAGTACAGCGATTTTTGCAAGGTCGGGATCATATCCGAGCTGATTGACGGAAATAAAATTGTATGCCTGTCCGCTGTAGTCACGGTCATTCAATCTGACCATTCCACCGCCGCCTGTGCATCCGCCGGAATCGTCAGGGCAGGTCAGGCATTCGATCTGCATATCATCGAACCAGATCTCATCGCCGGCGATTGCATTTCCACCGTAGTTATAGTCCTTCGCGTAATCAAATGACCATTCTACGCCGTCAAGATCCTTTGCCGGAATAAATGTACCGGAAATTTCCTGATACTCGGTCGAAAGTTTCAGCGGTGTTCCCCATGTACCGCCCATATCCGGTCCCATTGTCATTTTGCCGGCTTTGCCGTCCAGTACGAAATAATACTCCATTCCGGGATAATTACAGAATTGCGAAGTGATCTCCATACCTTCACGGCTTGCTTTGACCTTGAAACTGATTTTGTACTCGTGCCCTTCCTTGAATTGCAGACCTCTGCGCCGGAATTGCAGTTCATAGTTGGCGCTATCTTTTCCTGACGGTACTAAGATGACTGTATGTGCCGCGCCGTTTTTCACATCAAATGACTGCTTGGCAGGGCTGACCGATACAAATTGCCACGGAAGAAGCAGATGATCGAAATTAGAGTATTCAACCAATGAAGCGGCTGATACCGTCATCGGAACGGCGGTATACATTGCGGATGCGACCATCGCGGTACTCATAATACCTGCGGTGAACGCGCTGATGATTCTTTTGCTGCTGTAATGTGATCTTTTCATGATTATGACCTCCTTCTGTCTTTGGCGGCAGGCGAATCGCCTGATCGTTTCTGTTTTCCAGAATACTTGCCATTGTTATAGTATTATATCACAAAGTTGTCTGCTTGTAAATAGAAAATGTAGATTTTGCGCAAATTTAATATCTCGTCAATATTTTACGGGTAAATCAAAGCGCCGCCGTTGAAACAGCAGCGCTTTCTGTCGGGATCGCAGGTCAATCGCAGGGCAGTGATACGTAAAAGGTATTGATGCCGCCGTCACTTTCAGCCCAGATCTTGCCTTTATGCTCCTGCACAATGCTCTCAGCGATCGCAAGCCCCAGACCGTAGCTTTGTCCGTCATTTCGGGATGAATCCATACGGTAAAACCGCTTGAAAATATTGGTGCAGTCTGCTTTGGAAAGCGGTATGCCGTGACTGGCAACTGAAAGCAGACAATTTGCCTGCTGACGCTTCAGTGTGACGCTGACCGTGCCGGACGGTTCGGCGTATTTCAGCGCATTGTCCAGCAGGATCGAAAGGATCTGCCGCAGTTTGTCCGGATTGCCGTCAGCTGTGATATCCGGCTCGATCTCTGCCGCAAGCACCATATCATTTTCATAGAACAGCGGCTCAAACGGCAGGATACTGTCATTGAACAGCTTGCTGATATCCACGATGTTATGCTGTTTGATCGTTTTGGAACGGTCGGCATTGTCCATCCGTGCAAGCTCCAGCAGGCTTTCCACCAGTCCTCTCATGCGTTTCGAGGTTGAGAGGATATTGCTCGTGAACTGCGCTCTGTCTGTGACGGAATAGCTTTGATCTTCCAGCATTTCCGCATTTGTCATGATGATCGTCAGCGGTGTTTTCAGTTCATGGGATGCATCTGCAATAAACTGTTTTTGTTCGTTCCATGTCTTTTCGACCGGTCTTGTCACCCAATCCGCAAGCTTCAGACTGATCATGAAAAAGACGGCATAGCCGATCAGTCCGATGATGGTGAAATTCCGGATCAGACCGTGCAGCATTGCTTTTTCGTTGGAAGTATCCGCAAATGTGATCGAATGCATATCGTGAATGTCAGATTTCAGAAAGCGGAGATCGTATTCCGGAAGAATGCCGGACTGACCGCCGCATTGATTTGCTGCATCCACAAGTGAAGCGAGCAGTTCCTGATCTGTCAGGCCGAGAAAGTCATTGCCGGATGCCATCAGCTGTCCCGAACGGGAGATACTGACCGTAAATACCGGCAGACGGATGCTGTCGGGCATGATATCCGGCTCATGTTTTTTATCCTTTTTATCGTTATTCGGCGGCGGAAATGTCATCGTGCGCATGGTCTGGATGCTTTCGCGTTCCAGATTCTGCTTCGTCAGGTGCATCACAAAACCGAATATTGCGGCAAACAGCACCGTGACAACTGCCATGATAACGGCAACAAATTTGATTTTCAGTTGTTTCAGCATGGACTGTCACACTCCAGATGATATCCAAGCCGCCGCACAGCTTCGATGCGGACATCCGAACCGATGCTCGTGAGTTTTTTGCGGAGAAATCCGACATAGACTTCGACATGATTTTCAACGGCATTGGAATCGTAGCCCCAGACCTTTGTCAGCAGTGTTTCTTTTGAGATGTGGCGTGTGCCGGATATCATGAGCATTCGCATCACCTCAAATTCTCTTGCGGAAAGCCGGACATTGTTTTCACCGCAGATCAGCGCCGCAGATTCCATATCGAGCCGTGTATTGCCGAATACAAGCTCATTGACCTGCGAACCCTGCCGCCGCAGAAGTGCGTTTACACAGGCAAGCAGTTCCCGCACATCAAACGGCTTGGTCAAATAGTAATCAGCACCGGCATTCAGTCCGCTGACCTTATTCTCGATATCGGATTTTGCGGTCAGCATCAGGATCGGTGCGGTAATATGCGCGTGCCGGATCGCCTGTGCGACTTCACAGCCGTTTTTTTTCGGAAGCATCACATCAAGGATGATGAGATCATAGATATTCAGCAGTGCGTACTGTTCGCCGCTTTCGCCGTCATAAACCGCTTCCGCTTCAAATCCCTTTGATTCCAGTATGCGTCTGAGTGAATCCGCAAGCAGTTTTTCATCTTCAATGATCAATATTTTCATGCCGTTCCCCCTTGACATTCATATATATATATATTATAATACTTCATTTCGCTGAATGCAAGCTGAAAACGGTTTTTTTTACTGCTTTCCTGAATTTCTATCACTGCACGGCATCAGATTGCTTTTTCATACAGTGCATAGGTATACTGCTGTTCGATGAGCTGACTGAAATATCCGCCCGTGACCTTGCCTTTCCGGATCAGCGCCCCGACGGATACCGCCTGCTTTTCGCAAAGCTCCCGCAGAATGCACTCCGAAAGTGCCTTTCCGAGTCCGGGATGCTCCGGCTCTGCCCCGAGATACAGCAGAATATAATCCTGCGGATTCTTTTTCACCTGACGGATGTTCCAAAGTCCGGAAAGTGATCGTTTTCTGTTCGCGGCATTCCCGTAATTCGGAAGCGTGACAAAGAATCCGACGGCTTTTCCGTTCTGATAGGCGATCTTGACCATGCGGTAATCGGCGGCATATTTCATTCTGGCATAGAGCGTACAGAATTCATTTTCTGTAATAGGGGAGAACGTCTGGAAATCACTGTATAACGAGATCAGCATCCGGTATATTTCATGCAGACTTTTCTCAAATGTGTCCTTTTCCAGACTGCATATTGCATAGCCGTTTTCAGCGAAATACTGCAATCTGCGCATATTCTTTTTGGTCAGATAGGTCTGCGGTACTTTTCCGTACCGGTTGGAAATGTATTCGCCGCTGACACAGTAGCCGTTCTCCTGAAAAAATGCTTCATAGTACGGCAGATTATACGGCTCGCCGGTATAGGGCGGACGGTCAAAGCAGTTTGTTTTGAGACGGTAGCGGATCCAGAATGAGGCATCGACCGGACCGGTGACTGCCGTACAGCCGAGCGCTTTCGCCTGCTTTTCCGCCGCCGAAAAGGCACATTTTGCGGCATCCGCATCACGGATACACTCGAAAAATCCGATATAGGCATTCGGCTGATCGGGATAGACCGTCAGCATACAGCGTGCCGCAGTATTGTTGTCCGCATCGTACACAAGAAACGGATAAACCGTAAAATAATGGCTCAGGGGATGTTCTCCGCGGAGAATCGCCGCTTCCGTTTCTGCATCCTGCATCCGTGTATTTTTCGGATAGAGCGATGCCGGAAAGTGCAGAAAATCGCGTACACGCTTTCTGTCCTGTTTGTCAAACATAACTGCTTTATATCCCATGATGTACTCCTTTTTCATTGTGCAAACACTTTATTATTCTGCGGATCGCAATGCGATTCGCCCCGAAAGACTGGCAGCTTTGCCTTTATGAAACGCTCAGATATGATTCTTTTACGCGCTCATAGAACCGGGAAGCGGAAATGGCTGCGGGCACTGTCCGTCTGCGCGGCGGAGCAGTTCGACCGTTCCCTCAATGCCGTTCAGACGGACATAATCACCGTCCTGAAAATGATTGCACGCATTTCCCACGCCGACGACTGCCGGCTTTTTCAGTTCACGGGAAATGATCGCAGTATGGGAAAGAAGTGAACCGCGTTTGGAGATCACGCCGCGTGCCTGCGAGATCACAAATACCCAGCCCGGATCGGTGATATCGGCAAGAATGATCTTTCCGGATGCATCCGTATCGGCTGACAGTCCGGAGATGTGCATGATCTCGCCCTCTGTGATGCCGGATGAACAGGGTGTTCCGCAGATCAGCGTGCCTTCACCGGAAACGGTTTCGGCGATGCAGTCCGCAGGCTGTTTATCGAATACCTCGCGGTCAAAAACGATCCGTGTATGCGGGGGGATCGCCGCAAAAGCGCCCCACTGTCTGCGGCGCACAGCAATGCGTTCCTGCAATCTGCTGCCGATGCCGTTGACGGCTTTTTCCAGTTCGTCAAAGGTCAGATAGAAGATATCACGCGGCGATTTGATCTGTCCGCGGCGGCTGAGATCGCTGCCGCATTTCAGGATGATCTCCCGTATCAGCCCGAATATTTTGCCGCGTGACATTCTGGATTTTTCACGCAGAAGGATGCCGTGATAGGCTTTTTTTGCAAACAGTCCGGCAAGTCCGTGAAGCTGTTCCTGCTGTGCAGATGCCTGTATATCCGGTGCGGCGGAAAAGGCTTCGATCGTGCCGGTCAGCAGCAGGGGATTCGTGCGGTAGGTTTCCGATTCCAGTTTCAGTTCACAGGCACAGCGGTCGCCGTATTCGTCAATGTATTGTTCGATCAGTGCCGCAGAACGGGAATGCTCCTGCATGAACTGCGTAAATTCTTCATCAGTTGAAATTGAAGTAAATGCATCGAAAAGCTGCTCCTCACGGAGTACATTGCATATCTCGCCGAGCATCCGGACGGGCTTCATGCTCTCAATGGAATCCGAACCGCAGATGATCTGATTTGCGGTATCTGCCGGATTTGCACAGCCCTTTTTCGCAAGACTGTGTTTCAGAAGTCCCGTAAAAATAAATGCGTACATATCATTGACGAGCGTCAGATCCCAGCAGTCTGCCAGTGCGGCTTTCAGTTCCTTATATATCGCAAACAGTTCTGCCGGATCATCTGTCTGCCGGATGCGTGCGCGGAACTGCGGATATATATGATCAAAATAACGGTTCAACTTTTTCATTTTGCGCTCATTTGTCAGGAGCAGCCGGATAAACGAGAGCATCACTCTGATCTTTGTGCCGCGCTTCGGAGACACGGCAGAACGTGTTACGCTTTTATCAGATACACCGAGCATTTCCTGCCAGACAGGGATGATCTTCTGACTGAACGGCAGCATGGAGATCACATCGTACCAACTGCTGATCCGGTAATAGATCCTGCCGTTCGCGGCATCGGTCATGTTGGACAATACATTCTCCAGCCGTTCGGCAGTTCCGTCATTCCATGTAATGCGGCGGACACACCGGCTGAATACCAGAGAATAAATATCTTTCACAAAGCTGATCGTCATCGGCATGGAGATATCCGGATAGCTTTCGGAAATATTGCTGCTGTCCAGAATGATATGTCCGTCCGGATGCAGCGTTGTGATCGGTCTTGCCTGCAAAATATAGAGCTTTCCGTCTTTCACGGCATATTCGATATCGCATTCGCAGGAAAACATTTTCCGGATATCCGCAGCGGTCCGGAGCAGCTCTGCGATCAGTTCCGCGCTGAGCTTCGGCGCATTGCCGCGAACCTCTGCATAATACGTATTGTCGGTACGGTCACAGTAATATGTCGTAACCGGAACACGGTCTTCCACAACATGATCGCCCGTTCCGCTGCCGACCGTTATGACCGTTTCACTGAGGATCCCCTGCGGATTTGCGGTAAACAGCACGCCGGAGCAGTCGGCATCGACCATGACCTGCACAATGACATTCAGCTGAAAATCATTCCGGCTGATATGATTGATGCTGAGATATTTCTGTATGCTTTCACTGCCGGCAGATGCGCGGCACTCGCAGATCTTTTCCCAGAGATGTTCCGCCGGAACGAACAGAAATGTATCAAGCTGTCCTGCAAAGGAACAGGCGGCGCTGTCCTCGGCAGTTGCAGAAGAACGGACGGCGAACAGTACGCCTTCGGAAAAATGCTTCCGGACATAGGCATTCACTTCCTGTGCCTGCACATCCGGCGTGACACAGAACAGTTCCGGAACAGGCAGTCCGTTCCGCTTCATCCGGAAAAGCCGCTCTGCCTTTGCACCGATGCTGTATGCACCAAAACGATCAGCCGTAATCAGCATTTTGATCACCTCGCAAATAGTAAATATCCGCCGACTGTCAGGAGCATGATGCTCTCCTGAATATATGTGTAGCGTTCAACTTTGTCAACCAGCTTGAATTTATGCGGATCACGCATATATTCGATGAATTTCCATGTCATCCAGATCACATTGATGAGCAGCGCCAGAACGGACAGTCTGCTCAGCCGGTAAACCAGCAGAAAATTTGTGATGATATCAACGATCGTCATGATCATGACGAAGCGTGTTGCTTTGCGGTAGCCGAACAGTTTGGAATAGGTCACATATTCTGTTTCATCTTCCGGCGCTTTGATCTTGCGCGATACTTCCCAGATCAGCGCAGGGAAATACAGCGTAAAAGCGGCAAGGATCGTTGTCAGCGTAAAGGCGTTCAGTCCGTACTTGATGCAGGTGAATGAAATAATGTAGATATTCAGGATCATCTGCACGGGATTGTGTGTGATGAGTGCAAGCGGCAGACTTTTCTGGATCTTTTTCTTCTGGAAAAACCACAGTGACATCAGTGTGCCGTATACATAGAGAAAAATGAAAAACGGAATGTTGTTCATGAAAATAATGTTCAGCAGAACCGTGACCGCGATGAGAATTGTGATGAAGATGCCGAGGTCCTTTTTCTTTACTCTGCCGGACGGCAGCGGACGCTCTTTGAACAGTCTGCAATCCAGTTCGTAGTCTTTGAAATCATCCGCGATGCGCAGCCAGCAGAGAAAACTGAATACCGTAAATCCGCCGATCAGTTCCGATACCGTGATGCGGAAATCCGTGATGCCGTAATTCAGCAGAATGATGAAGTAGATCTCGAAAAATACGATGCCGCCGAGCAGCAGACGCGGAATGATCGGATACATTTCCTTGAAATAAATATGCAGTCGCTTCAGCATGAGAATGTCCTCCTTTTTCAATTACAGATTCCTGCGGATCTTCAGTGCATACAATACCGCATTCAGCGCGGTATGTGTCACCGCACCGAGCAGGATATACTGGATATACTGCGGAAATGTCAGCCCTGCGAAGAATGCCAGAAGCAGTACCACGCCGAGCAGCGAGTCGATCTGGTCGATCACAAAAAAGACTGCGCCTTTGATGCCGTGAGCAGTTTTGCCTGCCGCAATATCCAGACGGCGTTTCAGAAAGCTGTTCGGCAGTTCCAGAAGAACGTACACAAGTCCGAACAGTGCGCCTGCTGCGGCATTGAACGGCAGCGTATTTTCAAAGCGCCGATACAGTTCATTTGCACTGCCGAGTGAAGCGGATGCACCGGAAAGCATTCCCCAAAGTATCTGTGCCAGACAGGTTGCGGCGATCATGCCGAAAAAGCCGGCCCATGTTTTGTTGTCACCGAAGATGCGCTTGCCGTCCGAAAAGCATCTGCCGCGATCCATCGGGGAACAGTGTGAACGGTACAGCCGTGTTTTTGTGAACAGCATATTTGCAGCACCGGCGATCACGAGCGGCATCAGTGTTGCATACATGATAAGAATACGCATGATAACACCCCCAGCAGTTTCGGCAGCAGGATGATCGCCTGTGAAAGAAAGAATGCGATCGAAATGATGAATACGCCGGCCGCCGCTGTGTCTTTGATGAATTTATTGTCGGCGGAAATTTCGGGGAATTTTGTATCGAGCAGACGTTCGAGTGCGGTATTGAGATATTCAGCCGAAAAGACACCGCAGACGAGTCCGAAGCCGATCAGAAACTCCGTAACAGAAGCGCCGAGCAGCAGATTCAGAAGAAAGAATACCGCATAGATCTCGGTGTATTCCCGAAAATTCCGTTCTTCTTTCCAAGCTGCCTGCATTCCCTGATATGCGCAGCGCATACTTTGAAAAATGTTCTTGTTTTTCATTGCCGCACGTTCATTTTGTGCTGCGGCTGACTGGGAATGGCAGGGACGGAAGACCTGCGGCATTGCAGGGCAGATGCTTTTATTTTTCATGCAGAACACATCCTTTCTGTTTTCGGTTTATGCTTTTATTATACTGATCCTGAGAAAATTTGGTAGATGAAGGCTGTCATTTCGGAAGTGACAAATGTCACGAAAACAAAAAAATCCGCCGGCGTGGCATTCCACACCGGCGGATTCAGATTGTCGATAAAGTTCTGCACAGGGGATTCGTATTCTGCGGAACACGCCAGCTTGTCGATAAAGTCCTGTACGGTGAATTACTTTGTAATTCACATAGGGGAGTTTCGCTGTCTGCGGACAGCGACTTAGGGCTCTGCCCTAAGAATCTGCCAAAGGGATTCAATCCCTTTGGAATCCCGTTTTTGCTCGCCTTTTGTTCCCTGCCTATGTGAAACGCTCAGAAATCTGCCCTC
>JAZQOZ010000206.1:0-4804 GCA_045628085.1 Oscillospiraceae bacterium | reverse complement strand
CAGTCAGCCCGGCATACGCACAATAATCAAGCAATTCTGGACAGCATAACCGCCAAAATGCTTGAACAGTTGCAGCATCCGCCTGACACCTCACATTTTGTCACGGATGATGTTTTACAGTCTGCGAAAGATGAATTGCAGGACGCAATAAATGAACAGGATGCCGACGTTCGTGATTTGCAGAAAAATACACATCAGCATAAGAATCAATCTGTACTGGATGCTGTCACCGCAGAGATGCTTGAACAGTTGCAGCATCCGCCTGACACCTCACATTTTGTCACGGATGATGTTTTACAGTCTGTGAAAGATGAATTGCAGGACGCAATAAATGAACAGGCTGTTTCAGATGAACTGGTCGTGAAGCTTGAACAGCTCCGTACAAAGCTGAACTGCTCGGCAATTAACCTGTCCAGTGGTTTCCGCTGTATTCAGCACGACAAAAATGTGGGCGGCAGCGGTACTGGTCAGCATACACTCGGCAATGCCGCAGATATCTGCTGCATCGGGCAGAACGGTAAGCCGATTTCGAGCAAACTCGTGTGTTGTGCAGCGCAGGATATCGGCTTCACTGGCATTGCCAACATCAATGACAGCTACACCTATACACACGTTGACGTTCGTCCCGGCTCGAAATGGTACGGCAACGAAGTACACGGAAATGGAACTGCTACCTCTGATTTCTATCAGTATTTTGGCATCAGCAAGGAAAGCACTGCCACAAAGAAGGAGGATGATGCAATGATGAAAGGCATTGATGTCAGCGTTCATAACGGAACAATTGACTGGCAGAAGGTCAAGGATACAGGGCTTGATTTTGCAATTCTGCGTGCAGGCTATGGCAGATTTGCAAACCAGAAGGATGCGAAATTCGAGGACAATTATGCAGGAGCAAAAGCGGTCGGTCTGCCGATTGGCGCTTACTGGTATTCTTACGCTACCACCCCCGATGAAGCAAAGCAGGAAGCAGAAGTTTGCATCAGCATCCTGAACGGCAAGCAGTTTGAGTATCCTATTTTCTTTGATCTCGAAGAAAAATCTGCACTCGACACCGGCAAGGAAAACTGCTCCGCAATGGTCAAGGCTTTCTGCGATGCGCTTGAAAACCCAGGTTACTACGCAGATTTCTACATGAGCCGTTCGCCGCTGACTACGCATATCACCGAAGAAGTGCAGAAACGCTATGCGCTGTGGGTTGCGGAGTGGGGCGGTACGCTCAATTATAGTGGCTCTGTAGGTCTGTGGCAGTTCTCCAGCAGAGGCTTCGTGGACGGCATTACGGGCAATGTTGATCTTGATGTCGGTTATGTCGAATATCCGGATATCATCAAGACAAAGGGATTGAACGGATTCCCGAAGCCTGTTGCGGAAGAAAAAGCTCCTGTGTTGGAACAGGCACCGCCTGCATCTGCATCCGCCCCCCACTGTGACCGTAACGGTTCAGATTGGCGATGACACTTACACAGGTACACTTGTGAAAGCATGATTCGCATGATGGGCAGGGATTATTCTCTGCCCATCTTTTTCCTATACTGTGGTCCCTATTTATCTGCGAGGAGGTATGCGATGACAAATGAACAAAAGCAAGCTATTGCTTCTATGCGTGATTCAGGAGTACCAATTACTTCTATTGCACAGCAGCTCGGTCTTTCCGTAAATACGATCAAATCCTACTGCAAGCGGCACGGCATTCACTCCGGCAATCAATCTCGTAAAAACATCCTGTTCTGCCTGCAATGCCACACGGAGATTCCGCAGGTATAAGTGCCGCCAACTGTGGTGGGCTGAAAACACGGCTTTGATTCCGCGAGATTCACAAATTGAACGTATCTGCCCCGTGTGTAAAACCTTATTTTTATCATACAAAAGCAAGCACCGCGTTTACTGCTCCCGCACCTGCTACGGAAAATCAAAGGAGATATACGATGCCCAAAAATAATGAGCTATTCGATAAGATGTACCACTATCAGGCGGTTATGTCATGGGTGCGTTCCCTACTCGCCAAGTCCATTATCACAAAGGCAGAGTACACCAAAATTGATACAATGATGGCGGAAAAATACGGCGTATCTTCGTGCATCATATATCGCTGAAAACTGCGTAAAATCGTTGACTAATCTCCGAATAGACGGTAACATGGTAAGCGAAGGAGGTGTTGCTGTGTGGACAAAAATAACCGCATAGTAGAGAGGGTTCAATTCCTCAACAAGCCAACTGTCAAGCTGCTGAGAACGGCAGCTTACGCCAGAGTATCCAACGGCAAGGACGCAGTGCTGTATTCGATCGCTGCCACAGCTCAGGCAAACGGAATCGACACAGAGCAGTATCTGACGGAACTGTTCTCGCAGCCTGTCGGGACGATTAGCTTGCCATTTAATACTTGATACTCAAACAGACCCACCTTCGAGGTGAGTCTGTTTCTTTGATAGCATATTCTGACGCTTACAATTGATCTTGCGACTGTTTTTATAAACACAATGTAAATTTTTGCAAAAAAGTATTGACTAAAATCCGAAAATGTGCGGCAAAGCCAATCAGATATACACACTTCTTCAGACTTCCTTTTTTATAAAAATGATCCCAATATAAACGGGGAATGTCTGTCCACGCAAATTGTCATTATTTGAGCCGTTCTTTTTTCCTGATTGTTATATGTGTTACGTGCGAATGCCGTTCCAATAGTTCGCCTTGATTATCGAACCTGTCTTTGCGTCAATCGTAACAAAACTGTAGTTATTTACGGTAAATTCGTAGTAAAGGTTCCCCTGTCCGTCTGTCTTAAGAAGATATGTGCCGGAGATATTATTGCCATTATAAAGCTTTTGGGAATTCGCTTTCGCATCTTCATAAACGGTCGTGCATGCTTCTTCTACCGGAACAAGATCGCTCTTAGTGAAGTCGCATTTTCTGAACCTAGAGTAATCGTAATTCCAGACATAACCTGTTTCAGATGTGTACCAGTTCGTCATCTCTCCTTCTTCAAGGATTACGCCGTCCAGAATGATTTTGGCAGAAAATCTGAATTCATCCTTTGTCTCGGCTTCCATGATGACGTAAACGAAGATGTTTTCACGAAGATCCTTGTCGCATTTCTCAAGAACAGACAAAATATAATCCTTAAACTTCTTATCTCTGTTGGATTTGAAAAGATAATCCGGATAATATGTATGCTCGCCGACCTTGATGAGTTTTGCCTCCTGGAAGGCTTTACTGCTGCCCGTACTGGCTTTGCATGCCGTGAATCCTGCGAAACACGCAACGGATATAAGAAGCGCGATTGCTTTTGCGACCGCTTTTTTCATTTTCATAGTATTCTTGCCCCTTTAAAATCTTTATGACGAATACAGTTCTATTAATGTTGCACTTATTGCTTAAATCAGATGAAACAATGATATCTATTTTCTGAGAGAGAGATTCCTTCGTGTTGAAAATTACAATATCACGCTCTTAAAGCCCGATTTATCATATCAACAACACGAAAGTAAAAAAGGGCTTTTCGTAAGCTGAAACCATTATACCACAAACCAATCAAAAAGTCAAGAAAGAGCAGGGGGCAGAATAGTCTGCTCCCTGCTGCTTTGGTTGTGCTTTTCGATGTGTTTGGTCACTCTACGCTTAATCTGAAAAGTCGAGCCAACAGACTTTTAGGACGCGGTTATGTCTGCATCGTTTTTCAGAAGGTCCTTCCATGCAATACTCTTGCCTGCAACATATTTTTCCGTGTAGTATTTGAGAATCAGTTGTGCGTCCTCCACACTGACGGCGTCGTCCCGGTTGACATCCGCGGCAACAGACTGCTCCTTGTCAAGACCGGATGCCTTTCCGGCAACCTGTTCGGTATAGGCCTTCAGTGCGAGCTGCGCATCACTGACCGAAACATCCTTGCTGCCGTCCAGATCGCCGAGCGTCGTCGGGCAGTCATAGTCAGCCGTTTCGTATTCACTCCCGTCCGTTTTGCTCGAGAAGCATCAGTGAGAATGTAACGTGGGGACAGCGAAAGCGTATGGCGGACGGCAAGGTCACAATGCCTTACGGACGATTCTTAGGATATCGAAAGGGTGAGGACGGGCTTCTTGAGATCGTACCGGAGGAAGCTGAAGTTGTCAGGCTCATATACAAATCCTTCATGGAAGGCATGACACCGCTAAAGATAGCGAAAATGCTGATTGAAAGGGAGATTCCCACGCCTGCCGGTGGAAAGGAATGGCACGCAAGCACGATAAAAAGTATCCTGACGAACGAGAAGTACAAAGGCTCGGCTCTGCTGCAGAAAAAGTTCACAGTGGACTTCCTGACGAAGAAGCAAAAGGTCAACGAGGGTGAAGTTCCGCAGTATTTCGTTGAACACAGTCATGACGCGATTATCGACCCGGAGGAGTTTGAACTGGTGCAGGCGGAAATAGAAAGGCGGAAAGTTCTCGGCAAGGAGTACAGCGGAAGTTCTATTTTCTCAGCAAAGCTCGTCTGCTCCTGCTGTGGCAGCTTCTTCGGCTCGAAAGTGTGGCATTCTACTTCCAAATACCGCCGTGTGATCTGGCAGTGTAATCACAAGTTCAAGAACGGAGAGAAATGCACAACGCTGCATTTGTATGAGGACGAGATAAAAAATCGGTTCATCGAGGTGTGCAACCGGATAGCAAGTGACAAGGATGATTTTCTGCTTTCCTGTCAGCAGATCGTGGAAATGCTCTCCAACACCGCAGCACTGGACAGAAAAATCGAAGCACAGTATATCTACCTGAACGGGCTGGCGGTTTCGATGCAGGAGTTCATCAAGGAAAATGCCATGAAACCGCAGGACGAG
>JAZQOZ010000205.1:0-3457 GCA_045628085.1 Oscillospiraceae bacterium | reverse complement strand
ATAAAAGAGATACCAAAAAGCTGATTGTCCTCTTTGCGCTGGCATCGGTCACACTGCAAACGCTGGTCTATCTGAAAGAGTTTGACAGCTTCGCTCTTTTTTCTTTTCAGTACGGTACGCTTCTCGCGCTCGTCCCGATCTTGATGTATAACGGACAGCGCGGCAATGTCCGGCACAAGAAGTTGAGCCGCTGGTTCTTCTATGTTTATTATCCGGCGCACATGTTAATGTTATATATGTTGTCTTGAGAGAACGAGCGTTCTTTTTGTATTGACTTTTTATTGATCAAGTGCTATAATATGTATATCACAAACGCTATTGAGGTGTTATTGAAGGAGGAAAAGCAAATGGATGGCATTACGAATTCGCTTGCTGAGATTCTTGCCAAGATTACCACACCTTTGATTTTTGTTCTGTTTGCAATCAGTCTTGCTTGTTTAGTTTTTGCATCAATCTTTTCTGGCATAATACTGAAGCAAATTGATAAGTATAGTGACAAAAAATTCAAGAAATCACAGTATGATTTGGTTTCCGGAACATATACAGTATTTCATGCTTTTGCTTCTATACTTCCTCTTCTTGGAATGTTGGGTACTGTGGTCTCTCTGCTTACTATTGATCTGGGTGGAGAACTGGAAAATGTTAAGGGAAGTTTCTTTGTTGCACTTGATACAACTATGTGGGGACTAGTTGGTTCAATCATACTAAAATGTATCAATGCTTTCTTGCAAACCAAAATAGAAACTGCTGAAGATAAACTATCCGAATTGATGAAAAAAACTTTTTATTGAAAGGATTTCTCATGAAGAAAAGAGTGTTTAATCCTGATTTCACATCGTTGCTCGATGTGATAATGATAATCCTTTTTTTCTTCATTCTGTTCAGCCGATTAGATATAGCGGAATCAGAAAAGAAAGCTAAAGATGCGATGGATGATGCATCAAGCATGATGGATGAAGCTAATGAAAAAATGGCTGAAGCACAAGAAAAAGAGGAGCACGCGCAAGATATGCTTGATCAACTAGAAGATAGTGATGCTCGATCCGCAGCGAATATAGAAGGGTTGGCTGATTTCAAAGCAGGAGTATACTTAAGATTCAAACTGGAAATGGACAAAGATGCAGAAAACTGGAAACTGGATATTGTATGTGATGATGTCACACTTAATTCTATAAATAAAACAGATGCAAATTCGATTGCCAAAGAGATTGCTGATACTATAAGTACAAAAGGATATAAACAGGAAGATACAATTATTGGTCTCTTTGTGTACGATGGTACAGCAGGCGGTTCATATGCTGCAACTAAGAGAATCTCCGATGCCTTTGATTTGGTAAATAAAGAATACAAGTATCTTTACATCTCAGATTGTGTATTACCTTAATTTATAGGTGCTGGAGGAAGTTTAAAATGAAACATAAAGGTATGAGCTTTTTAGGCGTTGTTGCTGTTGTCGCTCTTATTCTTGTTGCAGCTGCAATATTAGTTGGAATCGGGATCGGTATTGGAAAAGGGGGCGGGAAAGGTGACGGCGAAGGTTCAGGTGATAAACCGGAGTCATCTTCACAAGTGGAATCTCAAACAACAATTCCGTTAATAACTACTGAGTCGGTTCAGTACATTGAAATAGTTGTTGAAGGAAATGAGTATCTCTTTTCTAATAGTCGATATTCACTAGATGATATCGAACAATTAGTAGACGCTGTGAAAAAAGAGTGTAAAGAAAACGATATTCAAGTTCAAGTACGAGATGACGGTGCGTCTGTAAAAGCATACAAAACGCTAGCAAATGAGTTGAAAGCTAATAACATTCATTTCACAGAGAAAAATGAAAAGGAGTAGTAATATGAATAAGAAAATATTGATTGTGTTTTCTTCCATGCTGCTGATTACAGGATGTAGTAGCGGTTGCGGCAAGACTTCTGAACCTGAACCGACAAGTACAGTACCTGAAATAACCTCTGAAGAAGTAACTGAGACTACAAATAATACCAATTCGACCTCAGTCTCTAATGAATCAGATGAAACGGAAACGACAACAAATACCGGCGGCGGTGGTAATCCTAACACCGCAATCATCTTTGCTATTACTATTTCTGAGCAGAAGTACTTCTATGATAATCAGGAGATTTCTTTCGAGGATTTGACCGATAAACTCGACGAAGCAAAAAGTAATGGTAATATTGAAGTGACCATAACTGATAATCACGGCGCTGTTAAAGCATTCGACGAGCTGACAAAAATCCTCGATTCTAAAGAAATAGCCTATACTATAAAGGAACCGTCCTGATGACTACTTCTATCGACGGACTGCTCTATTAGGATTGTACAGCAAGAACATACAGAGGGAACGGGATCTCCGTTCCCTCTTGTTTCTTTTCAAAATGGTATTCTTTCCCCTATTGACAAAGCGTTTCTCTTGTGGTATAATCAAAGAAGAATATATGTTCGCTCATAGGCAGGACGGAGGTGACAACCGTGTGTGTCTGGTATTATGCTGAAAGCAAATCGCTCTCTTATTTCATCTCGAAAGCGCAGCAGCTGCCGCTTGCGCATGAGATGATGGTTACTATGTCGCGTAGCATGGCTATGTCCGGCAACATAAGACCTACGGACATGGCTGCTGTACTTGCGCCGAACAAGCAGGGAAACATGGCGGTATTTCCCATGATTTGGGGCTTCACGCATGAAGCGACCGATAAGCCGATTGTAAACTGTCGCGTGGAGTCTGCCGATCAGAAGGTTATGTGGAAGGATTCATGGTATCGTCGCAGATGCATCATACCGGCATCGTGGTATTATGAATGGGGCGTGCCGTCGTCTGAGGTCGGCTTTCGTAATGCCAATGTGCAGCGCAGCATCAAAAAAGAGAAGTATGCAATTCAGCCGGAAGGTTCTGAGATCACATACCTTGCCGGTCTGTATCGCTTTGAGGAACATCGCGGTATTCAGATTCCGGTGTTCGCTGTGCTGACAAGAGAATCCGTCGCGCCCGTCAGCATCATACACAACCGGATGCCGGTCATTCTCGGCAAAGAGCATCTGAAAGAATGGATACGCCCTGACGGTGATCCTGACGGCATCGCTGCAAAGGCTTTGACGAAAATGGTGGTCGAGAAGGCAAAGGATTATCCGGAACCTGTTCCGGCCTTTATGCAGATAGGGAGTAGTTCATGACGGTCAATGATCTCATGTGACTACTCCCATTTTTCTTTCAGCTGGCATTGTGGTGGAGCATCTGTATAGCGGAAACTACGTCTAACATCAATTCTTCAATGCTAGTGTTCTTGAAGTCCAACATATACATTAATAACATATACCTGATTCCGCAAAACTCAAAACGATACAGCGACTCTGAGAAAGGTAGAAATCCAGCCATTACAGTGACCGAGTGCAAGGCGTAGTTTACGAGCGTGATCAGTCAGATGACCTGCAATTAGAATCAGATTGTCGATCA
>JAZQOZ010000204.1:0-5598 GCA_045628085.1 Oscillospiraceae bacterium | reverse complement strand
ATGTTTTATTATATGGGACTGAAAGAATGGCAGGTCGATAGTAAAAAGGATAGATTGCTTGATGTCTTTTTATCCATGCAGGATGATATGAAAAGCATACTTGACTACTTTGAAATCGAGTACGATAAGTCTGAGATGCGTACAAGAGACTTGATTCAGAAACATAACGTATAAGTAGTGTCTATTCAGCAACTCAAAACCGACGATAATACGTTGAATTAACATCATATTTGAAGAATGAAGTGCAAGGTTTTTGAATCATTTCCGAAAAAAAGCTTGCACCTTACGAAAGAATGAATAGAATCTGACTGAATCTCTTTCCATATTTAATGGTGTTGTCGTCATAAAACGCTCTATTTTTCTTCAAAATTCTGCTCTATCACCTAATTTGAAATGATATTTCAAAAGAAAGAGTTATTGAGGAGACACTAAAGTATCTATTGTCACAAAAAAATGTCTGCTTGACATTTCTTTTGAAATCAGCTAAAATGAGAATATATCGTTGGTTCGACCATGATCAACCTTATACGATACACAGCATCCTTAACCATGAGGTTGGATATAGAAGAACTTTATGACAAGAAATACAGGAGGTGAGATCGATGTATAAGATTACAACTGAACACAGAGAATTCCTGAAGTCTCGAGGAATGACTGACGCGGAAATCAATGAATTTGAGGAAATCCATAACACACCGCTCAGCGAGCTACTCTTGAGGTATGACAAGCCGCTCAAATTCGACATTGATCTCGATGAGTTCTTCAAGGAAATGAAAAGACTCGGATGGAAAAAGGAAGATGCTGAATCGCGTGTGAAGTCTTTCCTTCCGGATGTTGACGACGCAGATGAAGTTGTTCTCATCAAGCAACTCATGTTTCCTGCGCCAAAAGATGAAGTGTACTAAACCGCCCTGAGTAATCAAGGTGGTAGTAGATGACCTATGATTGACGGCGTGTAGGCGTGTATTCCGCCTGAGTACTGATATTTTTCGCGTGTAACACGGTGCGTACACGGCGTGTTACACGCTCATGATCTCGGAGGATAGCCAATTACACACTTACACGCCTGGAAGCCAATATCATTTCTTATGTATCATCAATACGCCAGCGGAGGTGTGATATTTTGAATCTGAACGAACTGTTTGAACGCATGAAAAAAGCATTGAATCCGGAACAGCCAGTGCAGCAGCCTGCGTCGGTTCAGAAACCGGAATCCAAACCCGTTTCGGAGCCGGAATCTGCTCCTGAGCATGATGAAGCTTATGATCTTGCTGTGGCGAAAGATCTGACAGCAAGAATCATGATGAAAACTACCATACAGGCTTTACACATGGAACTGACCGATCAGGTTCCGGGAATCTTCGGCAGCAAGGTCGGCGGTCTGCCTTATTTGCCGAAAGATGCAGAGGTGCCGTGTGATGCAAACGGCAATCCACTGCAGCTGCTTGCACAGATCAACTGCTCCGAACTCTCTACACTGCCCAATTTTCCACAGGAGGGCTTGCTGCAATTCTGGATTGGGCAGGATGAAAGCTATGGTCTGTTCAAAGACGGCGGTGCGCGCGTGATCTACTATCCGCAGCTTGACAGCAGCGTAACAGAAGATGCCGTTCGAGCAAGACTCGCATCATTGCCGAAGCCGGATGAATCCTGTTCCCCCCTGAACGGTGAATTCGGCATTTCGATGACGCCGAAATTTGAGGGGCTTTCAATGCAGGATGTGCATTTTGAACCTCTGTTTGTCAAGATGTATAATGAAGATATGCCGGAGCAAAAGATTACTGAGATCTATGATCTTGGCGATGAAGTCGGAGAGTATCTGACCGACGCGAATAACGGATTCGGTCACAAGATCGGCGGTTATCCGGGGTTCACGCAATGGGATCCGCGCGAAGAGAACGATCCGCGGACGGTATTGCTGTTTCAGCTAGACAGCGACTACGGCAACGGAACCACAAAGGTCATGTGGGGCGATGCCGGCATCGGCGGATTCTTCTGCTCGCCGGAAGCACTTACCGCACGGGATTTCAGTGATATTCTCTATAACTGGGACTGTGGTTAAAAATAGTTTGAAAAGAAGAAATCCCGCGTGCATACCAATGTTTTACAGATAACTGATACTTGACTTTTTATCACATTTCGGCTATAATAAGATTGTATCGTATTTTAGCCGAAAGGAGATTCATATGAACTATATTAAACGCGATCTGGAACAGAAGATCGTATCTCTATCCAAGGAATATGTGAGCATCATTATAACCGGACCGCGGCAGGTCGGCAAAACAACTTTGCTGAAACAACTGATGCCGGAGAACATGGAGTATGTCGTGCTGGACGATCTCGAAGAACGCCGTCTTGCGAAGAATGATCCTGCGATGTTCTTCCAACTGCATTCGCTGCCGATCTTTATTGACGAAGTGCAGTATGCACCGGAGCTGTTTTCATATATCAAGATCGCGATTGACAACGGCGCAGAACCCGGTTCATTCTGGATGTCCGGTTCGCAGGCGTTCAAGCTGATGAAGCTCGCGCAGGAATCGCTGGCCGGTCGTACAGCGATTCTGCATATGCCGTCTGTCTCGCAGCATGAGGCTTACGGTGACGGAGAATCGGAACCGTTCCGTGTTGATCTCGCTGCACTCAAATCGCGCAAGAAGACACACACGCCTGCCGACATGAACGAAATCTACCGTCGTGTTTGGCTCGGCTCAATGCCCGGTCTGGTCAGCGGCAGGTTCACCGACCGCGATGTATTTTACAGCAGCTATATCCAGACCTATATTGAGCGCGATGTCAGCGGCATGATCGAAAATGTCGATCAGCTTCTGTTTGCAGACTTCATTCGTTCCGCAGCCTGCCGTGTCGGTCAGCTTTTGAATGTTCACGACATTGCATCGGATGTCGGTATTTCGGATGATACTGCGAAACGATGGCTCTCGGTACTTGAAAAGTCGGACGTGATTTTTTATCTTCGTCCGTATTCCAATAACCTTCTGACGCGGACGATCAAAACACCGAAGCTGTATTTCTTCGATACCGGTCTGGTCGCGTATCTGACACGTTACAGCACGCCGGAGATTCTTGCGAACGGCGCGCTGAACGGCGCAATTCTCGAAAACTATGTCGTGTCCGAAATCCGAAAGACCTATCTGAATAATGCGAAAGAATGTCTGCTGTGGTATTACCGCGACAAGGACGCGCGCGAAATTGACATGGTGATCGAGAGCGACGGTGAACTTCACCCGCTGGAAATCAAGCGTTCCGTCAATCCGTCTGAATCGCTGATGAAAGCATTTGAGGTTTTGGATAAAGGCAGCGTTCCGCGCGGAACCGGTGCAGTGATCTGTATGCGGCCGGATTTGTCGGCGGTCAGCGCACAGAATATGATTGTTCCGATCTGGATGATTTGAATTATGCGTTCTGTGACTATGTGAAATGGGTTCGGGAATCGCCCGATTGCGGAGCAACGATTTTTTCAAGAATGCAAGTTCTTGCCCAATACGTGACGCATTGCGGAACGGTCTATTTTGATAACCCGAAACGGGTTGTCAAAACAGATATTGGGTGGCGTCAATCTATAGGGGCACTTTTTTCGCTTTTTCACGTAATTTTCACACGACGAATTGTATTGCCGCTATTTCGCCAGTATCATTTGCGCATAATAAAACGAGCCGTTGTAATGCGGCTCGTTTCCTTTTCTCAATAAGTTTGCGCGATGTTCTCGGTCAGGTCATCGCTGAGGTTATCGGTACTCGTGTGTCGTTCCGCGATCTCTTTCAGCATGGCAATCCGCTTGACAACCGCATTCCGCCGCGCTTCGTCAATGAACTCCGCAGTAGGTTCGCCGGAAAGGATCTCATGGATCTCATCGGCGATGCCATCCAGCTTACTGAAATCAATCCAGTCGAACGAGGACACAAGCTGAATCTGTGCAGCGTGCGTTTTCTTGAATTGCTTGCACGGAATACTCGCGTTGAGAAATCTGTTCGGCAGGCTGTCATATCCGAGCGATGAACCGCTGTCGAAGATCGGCGCTGCACCGATCCATTCGAGCGTTTCCGGATTCCGCAGCAATCCGAAATTGTTGAAGTGCCGGTCTTCATTCGCAATCAGGAAATCGACGACGAGCATCTCATCCATTGCACGTGAGATATTCTGAATACCAAGCTCAGAACAAATATCCGTATAATGCTGAAAGACAGAGCCGCTGTTCGGCTTTTTCTTCAACTGGTAAACACGCCATGCCGGGACAAGCTCTGTGTCCGGCGTGACGAAATTCTCGCAGACCGAATACGGATGCTCGTCGCCACATGTGACCGTGTACGGAATATGCGCGATGCCGAGCCGCCGCATCACCGCAGACGCCGAATCAGTATATTTATGATGTGCTTGAGAGCGGAAGAAAAACGATTGAACTGCGTCTGAATGATGAAAAGCGGCAGGCTGTTCAGGTCGGGGATTTCATCTCATTCACCTGTCTTGATGATTTGACGAAAAGAATCCAGACAAGAGTCACAGCCCTGTATCCTTTTGCCTCATTCGCAGAACTGTTTCAATCCCTTTGAAGACCGGCTGACATTGCTGGTTGACAGCGAGTGGAACCGCCGGCAGAATAATAAATTGAAAGCTCTCATCAGCAAGGCAAAGCTTTCCGATTCCAGTGCTACGATAGAAGGTATAGAATACATCGAGGACAGGCATCTGGACAAAGGCAGAATGCTGCGCTTTGCAACATGCCGATATGTAGATGAAGGTCGTCATATTATCCTGAAAGGAGCGTCCGGCGCGGGAAAGACCTACATTGCCTGTGCGCTCGGCAACGCTGCCTGCCGTAAGTTTAAAAAGGTACGATATATCCGGATGCCTGAACTCCTGGATGAGCTTGACATTCCATGATATTACTTCTTCACTTCTCTCGATGAGAATGTTGCAGAAAACGAAAATCAGGCAACCTAATGCACAGTAGCCGGTGATTGTATTTTCAGAACTTGAAGCATCAATATCAAGATAGCTGTCTGTAAATATCGTTAAGAGTATAGGCAGGCAATAGCTGAGAAGCGTAAACTTGGTTTTAGGCGATAATTTAGAAGACAACGTCAAAGCAATATGAAGAACGCTCCATATTCCATAGAAAATATATAGTATGTAGTATGAATCAGGACAAACAGCGTATCCGTTTTCATCAATTTTGAAGTACCAGCCTGTATAGATGTTTAGAAGAATACTTAAACCATAGATAACAGATGTTATAATTTCAGCTTTGAAAATCAGATTTTTGGCTTTTTCGGGAATTCTATAGAAATGAAGAAAAAAGACAAAAAATATAGTAAAGCCAATTAACATGGTTAAGAACACACCTGTTGTCATGGCATATGTAAGATATATGAATTCTTTTTTGCCTTCAAGAACAGACAGTATTGTGTTTATTGACATCTCAACTGAAGTAATTATAAGAGCCTGTCGGAATAAAACACTTTCAGAACTTAGTATAAGGTCTGATTTATGACTGCTGTGATATAGGGGAATTAATAACAGCACTCCAATTATTGCAAAGCAGTTGGCAGTATACGCTATTCTGCTGATCGGAGCAATAAGGCA
>JAZQOZ010000203.1:0-56450 GCA_045628085.1 Oscillospiraceae bacterium | reverse complement strand
TACATTTATTTCTACAATCATCAGCGTATTCAACTGAATACAAAACTGACTCCGCTTGAGCTGCGGAGCCAGTTCAGTGCTTAATTCATTTTGCCATAGGCGGCTTTTTGTGCTGTCCGTACAAAATGGGGCGGTTCATTCACATACCGGCGGTCTTTTTCTGTATCATGACAACGGGAGTTTCCCGACTGTGCCTGCAAATATCGGCAGACCATACTGCCTGTCAATAATAAAGTATACAAACGGATGATTGAAAACCATCTGATCGGCAGGTCTGCCGGACGAAGCATTCAGATTCAAATTATAACTGGAATCTGCTGTTCCGCGCCCGACATGAACAGATAAACGCTGTACGATCTGCCCGATACCGGCGTCCGGCAGCAGCGCCGCAATATCCTGCGTCACTTCGGCATCCAGTACGGGGATCTCCGTCAGCAGCGTGATCTCCTTTCCGCCGCGAATATAGCCCGAAAGCTGCTCCGCCGTCATATTTTCGAGCAGTTCGGCAGGCGAACCGGATTTCGGCATCAAACCAAGAAACATATACTTCTGACCGCTGCAATTCTTACGGATCCCGGTCACGGTGTCATCATCAAAATATGTTGCGGTGTCATAGGTCTTGCTGAGGAACGGCACGGCTTTCCGACTTCCGTCCGAGCCGGTAAACAGAACATTCACGACCTCGTTGTCGCTGTAGAGATCACTCCATACCGTTTCAAATGCCGCCGCACTGAGCATTGCCGGCTCGTCATCCTGCGGCGCATTCAGCTCCTTTACAGCACCTTCTGTCGCATCGCTTGCCCATTGACTGAGCATCTCCGGCGATTTCTCCGCCGCAAAGACCTGCGTACCGCTGAGTCCCTGATACAGCTGTAAGCTCTCCTTTTCCGGATACGCCGCATCATCCTGCGGAATCCAGAGCGACTGTGCCTCAGTGAGTGCATTCTGCGAACTGCGCCACTTGACAAAAAAGCCGTTCAGTTCCGAAAGCGCTGTTCCGCTGAAATAATCGGTATTTGCTGAATCCGGATCGCCGTTCGCCGCTGTCAGCCATGCCTCAAACGCAAGATACGGCGAAAGAAGGAAATTCTCCTCTGTATACGTTTCGGCAGCCTGACGCAGCAGATCAACGGCAAACACCATCTGCGCATTATTATAAACCAGATTGCCGTCTGCCGCCGGAATTTCAAGAGGCTCGATATGCTTTGTCAGTTCTTTGCCGCCGTAAGCGCTGCCGCAGGCAGTCAGCATCATCGCCGCGCAGACTGCGGCAGTCAGAATTGCTTTTTTCATTTCAGTATGCTCCTGTGTGCATATACTTATTGGGGTATCTCATTCAGCACGCCGAAAAAGACGGGCTGATCTGTTTCCATATCAATGATCATGTAAAGGAACGGTCTGGTGAGGTAAATTGAGACCGAATCTTCTTCCGATTCGCAGCCGGATTCGACCCCGACTTCGGTGGCTGCCGCTGCCTTTGTGCCGTTCGTATCGACCTCAATATGTGTTTTCTGCACGATCTCACTGACAAAATAACCATCCGACTTTTCTATCATTTCGCTGAGATCGGCATTCTCAAATAATATCTTTATACCCATTTCTTTGAGAATCGGCTGCAGCGCTGTGCCGTAATCCAGCGAAAACTGCGGCAGTCCGGCATGGATCGTTTTCTGTTCAGTATTGCTCAGCACCGCCTGAAATTTCTCCGGTGAAAGCTGTTCCAGATATTGTGTCGGTGTCATGCCCTCATTCGGAAGAAGTGCCGCAAACGCATATTTTCCGTCCTTATATGGCTTGATGAAACCTATCGCATCCTCATCATGGATATAGATGCTTTCATCTGAGTACATCATCTGTGCAAACTGGTTTTTGCCGTTTGCTGCTTCAAATATAACGTCACGCGGCTCATCCTCATATTTCGTTTTCCACTTGGCATCGAAGTTCACCGCATTGATCAGATACACGTATGCATCTGGCGGGATCGGTTCAGAGAGTATCTCCGGGATCTGACCGTCAGTCTTTTCGCTGCACCAGTTGTTGATATCGTTGCGTGTGTCTTGGTCAAAAGCGCCTTTGAATACATCTGCCTTGTAATAATTAGAGGCATTATTCAGGAACGTATCACGCAGCCGGAGATCATTCGTATCGCGCAGCCAGAGCGAATTTGCCGACTGAAACTGCGCAGTATTCTGATTTAATGAACCGAGCATATAGTCGTTCAGCACTTCGATCTCCATGCCGCCGAGAACTTCTTCACATTCGGTGCGTGTTTCGCCTGCCGCACCGTTTGCCGTCATGGCAAGCGCCTGCATCAGCGAATACGGGGAAAGCAGAATATTCGCACTGCCGTCCTGTCTGACTGTCTCCTGCATCAGGCGGAGTGAAAAAGAAGCCTGTGCCGCACGAAAAGCATCGTCCGATTCAGCGCCTTCGCCGACGGTTGCTGTTTTCATCTGCGGTTTCTCCCCTGTGGGTCGATCTCCGCATCCGCAAAGCAGAACGGATGCAAGCAGCGCTGCTGTCAATATATAATGTTTCATAGACATTTCTCCTTTACTCAACTGTAAAAAACGCTTCAATGTTATCGAGATAAACTGCATATTCACCGGGTTCCAAGTTCAGACCGTCAAAATCCTCCATCTTCAGTGTCCAGTTTACAAGCTCCTGCGGTGCAAGCGTCACGCCTTTTTCAGCGTCCGCGCCCTCTGCCGTATAATGATACAGCTTGACATGGTCATCTTCAAATTTCTCAATGATGAAATCCGAATTCATGAACGGACGATCGAGGTCAACCGGATTGTCGATCATCACCGTGATCTCCTTTGTTCCGGCAGGATAACTGCTGTTCTCCGTTTCCATATTCAGCGCACTGAACATATACATCGGCTCTGTTCCGCGCTCAGATATTCTGAAATCTGCGGCAATATCACCGATCTGCACACGATAGAAACCGCCTGCTGCATTGTTCAGCGGCAGATCATAATGTGCTGCGAGATCGAGCTTGACCTCTTTCTGCGCATGAGCAGGAACTTCCAGTTCATCGCCCTCAAATTTGTCGCCGCCGGATCTATAGGGCAATTCTTCCGTATGATAGAGATCACCCTGCTTTGTAACATAGCTCAGCGTATATTCCTGCGGCAGTTTCAGAGCCGCATCCGTGTAATTGGCAACATATACCGTGAGTGAATCTATATCATCCCCATAGACTTCCAGTTCCGTGCGTGCCGAAACATTCGGGATCGCCGGCTTGATATCGACAGTCCCGTCTGCTTTCTCTGCCGAACCGCATCCCGTCAGCACTGCGGCTGCACCTGCCATTGCCAAGAGCTGTTTCAATTTCATTTTGATTCCTCCAGATTGATTTGATATGAGTGGTCTGATTATTCCGTAACCGTAAAATGTGCCTCGCATCCGGCAAGACAAACCGCATATTCGCCTGCCTGCAATTCCATGCCGTGAAAATCCGCGATTTTCAGTGTCCACATCTGACAATCGCCGGAAGGGATCGTCAGACCGTTCTGCGCCGCAGGACTGTCCGCAGAAAACGGTGTCATGCAGACAGAGCCTTCCAGAAACTGTTCCATGCCGATATCCGCATTTGTGAATGTGAGATCCGATGCACCTGAATTGATGATCCGCACGGAGATCTCCTTTGTACCGGCAGGATAGGATTCCTGTTCGGCATCCATGATCAGTTCATTCTGCGTCTGCGGCGGCTGTTCGCTTTCTTCGGAGATCAGAAAATCAGCGCTGAGATCACCGATCTTCACGCGATAAAATCCGCTGTTCGGCATTTCCGGTGAAAACGGGCGGTCAAAATGTCCGGCTATATCGAGCGTAATATCCGTTTCGCCGTGTTCGGGGACTTCCCTTGCCGTTTCGGGGAAAGAATCACCGTTATCCGCATAGGGGATGAATTCATCGGCCAATTCGCCTTCCAGATCATAGTAATACCAAAGTGAAAATTCTTCCGGCAGATATATACTTTCGTCACTGTTATTCCGGATATGCAGGCGGATCTCACTGACATCCGGCGGATAGCTCTCCTGCTCTGTCCTGACCTCAACACCCGTCAGACCGGCGCTCTCCATCACGGCACTTTCACTGCTTTCCGGCGGAATATGGTCGGCGCGCTGTTCCGTGACATCATTCTTGTTTCCGCATCCCGTCAGCATCGCGGCGGCGAAAGCCATCGCAAATACACCGTATTTTTTCATGTTCATCTCTCCTTATTCCAAAGGCAGATATGCTTTCAGCTCCTCTGTCAGTTCATGGAACGTATCCTCATCGCATTCCTGCAATAATTCACGGGATATGGTTACATGAGCCTGATTGACGATGAAATCCGTGAAGCTGCTGCTGTCAAATTCTTCCGTTTCGCCGTCCTCAGCCTTTGCCAGATAGACGATCAGCGCATTTTTTCCGTTCTGATCCTGATACAGGAACGCATATCTTCCGCGGATATCAAATCCTGCTTCCGGCTGCCACTTGAGCGTATAGCCGCCGAGTGTTTCAGGCATCGGATTGATCCCAAGTTCACTGAAAAATTCGTCTGCCGTCAGCACGTTTCCGTCATCAGGATTCGCAGCAGCATCGGCTTCTTTGATCGTATTATCGGCTTTTTCGCTTATATCCTGTTCCGCCGCCTCACTGGATTCCGCGCTGCTTTCTTCACTGGATTCCGCGCTGCTTTCTTCACTGCATTCCTCGCAGCTTTCCTCACCGCATTCCTCGCAGCTTTCCTCACCGCATTCGTCATAATACACGTCGTCACAAGATTCTTCCGAAGGAGCTTCTCCTGCGCAGTTCGCCTCGGATGCCGTGAGAGCCTGCGTCATATCAGCCGCCAAATCATTCGTATGCGATGTCCGGAGCATCAGCGCACCGCCCGCAATGACAAAGCACGCCGCACACGCCGCAATACCGGCAAAGAGCCGTTTCCGGCTGCTTTTCTTCTCATCCAGATACACACGGCTCCGGCGGAATACTTCAGCCTGAAATTCTTCATTCGTCATTCTCATACGGCTTGCTCCCCCCTTTCTCCGAGCAGTTCCCGAAGCGTCTGCTTCGCACGGTAAAGCAGATTATCAACCTGCTTGCGCGTTTTTTTCATGATCCTTGCAGCATCCTCATAGGAATAATCCTCAAAGTATACCAGATGAACGGCGATCTGCTGCGGTTCGGGCAGCTTTCCGATCGCCTCATGCAGCCGCCGCTTTTCATCGTTGCCGAGTACCTGTTCTTCGAGATCCTGCGTATCGGCAAGCTGTTCTGCGGCATCCTCGATCGAAACGGAAGGATGCCGTTTCTGTCTGCGAAGATGATCAAGCGCCCTGCTCCGTGCCATAACGAAAAGATATGTTTTCAGGGATGATTTGAAATTGAATTTCTGCGGACTGACCACAAGCTGCATGAATACATCCGCGGCAATATCCTCTGCCGCGCAGATATCCTGCACATATCGCTGGATAAAAAAGGTCACCGGATTACGGTACATCTCAATGATCTCAGCGAATGCGGTCTGATCCCCGTCGAGAAACCGGCGGTAGATGAGAGCATCCTGTTCCATAAAATTCTCCGATCTGCCGAAATCTGCTTTCATAAACTGATACGTTCCGGCGGTCTGTATTCCTTATACGCTGAACAAATTTCAGCATAATACACAAATGTTATCCTTTATATATAGATAATTAGTAGAAATAATATGTTTTCTCTTGCTTTCTATCGCAAAATATGATATACTGCAACCATAAAAGATTTCTGCTCCGAAACCCTCTCATACGGTGCGGAAAAATCCTCTCTATTTTTCATCCAGGGAAAGCCGTCCTCGCCGGGCGGTTTTCTTTATGGCTGCGCCTGTATGATACATTATAATACAAATCGGCAAAAATTTCAAGACTGCGGATTCTTTTCCGGAATCACTTGACAGTCTGCCGCGGCTGTGATATAATAAACAGTAAGTATCTGAAAGGCAAACTGCAATCAGAACAGCCTGTTTCTCCGCGGTGTTTTCCGCACCGCATTTGATTCGTTGACTGCGTGCAGGGTGCTTTTTCTCTTTTCTGCGATCGCGGCGGCTTTTCTGCCGCATCAGCATAAAAAAAGGAACGGTCAAACGAACGATGAACCTTGAACAGCAAATGCGCGCCCCCGTCTATGAGGCGCTTGAACGGCTGCGCAGACAGCGCGTTGTTCCCTTTGATGTCCCCGGACATAAGCGGGGCAGAGGCAATCCGGAGCTTGTAAAGCTGCTCGGTGAACAGTGTGTCGGTATTGATGTCAATTCCATGAAGCCGCTTGATAACCTCTGTCATCCTGTTTCGGTCATTCTGGATGCAGAACAGCTTGCTGCGGATGCATTCGGTGCTGCCAATGCGTTCTTCATGGTCGGCGGCACGACTTCTGCCGTCCAGAGCATGATCCTTGCCGCCTGCAAGGCAGGGCAGAAGCTGATCGTTCCGCGCAATGTCCATAAAAGCGTCATAAACGCACTGGTGCTGTGCGGTGCCGTTCCGGTCTATGTGAATCCGGATGTCGAGCCGCGGATCGGCATTTCGCTCGGCATGGAGTTTTCGCAGGTCGAACAGGCGATCAAAGAGAATCCCGATGCCGTTGCCGTACTGGTCAATAATCCGACCTATTACGGTATCTGCTCCGATATCCGCAAAATCGTGCAGCTTGCGCATGAACATAATATGCTCGTCCTTGCGGATGAAGCACACGGCACGCATTTCTATTTCAGCGACCGTCTGCCGGTTTCTGCAATGGCGGCAGGTGCGGATATGGCGGCAGTTTCGATGCATAAATCCGGCGGCAGCCTGACGCAGAGTTCCCTGCTGCTGCTCGGCGAAAATGTCAATGAGGGCTATGTCCGGCAGATCATCAATCTGACGCAGACCACAAGCGCCTCTTATCTGCTGATCTCCAGTCTGGATATTTCCAGACGGAATCTCGCACTCCGCGGCAGCGAATCCTTCGCAAAGGTCATCCAGATCGCGGAATATGCACGCGCGGAGATCAATGAGATCGGCGGCTACTATGCCTACAGCTCCGAGCTTTGCAACGGCACAAGCTGTGTCGGCTACGATGTTACAAAGCTCTCTGTATACACACGCGATATCGGACTTGCCGGCATCGAGGTCTATGACCTGCTGCGCGATGAATACGATATCCAGATCGAATTCGGCGATATCGGCAATATTCTCGCCTATATCTCGATCGGCGACCGGATACAGGACATTGAGCGTCTGGTCGGTGCGCTTGCCGATATCAAGCGGCTCTATTCCTGCGATACGACCGGTATGCTCAGTCAGGAGTATATTCCGCCGAAGGTCGTTGCAACACCGCAGGAAGCCTTCTACGCCGATAAGGAAATGCTGCCGCTTGAACAGACAAACGGACGTATATGTTCGGAATTTGTAATGTGCTATCCGCCGGGTATCCCCATTCTGGCACCGGGCGAGATCATTACGCAGGATATTATCAATTATATCCGATATGCAAAAGAAAAGGGCTGCTCCATGCAGGGCACGGAGGATCCCGCGATCGAACACCTGAATGTATTGAGATGAGTGAGTTACTATGGGACACAAATTAACTGCCGTTTTCGGGCATGAAGTACCGCGCATGATCCTGACTGCCGGTATCCTCAATAACAATAAAATACCGTTCCGGCCGTTTCTCGACCGTGACGAAGCAAACAGGATCATCCCCTATCATACAACTTTGTTTCAGTGGGATAAACAGCAGGATATTTTCTATCTGAATAAAATGGCTGACCTGACCTTTACGCCGTGTACGCTCATCGCAGAGGAATTTGCGATCATGAACAGCACAGGCTACAGCTATCTGCTCTTTGTCCGTCTTTCACCCGGTGACGGATTTCAGGAGCTTTGCGAAAGCATCACCGCAGTAACCGGCAGACCGCTGGAAACCTATCTGCGCGTCACGCTTTCAGTCAGCAAGGAGCAGAAAGAGATCCAGAAACAGTATAAGGCACTGACGAAAAATGTCAAGCTGCCGATCGTCCTGCCGGTGCGGGGTCTGGAAGTATTCCATATCTGGGAACCGGTCAAGCGCGTCCGCACCATCACAACATCCGGCAATCTCCTGCTTCCGGACTGAAAGCAGAACGAATGAATCCCCGACAGGAGGCAGAATAGAAATGGAATTCTGGTTTTCCGAACTGCATACGGACAACGTCAAAGCGTCGATCCGGTGCGAAAAGCAATTATACAGCGGACAAAGCGATTTTCAGCGCATTGATGTCTTTGATTCGGCGGAATTCGGACGTTTTCTCGTTTCCAACGGCAGCGTCATTTTCTCCGAAAAGGATGAATTCATCTATGATGAAATGATCGTCCATGTTCCGATGGCGGTGCATCCCGATGTGAAGAATGTACTGGTGATCGGCGGCGGTGACGGCGGTGTTGCGCGTGAGCTTTCGCATTATGACGAGATCGAAACGATCGATGTCATTGAGCCGGATGAGATGTTTGTCGATGTCTGCCGCGAGTATTTTCCGGATAATGCAAAAGGTCTGGACGATCCGCGTGTGACGATCTACAATCAGGACGGACTCCGCGCACTGCGCACCCGTCACGGCGAGTATGATCTCATTATCAATGATGCGACCGATCCGTTCGGTCATACCGCAGGATTATTTACAAAGGAATTTTACGGACTATGCTATAAGGCGCTGAAAGACGACGGCATTATGGTCTATCAGCACGGCAGCCCGTTTTATGACGAAGATGAAGATGCCTGTCAGTCGATGCACAAAAAGGTATTCCGCGTGTTCCCGATCTGCCGCGTTTATCAGGCGCATATCCCGACCTGTCCGGCAGGCTACTGGCTCTTTGGCTTCGCATCCAAGAAATATCATCCGCTGCGTGATTTTGATGCAAAGCGCTGGAAAAAGCGCGGCATCAAAACATGGTACTATACAACGAATCTGCACACCGGCGCGTTCATGCTCCCGAAATATGTCGAGGATCTCATGGAGGATGCCGAGGAACGCAAGAAATAAGTCGGTTCAAAGTCACACAAAATGAGATTCCAAACGGATCATAAGGAGGAAAACATCATGAGCAGAGTTTTAATCATCGGCTGCGGCGGTGTCGCATCCGTTGCAATTCAGAAATGCTGTCAGAATGACGCAACATTCAATGAGATCTGCATCGCAAGCCGCACCGTCAGCAAGTGCGATGCGCTGAAAGCAAAGATCGAAGCAGAGGGCAGATCGAAAACCGTTATCACAACGGCTGCACTCGATGCTGACAATAAAGATGAAGTGCTGGCACTCATCAAGAAATATCAGCCGGATGCCGTTCTGAATCTTGCACTCCCCTATCAGGATCTGACGATCATGCAGGCTTGTCTGGAAGGCGGCGTTCACTATATCGACACCGCAAACTATGAGCCGGAAGATACCGATGATCCGGAATGGCGTGCGATCTATGAAAAGCGCTGCAAAGATCTCGGCTTCACCGCATATTTCGATTATTCGTGGCAGTGGGCATATCAGGAGCAGTTTGAAAAAGCCGGTCTGACTGCACTCTGCGGTTCCGGTTTCGATCCCGGCGTGACCTCGGTCTTCACCGCTTATGCCCTCAAACATTATTTCGATGAGATCCATGAGATCGACATTCTCGACTGCAACGGCGGCGATCACGGCTATCCGTTCGCAACGAATTTCAATCCGGAGATCAATCTCCGCGAAGTTTCCGCAAACGGTTCCTACTGGGAAAACGGTCACTGGGTCGAAACAAAGCCGATGGAGATCAAGCGCGTTTACGATTTCCCGCAGGTCGGTCAGAAGGATATGTATCTGCTGCACCATGAGGAGATCGAATCCCTCGCAAAGAATATCCCGAATGTCAAGCGTATCCGCTTCTTCATGACATTCGGTCAGAGCTATCTCACGCACATGAAGTGTCTGGAAAATGTCGGTATGCTCTCCACGACACCGATCAATTTCAACGGCACGGAAATTGTCCCGATCCAGTTCCTGAAAGCTCTGCTGCCCGATCCGGCATCGCTCGGCCCGCGTACCGTCGGCAAAACAAATATCGGCTGTATCTTCACCGGCATCAAGGACGGCAAGAAGAAAACGATCTATATTTACAATGTCTGCGATCATCAGGAATGCTATAAGGAGCTTGGTTCTCAGGCAATTTCCTATACGACCGGCGTTCCGGCAATGATCGGCGCGGCACTTGTCGCTAACGGCACATGGCGCAATGCCGGCGCACGCACGATCGAGGAATTTGATCCGGATCCGTTCATGGATATGCTCAATCAATGGGGACTGCCGTGGGTTGTCGATGAGAACCCGCAGACGGTGGAATAATCATGCGGCGGTCTGATCTGCCGACTCCCTGCTATATTATTGACGAGGCAAAGCTCCGGAGCAATCTGGAGCTTTTGCATGATATTGAGCAGGAAACCGGCGCACACATTCTCCTCGCACAGAAAGCATTTTCCTGCTTTGCAGTCTATCCGCTGATCGCACAGTATCTCAGCGGCACGACGGCAAGCGGTCTGTATGAGGCACGGCTCGGCGCAGAGGAATTCCGTAAGGAAAACCATGTCTTTTCTCCGGCATACGATCCGGCGGAATTTGCAGAGCTATGTAAGATCTGCGATCATATCAGCTTCAATTCGTTCAATCAGCTTGAAAAATACCGTTCTGTCTGGGAACAGGCAGATGTCAGCGTCGGCATCCGCGTCAATCCGGAATGCTCCACGCAGGGCGATCATGCGATCTATGATCCGTGCGCAGCAGGTTCACGGCTCGGTGTCACGCAGGCGAATTTCTGTCCGGAGCTTCTGAAAGGCGTTGAGGGACTGCATTTCCATACGCTCTGCGAGCAGAATGCAGACGATCTCATTACGACATTTGCCGCATTCGAGGAAAAATTCGGCGCGTATCTGCCGCAGATGAAATGGCTGAATCTCGGCGGCGGACACCATATCACAAGAGATGATTATGACGTAGATGCCCTGAAAAAGCTGATTCTCAGCATTCGTGAAAAATACGGTGTCGAAGTTTATCTCGAACCCGGCGAAGCGATCGCGCTGAATGCCGGCTGGCTCGATACAGAGGTCATGGATATCGTGGAAAACGGCATGAAGATCCTGATTCTCGATGCATCTGCGGCGTGTCATATGCCGGATGTTCTGGAAATGCCCTACCGTCCGCCGCTGAAAGATGCCGGAAAATGGGGCGAAAAACCTTACGAATACCGCCTCTCCGCACGCACCTGCCTTGCTGGCGATATCATCGGTGATTACAGTTTTGACCGCGAAATTGAGATCGGTGACCGCCTGAGCTTCTGCGACATGGCGATCTATTCGATCGTGAAAAATAACACATTCAACGGTATGCCGCTTCCGGCGATCGCAATACAGCATCCGGACGATACCTGCGATATCATCCGGCAATTCGGATATCAGGATTTCAAAGAAAGACTTTCCTGACCGCATCATGCCGGACAACATCTCACCCGGAAGGAACGATCAATTATGGAACAGAAAATAACCAGAAAAACATTGGAAAACGGCAATCTTCTGCGCAGACTGAAACACACCTTTCTCACGACGCAAAACCGCCATACGCTCATGCCTGTACTGGCGTGTCTGCGTGATTCCGAGGTCATTGTACCCGTTCGTGTCAATGTCAGTGATGCGGATAAGGAACGGATCCTCAGCGCTGAAAAGGGCAAAAGCGTTGCAACCAACGATAAAGTCAACTTCGAGCCAAGTCTGCTGGGAAGTGATGACGGCGTTTTTCTGCCTATCTTTTCCAATGCACAGCAGCTGAAACCGGATTATTCCCAGAGAGTGACCCTGCTGACCATACCTGCCGTTCAGGCAATGAAAATGGCACTGTCCATTCCCAATATCAACGGTCTGGTACTGGATGCATTCACCGAAGCAATGCTGATCCCCAAAGAATCTGCGGAGCTGATCCTGAAAATGAAAAGCCGCCTGCAAGACTGAACCGCACAAGGAGCAAGTGTATGAAAACACCGAAACAAGACGGTTTCCGAATGCCGGCAGAGTATGAACCGCACCGCGGAACAATTCTGATCTTTCCGGAGCGTGCCGGTTCATGGGGCAGAGATGCATCAGCCGCACAGCAGGCGTTTGCACGGATCGCTGAACGCCTCTCAAAGTGTGAGCAGGTCTTTATGCTCGTCAATGACAGAACGGCGGAAACGGCACGCAGGATGCTCCCTGCGGCTGTCAGACTTCTGCATATTGATACGGATGATGCGTGGGCACGCGATGTCGCGCCGACATTTGTGCGGCATCCAAACGGCGAAGTCCGCGGCATCTCATGGCAGTTCAACGCATGGGGCGGCGATTTTGACGGGCTTTATACGGATTATCAGAAAGACGATGCCGCCGCAGATGCGGTATGCAGGGCGCTCGGACTCCCCTGCTATGATGCACGGCCGTTCGTACTCGAAGGCGGCTCGATCCATTCAGACGGCGAAGGAACGATTCTCGTGACAGAAGCCTGCCTGCTCAGCAAGGGACGCAATCCCGATCTCACGAAAGACCAGATTACTGCGTATCTGCTGGAATATCTCGGAGCAGAAAAAGTCATCTGGATTCCGTTCGGCATCTACAATGATGAAACAAACGAACATATCGACAACATTGCCGCTTTTACAGGCGCAGGGAAAATCGTTCTTGCATGGTGCGATGATCCGAATGATCCGCAGTATGCGATGTCACGCGCTGATTATGACGTATTAGCGAATGAAACCGATGCAAAGGGCAGAAAGCTGCAAATCACAAAGCTGCCCGTTCCGCATCTCCCCGTCTGCGTCACCGCAGAAGAATGCGAAGGCTACGATTTTGCAGAAGGCGAGGATACCCGCGAACCCGATGAACGCCTTGCCGCATCCTATGTGAATTTTTATATCGGAAACGACTGCGTGCTTGTGCCGCAGTTCGGCGGTGTATACAGCGCCGACGATACACAGGCGTGCGACATTCTGCGCGGCTGTTTCCCGACACGGGAGATCGTACCGATTCCGGCACGCGCCATATTGCTTGGCGGCGGCAATATACACTGTATCACGCAGCAGATACCGGACTATTCCATATAAAAACAGCCGCAGGATCAGCAAAAAGTCTGATTCTGCGGCATTATTTATCCCAGCTGCATCATTTTCATAAGAAAAAAAGGGATGGCGGTTTCGCCATCCTGTATGAAGGAAAGAGGTTACCATAAGCAAATCGGTACGGAAATACATCCGCTCCAATTTGTTGGTGAAAACTATATATATTATAAATGTTTTACATGACTTTGTCAATCAGTTTACTTCATTTTCGGCATATTTCACGATAATATGCAACCAGCCGTTGCTTTTCAGCAAAATATGACGGTGTTTCTGTCAGGGAATAGCCATTACAGCAATATCATGCGTTTTGTTGTTTTGGCATTCTGCAAAGTTTCGTCCCCGTGTTTCCGCATATTGGTAGTATAGAAGGATTCACCCCCGATTGACCGACTGAGAATGGCAGTTGTATCACTGTGAAATACAGTTCGTCGTGTTTTTAACGATATTCACAGATAGTTCATATTATTTCAGGTGACAATCAGACAGTTATCTGAGAATATTTTTTATATATCCAGAAAATACGGCCTTTTTATTGAAATCAGATAGGATATAATAAAACATTTTCAAAGCAGAGAAAATAGAGTATAATTATGGAGTGGACAAACGAACGTCCCGAACTTATTTGTAAGGAGATTAGTATTATGGAACTGAAGAATGCTTACCTCAAATCCGTGTACGAGCAGGTTGAAAAGCGCAACCCGAGCGAGCCGGAATTTCTCCAGACTGTTGCTGAAGTGCTCAGCACCCTCGAGCCTGTTGTTGAAAAGAGACCTGACCTCGTTGAGGCTGGTGTAATCGAAAGAATGGTCGAGCCGGAGCGCCAGATCATCTTCCGTGTGCCGTGGATCGATGACAACGGCAAGCAGCAGGTCAACCGCGGTTTCCGCGTTCAGTTCAACTCCGCAATCGGCCCGTACAAGGGCGGTCTGCGTTTCGCAAAGAATGTCTATATCGGCATCATCAAGTTCCTCGGTTTCGAGCAGACCTTCAAGAACTCCCTGACCTCTCTCCCGATGGGCGGCGGCAAGGGCGGTTCCGACTTCGATCCGCAGGGCAAGTCTGATGCAGAAGTTATGCGTTTCTGCCAGAGCTTCATGACCGAGCTGTATCGTCACATCGGCCCGAACCTCGACGTTCCGGCTGGCGATATCGGTGTCGGCGCTCGTGAGATCGGCTATCTGTTCGGTCAGTATAAGAGACTCCAGAACGAGTTTTCCGGCGTTCTGACCGGTAAGGGCCTTTCCTACGGCGGTTCTCTGATCCGTCCGGAAGCAACCGGCTACGGCGCTGTTTACTATGTCCAGAATATGCTCGACTACTTCAAGGATGATATCAAGGGCAAGACCTTTGCAATTTCCGGTTTCGGCAATGTTGCATGGGGTACTGTCAAGAAGGTCACCGAGCTGGGCGGTAAGGTCGTTACCATTTCCGGTCCGGACGGCTATATCTACGATGAGGACGGCATCAACACCGAGGAGAAGATCAACTATCTGCTCGAAATGAGAGCATCCTGCCGCAACCGCGCTGAGGACTATGCTGACAAGTTCCCGTCTGCAAAGTTCTTCAAGGGCGAGAAGCCGTGGGGCGTTAAGGCTGACATTCTCATGCCGTGTGCAACCCAGAACGAAGTTGGCGTTGAGGAAGCAAAGAAGATCATCGCTAACGGTGTCAAGTATTATGTCGAAGTTGCAAATATGCCTTCCACCAACGAGGCAATCGCACTGCTGAAGGAAGCAGGTGTGGTTGTTGCTCCGTCCAAGGCTGTTAACGCTGGCGGCGTTGCTGTTTCCGGTCTGGAAATGTCCCAGAACTCCATGCGTTACAACTGGACTGCTGAGGAAGTCGATGAGAAGCTGAAGGGCATCATGGCAAACATCTTCAAGGCAAGCATTGATGCTGCAAACGAGTATGGTCTTGGTGACGATCTCGTTGCAGGTGCAAACATCGCTGGCTTCCTGAAGGTTGCTGAGGCAATGAAGGCACAGGGCTGTGTCTGATTCAGTTCTATGATAAAGAAAGCGGATGTGGGAGAGATCCTGCATCCGCTTTTATATTTATGTACGCATAAAAATGCTCCGGTATCATGATTGTAACAGATACCGGAGCATTTTGTATTTATTCTTCCGTTTCGACCTTGATACCGTCCGCAGTACCGCGAATATGCAGCAAATGCAGCGGCATTTCCGCATCCACGATCATGGACGCGACCGGATCTTCGACCTCATCACGCAGAACACGGCGGATATCACGCGCACCGTAGCGATGACCGTGCGACTTCTCTGCTACAGCTTTCAGTGCCGCCTCGTCCCAGTCAAGCAGGATACCGCGTTCAGACAGCGCAGAGGCGGTTTCTTTGAGCATCAGGTCGGCAATGCGCTCATAATCGCCGAGCGTCAGCGGCTTGAACACGATGATCTCATCGACTCTGCCGACAAATTCCGGACGCAGGAAATCCTTGAGTGCCTTGAGTGCTTTTTCTTTGGAAATTTCTTCCTCTGTACGGTTGAAGCCGACACCGGTCGATTTATCGGTACTGCCGGCATTCGAGGTCATGACAATGATCGTATTCTCAAAGTTGACGGTTCTGCCCTGTGCATCGTCAATTTTGCCCTCATCAAGAATTTGCAGCAGCAGATTCATGACATCCGGATGTGCCTTCTCGATCTCGTCAAAGAGGATCACGGAATACGGTCTGCGGCGCACCTTTTCGGTCAGCTGACCGGCTTCATCATAGCCGACATATCCCGGAGGCGAACCGATCATGCGCGAAACAGCGTGCTTTTCCATATACTCTGTCATATCGAGCCGAATCAGCGGATCGGTCGAATCAAACATCTCATTCGACAGCACCTTGACAAGTTCCGTCTTTCCGACACCGGTCGGGCCGACAAAGATAAAGGATGCCGGTCTGCGGCGTGCGGTCATCTGCACACGGCTGCGCTTGATCGCCTTTGCAAGTGCTTTGATTGCTTCATCCTGACCGATGATATGCTCCTGCAAATGCGATTCAAGATCGCGGAGCTTTGCGTATTCGGTTTCTTCGATCTTATTCGCGGGAATCCCCGTCCAGATCTCAATGACATGGGCAAGGTCGCCTGCTTCAACATGAACCTCGACCGGATGCTCGGTCAGTTCATCGAACCGTGCTTTCAGGTGGATCATCTCGCCCTTATTTTCCTGCAATTTCTGATAATCGGGATTCTCGTCTGCTTCGATCTCGTCGATCACAGCCTGTTTTTCCGCAATTTCGGTCGTCAGGCGGTCAAGCTCGGTCAGCTCCGGATGCCGGATGCTGACATACGCGCAACTTTCATCGAGCAGATCGATCGCCTTATCCGGCAGAAAACGGTCTGTGATATAGCGTTCCGACAGCACCGTGCAGAGCCGCAGCATTGCCGGCGAAATGTGAACGCGGTGGAATTCCTCATAGTATTTTGCAACGCCCTTGAGGATCTCAACAGTCTCCTCGATCGTCGGCTCATCGACCTTGACAGGCTGAAAACGACGTTCCAGCGCACCGTCTTTTTCGATATATTTACGGTATTCTGCAAAAGTCGTTGCACCGATCACCTGCACCTCACCGCGTGAGAGCGCCGGTTTCAGGATATTGGCAGCATTCATCGAACCTTCGGAATCACCTGCACCGACCAGACTGTGTACCTCGTCAATGAACAGAATAATATTCCCCTGCTCCTTGACTTCCTCGACAAGACCCTTGACTCTGCTCTCAAACTGACCGCGGAACTGTGTTCCGGCGACCAATGCGGTCATATCAAGCAGGTAGATCTTCTTATCTTTGAGGTGGAACGGCACATCACCGGATGCGATGCGGAGCGCAATGCCTTCTGCAACAGCAGTTTTACCGACACCCGGTTCACCGATCAGGCAGGGATTATTCTTCTGACGGCGCGAAAGGATCTGAATGACACGCGCGATCTCGGTGTCTCTGCCGATCACACCGTCCATTTTGCCTTCCTCGGCACGTTTGCTGAGATTGGTGCAGTAGCTGTCGAGGTATTTGAGTTCCTTCTTGCGTTCTTTTTTCTTGGATTTGCGGTCGTCGCCCTTGCTGTCGCGGGATTTATCACCGAACCGGCTGAACAGACTGTTGCTCTTTTCCTTTTCAGATTCTTTTTTCCCGTCGTCCATATCCTTCGGCTTCTCATTCTCGGAATCCGCCGCCGGACGATCGGTAAAGAGGCTCTGAATAAAGCTGGGCATAGTGCTTGCACCGCCCATTTCAAAGTTATCGTCCTCATTGTCGAGCAGATCCATCATCTGATCGCTCATCTGCTCGATATCCTCATCGGAAATGCCCATGTGTTCCATATACTCCGCGACCTGCGGAATATTCATCTTCTTGGCACAAGCGAGACAAAGCCCCTCGTTTCGTTTCTCCGTACCCTGCACGGATGTGATGAACACGATCGCAGGGCGTTTCTTACATTGACTGCAAAGAACCATATTTCTGCCGGATCCCATTCTGTCCGGGATCCGCTCCTTTCTATGTTTGTAACAGTGCGCCTCTGCGGCGGCGAAAACCGCAGCAGAGGTGCATCATCATTATAGCAAAATGCTGATATGATCGTATAAGAACGAAAATACTTTCGATTCAGCGATCGTTGCCTCATTGAAGCACAGGAAGCGTTCGCCCGGCAGCAGCACGAGCAGACGCACAACAAACGTCAGCAGAACAAGCACCGCGGCAGCTTCGATCACGCCGATCAGCGCACCGACCGCATGATCCGTCGAATTCTGGATATTCAGGAATATCCGGTTTTGCAAAACCGCACTGATCAGCGCGATGATCGCCATTGTCACAGAGAAAATGATGATATAAATGAAAATTTGCAGAACCTCTGTTGTCGGCTGAGAGGCAAACATTTTTTCCAGAACATCGGCACGCTCTGCCGAAGATTTGCTATTGTCATAATAGACAGCGATCAGCGAGGTCATCAGGTTCGGATCCTGCTCTGCCTGCCGGTCAAAATACATCCGGACATAGCGCGGAAGCCGTTCATCCAACTGCGCACCGTAGCTTTCCGTGAATGCCTTTCTCAGCACGGATGAAAATTCCGCCATCGGAACGACCGTACCGCCGGTTTTCTGCCATGCATACTGATACAGTGCTGCATCAAAATGATCGTTCTGCTTGGAATCATTCAGGATTTGTTTCATTGCTCCGCGTTCCATTGAAAAGCCGTATTTTGCGGAATCAATCGCCTCAGAAAAGACTTCTTCAAAATCCATGTGTTCATTTGCTGTCACGATACCGTTGATATTATTCTTATATGCAACCGTCTGATACAGCGTCGGTGCTGCGATTGCAGCAAGCAGAGAGGCAACGACCGTTGTAACAACATAACCGATATTCAGCACCAGTGATTTCTGAACACCGCGCTTTGCATTCACCGCGACCACATAGATCGCAGTGACAATCACAAGCAGGTCAAATACCCACCAAAATGTCGTGCTCATGCACCTATCCTCCGTAATTCACATTCTGCCGCCGGCAAATGCTTATTTTTATTTTTGCCAGATTGGTATTTTGCATCATCCATACAGGATACAGGTCAGGTCGGCTGATATTCCAATCGGGCGATCTGGTCGTAGCCCTTCAGGTACAGATCCCTTCCGATTCGCAAAAAACCGTCATAGCTGTCCGAAAGCGGTGTCGTCTGCATCAGATTGCACTGATAGCTGAGTGTTTCGATCCCGCTGCGAAGCTGCACCAGAACTGCTTCATTTTCCGTCATCAGACCGATATCCCGAACATCCTTGTCATAGGAACGGATCGCCGGTGAACCGTCCGGACCGTTTATGACAACAAACGAATTTGTCCGTTTCTCATCATTCCGGAACAGCAGTGCCGCCGTATTGCCGGAAAAACAGCCTCGCACCAGTTCATCCGGATACGCATAACTGGAAAGCGGATTACCGGCAGAATCGAGGAAGCAGCATTTGTTGTCTCCGAGAATGAACAAATTTCCCTCACTGGTATTATATACCGAAATTGCCAATATGTCAAGTGCCTGACTTGACCAAATCGTATCTGTTGACGAAAAATCATAGGCATTGACCACAGATTTCATCAAACCGTTCTCTGCTTCGATGCGGACGGCGTAGCAGCCTGTCGAATCCGCATTGAATGCGATCTCGGAGATCCGTTCGACACAATTTCTCGAATAGATCTGCTGTCCCTTGCTGTTGAACACGAACAATCTGCATGAACAGTCCTCTGCATCGGTCACGATCGCCGCATAGCCGTTATCCGACACTCTGCCGAATATGATCTGATCGCTGACTGTTTTCTCATAGCGGAGCTTTGCAGGGGTTTCCAGACGAAAGCGCGTACCGCCGCTTTCATAAAGCAAACCGTAATCACCGGCAGTTTGCAGCATGGCATTGCCATAGGTATGCTGTCTGACTGATGCCAGTGTGCCGTCCTGTTCGTAAAAATTGAGGTAAGAGTCATTGAGCAGGAGCAGATGGCCGCCGCTCTCTGCAAACTGATAGACGGAATCGCCGTAGAGATAGATCGGGAAATTTCCGTCCGCATCACCGATGCCCTGCTGCTGACTCTGATGCCGCACGCCCATTGGATCGAGTTTCGGCATCCATGAATCACGGCGCTGATACAGCACGAGGATCACGACCGCAAGCAGCAGCAGCCATGTGCTTTGTCTGAGGATCTTCCGCCGTTTTCTGCGTTTTCGCATCGCATAGATATCTTTTACAGAGCCGCTGCTTTTTACAGGCTTGGCTGTCTTTTTTTTCTTTTCCAAACTGTTCCCTTCTTTCTTATGCCCTATTATACTATATTTCTCTGCATTCAGCATCCGAATAGAACACCTGATTCAGATAAAGGCCATGTGCCATTGCCGTTCTGCCGGCTGCCAGACGATTTTGTGCAGCGAGAATATCCGGCATTGCATCGGGCTGGAACACGCCCTCATTGATATCGAGCAGCGTCCCGACAAAAATGCGAACCATATTATACAGAAAACCGTCTCCGCGAATACGGATATCGACCGCACTGCCCGATGCTTCAACGGAAGTACCGAAAATGGTGCGGATGCAGTTGGATTCAGGTGTCGCCTGCGCACAAAAGCTGTGAAAATCATGCGTACCTGTGACCTGTGCCGCCGCATACCGGATCTTTTCGATATCCAGCGGTCTGCGGTAGTGATATGCAAGATCGGTCAGAAACGGATCTTTGCTTTCATGATTATGGATGCGGTAAAGATATTCTTTGCCCTTGCAGTCAAACCGTGCGTGAAAATCCGGCAGCGCATCCTCACAGGCAAGCACGGAAATATCATCCGGCAGATAACCGTTGAGGGCGCGGACAAGATTCTTGCAGCGGATATCCAGTTCTGTATGCAGATGCAGAACAAACATATTTGCATGAACGCCGGTATCGGTGCGCGAACATCCGTATGCAGTCACCGGACCGTTCAGCACCCGCGCAAGCTGTTTTTCCAGCTCTCCCTGCACGGTCACAGCATTGGGCTGCCGCTGAAAACCGTGATAGCGTGTACCGCGGTATGCGATCGTCATTTTGAGTGTGCGCATTTATGTTTCCTCCGAACGGTTGGTATCGGTACGGCGGCGCAAAAGCAGCACCATACACAGCATCAGGCTGAACAGACTGACTGCACAGCCTGCTGCAAATCCCTGCGGACGATAATGCAGCCGGATCGAATGCGTACCGGCAGACAGCCGCACACCGATCATGCCCGGCATTGCCTCTGTCAGCTCCGCAGACTGTCCGTCGATCTCGGCTTTCCAGCCCTTATCATAAGGCACAGGCAAATACAGAAGTGTCCGCGTATCCGAAGCGGTGACTGTTCCGGTGATCTCCGTATCCTGCACCTGCACATCCTGCATCGAATAAGCATCTAATTTCTGAAGTCCCTCTGCAAACGCATCTGCATCGAGCCGCGCCGCCTGCACCTGCAAATCACCGGCAGAATGCTCACGAAACACAAGGACGATCTCTATTTTCTGTCCCTTCTGCAATTCTCCGACAGTCAGCATACTACCGTCTTTTTGAAACAGCTCATCCTTTTTATAAACTCTGACATCCTTTGTTTCGCCGTCAACGATCAGATCATACCGCTTGATTGCCGGACAGAGTGATTCATCCATCCAAATATCATAAATATACGAGCCGTCGGCATCGGCATTGAAGCGATAGGTCAGCGTTGTGCGCGGATCATCGCCTGTTTTACAGGATATTTTCCCGTCAGCCGAGCCGGAGATCTCCGCATCCGGTGCGGTCAGCTCCGCCGGAAGGATCCGACAGACATCGGTATCTGCGATCTGCCGGAACAGCCGGTTCTGACGCTCCGGACAAAGTTCATCTGCCGGAAAATCGAGCTGCTCCGGAATGCAAAAGCCGAACGGCAGATCATACCGGAAACGCTTTGCACAGGTATCTCCGAGTGCTTCATAAAATGCTTCCGGCTCACCGCTGCCATCCGGTGCGATCACATAGCGTAAATCCGTCAGAAGCACCGAAACAGGCGAAAGCGGACAGTAAAAATAGCGGTTCTGGTCAGTACCGGAATACATTCCGAGTTCTGACAGGGTGTTCAGAAGTGAAGCCGGGATCAGCGATGAATACAGCGTACCGCCGTAAGGCAGGTCAGAAAACAGCTCCGGATTGAAGCCGTGTCCCATTGCAGATGCCGTCCTCTGCGGCTTATCACCGGTATCTTCACGAATCGCGGCAGCCGCTTCGGCAATTTCAGGCTGCTCTGTCAGGTCGGATGCCTGATACAGCACCGGCAGAAAACCAACCGCCATATTCGCACTGCAAAATTCTTCCGTACAAACGCACATCAGCAGAATAACGCACATCGGCAGTTCATTCACCGGCTTGATATACCGCCAGATATACAGTGCCATATACAGCAGTACCAACACTGCCGACAGCACTATAACATCCGTTGCAGCAGTCGCAGCGCCGCAGACACAGATACCTGCCGTAACAACAGCCATACCGCCAAGCTGCATGAGCCGTTTCCAAAGCGGTATATTGTCCGCTTCATCGAGTGTTTCAGTGAAGCGCCAGCCTGCCATCAGCAGTACAAACGGCACAAGAAATGCAAAGCGGTGGATAAAGCCGTTCGGGATATGCATTCCGTGCCAGAGATAATTCAGAGGCGGATACCACAGACTGACAAGCAGAAACAGCAGCAGACCGCCGACTGTCAGACGTTCACGCAATGGAATGCGCTTTGCAGTCAGATAGCCCGTGAACAGCAGTACAACGAGCATACTGCACGAAAGATTCGGCAGTCCGATATGCTGAATCGGATAGGTAAAGGAAACAAGTCTGCCGAGCAGTGCCGGAACGCTGTACGGAAACGTCAGCAGACCGGGCATTGTCTGACCGGCAGAACCGGTCGTCCGGACGGCAAATGCAAGCGGGATCAGGATCACTGCCGCCATACCGCCGGATAACAGCGCACTGCCGAAAAAACGCCCTGTCTCACGCGGAACTGTCCGCAGCGGCTTTTTCAGAATAATGAGCAGGCAGAGCCAGCAGCAGAATGTCATCACGCAGGTGATAAAGCTGAAATACGGATTGCAGATCAGCGAAAGCAGCAGAACTGCAATGAACATTTTGCAGTGTCCGTCACGCACAAGGCGCACCAGACCTGCAAGCATCAAGGGAAACAATGCGGCTGCATCCAGCCAGATCAGCTGAAAATAATTCCAGATAAACCACAGGCTCAGCCCGTAGAGCGATGCAAATACCGTAATCGCAAGGCTCTGCTTTTTCGAGAGCGTCTGCATGAGGATCGCCGTAAAAAGTCCTGCAAGCCCGATCCGGACGCAGACCGACAGCGACAAAAATCCCTGTATCAGGGATTCCGGCAGAAAAAGCGCGGTCAGATTCCACGGATTGATGCAGTAATATGCGAGGAGCGCCCAGAGATTCGTTCCAAGTCCGGCACGCCATGTATAAAACAGACTGCCGCCCTCACGGAGCGTCCTGCGCAAAAGCAGCAGAAACGGATAATACTGCGCTGCTGCATCTGATTCCAGCAGTGCATTCTCTCCGAACGGATATTTCCCGTTCAGCGCAAATGCGAGCAGCATGATGCCGCACGGGAGCAAAAAGCTCAGCATCCGGTAAAGATGCGGTCTGATTTTCTCTTTCATATCAATGCAAAATCATATTCAGAACGATCACTGCCGCAAACATCAGCAATGTAATGCCGAGTGCAATATAATCGCGCATACTGCTTTTCAGTTCACGCAGTCGTGTCCTGCCCTCTCCGCCGTGATAACAGCGGCATTCCATTGCAAGGGCAAGTTCCTCTGCGCGGCGGAATGCAGACACAAACAGCGGGATCAGAACCGGCACAAGTGCCTGTACGCGCTGTATCAGACTGCCGCTTTCCATATCCGCACCGCGCGCTTTCTGTGCCGCCATGATCTTGTCGGTTTCCTCGATCAATGTCGGAATGAAGCGCAGTGCGATCGTCATCATCATCGCAAGCTCATGCACAGGCATTTTCAGCTTTTTCAGCGGTGACAGCAGTGCTTCGATCGCGTCCGTCAGCACGATCGGGGATGTTGTATAGGTCAGCAGAGATGTTCCGGCGATCAGCAGGCAGATACGCACCAGCATAAATACGGATGTCTGCACGCCCTGCTCTGTGATCCTGATGAATTTCCATGCAAAATAGGTTTCGCCGCCCTCCAGCAGAAACAGATTCAGCAGTCCTGTAATAATCAGGACAGGCACGATCGGCTTAATGCTTTTGATGAGCATTTTCGGCGGAATTTTTGAACAGACGGTCGCAAGAACAACAAACAGCAGTCCTGCGATCAGAGATGTCAAATGCTGTCCCCAGAACAGCATGACCAGAAACAGCAGCGTAATGATGATCTTATAGCGTGCGTCCATTTTATGAACCACGCTGTCCATCGGAAAATACTGCCCGAGCGTGATATCTTTCAGCATGATCTGCCGCCCCTTTCCGCGAGCATTTTCAGCAGCAGCTCCGCACCGTATCTGACTGTATAGACCTCACCGGGAAAGTCGATGCCGCGTGCGCGAAGATCATGAAACACGCGCGTGATCTGCGGCAGTGCAAGCCCCATTTCTTCAAGGGAATCGCCGCGTGCAAAGACATTTTCCGGCGTATCGAAGCAGACGATCTTCGCCTGTGAGAGAACAAGCAGCTTGGAAACATATTTCGCAACATCTTCCATACTGTGTGATACGAGCATGACCGTACAGCCCGTGCGTTTCTGATACGCCGAAAGCTGTGAGAGGATGGTCGTTCTGCCCTGCGGATCAAGTCCTGCGGTCGGTTCATCAAGGATCAGGACTTTCGGCTCCATTGCCATAACGCCGGCGATCGCAACTCTGCGCTTTTGTCCGCCGGAGAGCGCGTATGGCGGTTTTTCGAGCAGATCTGCCGATAAGCCGACCGCCTCGGCAGTCTCGCGCACTCTGCGGTCGATCTCCTTTTCATCCAGTCCCATATTCTTCGGGCCGAACGCAATATCCTTATATACAGTCTCCTCAAAAAGCTGATACTCCGGATACTGAAATACAAGTCCGACTTCAAAGCGAACGGCTCTGCGGTCACAGCCTTTCTCCCAGATATCTTTGCCGTTCAGCAGGACAGTTCCCTCTGTCGGCTTCAAAAGTCCGTTCATCATCTGCATCAGCGTGGATTTGCCGGAGCCGGTATGCCCGATGATGCCGACAAATTCGCCCTTCTCGATTTGCAGATCAATATGGTCAATCGCTGTTTTCTCAAACGGCGAACCGCTGCTGTAGGTATAGGTCAGATTCTTTGCTTCCAGAATCGGCATTCTGCGTTAGTCCTTTCTTCTTGTGATTACGCTTCTGACCGCAGAAGCGCCGCGATCGCATCCGCACAGGCTTCGGGCGTCATGATCTCCGGATCGAGATCATAGCCTGCCTGCCGCAGCAGATCACAAAGCTCTGTCGGCTGCGGAACATCCAGTCCCATTGCACGCATTTCCTGAACGTGCGAAAAAACCTTTTCCGGCGGTGCATCCATACGCACCTCACCGTGATCGACAACAATGACGCGGTCACACTGCGCCGCCTCATCCATTTCATGCGTAATCAGAATGACGGTGATACCGTAATCGCGGTTGAGCAGACGGATCGTCCGCATGACTTCCTTTCGCCCCTGCGGATCGAGCATCGCAGTCGGTTCATCGAGAACGATGCAGTCCGGCCGCATGGCAATGATACCGGCGATCGCAACACGCTGCTTCTGACCGCCCGAAAGCTGATGCGGCGCATGGCTGCGGTAGGCGTACATTCCGACCGCCTGCAATGCCTGATCAACACGCACGCGCATCTCATCGCTCGGTATGCCGAGATTTTCAAGCCCGAACGCCACATCTTCCTCAACGATCGTTGCAACGATCTGATTATCGGGATTCTGGAACACCATGCCGACGTGCTGCCGGATCTCCAGCAGTTTCTCCTCATCTTTCGTATCCATACCGGAAACCGTCACCGTGCCCTCAGTCGGCACGAGAATGGCATTCAGCAGCTTTGCGAGCGTGGATTTGCCCGAACCGTTATGTCCAAGAACGGCGACCAGTTCGCCGTGCTCAAATTCGAGCGAGATGCCTTTGAGAACCTCGGTCGGCTTTGCATCTTCCTCCGCAGGCGGATATGAAAAATGCGCATTTTCTATTTTGATCAATGATTCCATTGACTTCCCGACCTCCTATCATTTCTCCGATACCAAAAGTGCGATCTCCTTTTCAAGCAGGCGGAACACATTTGCAATGAGAAAACCGTCTGCGGCGGCATGATTCATCCGGACTGTGACCGGCATCATCAGTCTGCCGTTTTCCTCTCTGTACGCGCCCCAGTTGACGATCGGATTGAAGAACAGATAGCCGTCCGGCAGTTCGATATGCAGAGAATCATAGGACAGCCAGCGCACACACGATGCATCAAACCAGTTCGGATGATTTGTGCTGTCCAGACCGTATTCGCGCGTCTGCTTTGCGGCTTCGAGATCAGCAAGCGCACGCGCATAAAAGACCGCATAATCCGGATCATATTCCGTATACGCGACCGTAAATGTTTCGGTGTCGTCATGGAACACATACTGCGTCGGATTGATCTGATCCCAGCAGAGCATCCGTTCATTCTGCCAGTCCCACGTCAGACGGTAATCCTCCCTTGCGTTGAGCGTCTTGCTCAGCACATAGAGGAAATTGATGTAAAAGCGTGTATTTGTTGCTTTTGAATACGCACGCAATTCCGTGACATCTATCCGCGCGGTGATCGACACGGAGCATTTGCAGTCCTCTGAAAAATGCCGGAACACGCCGCGCCGGTAATATGTTTCCGGATCAACAATTTTATAGTTCATGGAAATTTCTCCAGACGGTACATCAGGCCGTCCTCCGGCTCAGCAATACCGTTCTTATAATCATAACCGAGATGCCGGTAAAAATTGACCGCCGTCAGCGATGCAGGGATCTCAATACGGCTGGCTCTCAGCGCATATTCATCCTGTTCGAGCGTTTCGATCAGTTTCCTGCCGAGTCCCCTGCCCTGATATTCCGGCAGAATGAAAATTGTCAGCAAAATGCTTTCGGTCGGGCTGCCCCAGAAGGGTGCGATCGAGCCGGTACCGATGATCTTCTCACCGTCGCAAATCACATAGGAATGCCCCTCTTTTGCGCGCTGAATCAGCACCTCTGCATTATGTGTATCCTGCAATTCTTTCAAATATTCGGGCGAATAATCGCGGCTGTTGCTGATTTTTAAGGTTTCTGCAACGACCTTTGCTGTTTCTGCCGCATCATTCTCCCGAAAGCGCCGAATCTCCATGATTCCTCCTATATAAAACACCGTTCAAAGCGGAATGTATCCTCATTTTCCTCGATCAGCAGGAAAGATGCGCCGTCTAATCCCGAAGCAGAAACCGAAACGACATTTCCGTTCACAAAATTCTGATGAGAATGCCCGATCACGGCCAGATCATACGCCCTAACATCATTGCTTTTGCAGGCTTGATCGAATACGCCGTTTTTCAATGAGGCAAGCGGCAAAAACGGATACGGTGCTTTCCTGTCTGCGAATAAAAAATGCGAAAAATGGAGCTTACACGCATCACAATCATACACATAGGATAACGGCATCTGCCTGACAAATGCCATCTGTGCATCTGTCAGCTTTTGCCGGATACCGTCATAATATGCCCGCAGATGCTCCACATCCGGATCAATTTCCACGCCATAGGCGGCATACAGCTCGCAGTTTCCCTTCAGGCAGATGATGCCGCTGTCCTTCAATCGCTCCAGACATTCGATTTCCTCATTGCCGCGCTGAAAAATATCGCCTAAGAATATCGTCAGGTCTGCATTATGTTCGCTGATCTTTGCGAGAACCGTTTCCAATGCTTTCAGATTTCCGTGAATATCTGAAAAAACTGCAATTTTCATACTGTATTCCCCTGTTATTTGCCCATCCAGATCGCAGTTGCACCGCAGGGCAGTGCAGCCTTTGCCAGTTCAACGGGCAGACCGATCTCATCCGCCTGCACGCTGCCGCCGAATTTCGGCACGATCAGCGAATTCAGCAGATAGCCCATGACGGACGGTGAAAGTCCGGTTGTATAGCTGTTGAGCAGGAAGAACAGCGGTTCCGGCGTCAGGATATCCAGACAGGCTTCGACCAGCGGATAAATGCAGTTTTCGAGTTTCCAGATCTCGCCGGACGGGCCGCGTCCGTAGCTCGGCGGATCCATGATGATCGCATCATAGGTCTTGCCGCGCCGCGCCTCTTTGCGGATGAATTTCTCGCAGTCATCCACGATCCAGCGGATCGGCTTGTCGCTCAGTCCGGATGCAGCCGCATTCTCACGCGCCCACTGCACCATGCCCTTTGCCGCATCCACATGACAGACTTCCGCACCTGCCGCCGCACAGGCAAGCGTTGCGCCGCCCGTATATGCAAACAGATTCAGTACGCGGATCGGTCTGCCGGCATTCCGGATGGTTTCCTGCATCCAGTCCCAGTTGACCGCCTGCTCCGGAAAAAGACCCGTATGCTTGAATCCGGTCGGCCGGACGATGAATGTCAGGTCATGATACCGGATATTCCATCTTTCAGGCGGTTTTTTGCGGTATTCCCACTGTCCGCCGCCCGATTTGGAACGATGATAATGACCGTCTGCGGTTTTCCAGAGATCGGTCAGCGGCGGTGTCTGCCAGATGACCTGCGGATCGGGACGAATCAGCGTGATATTGCCCCAGCGTTCCAGACGCTCTCCGGATTTTGTATCGATCAGGCGGTAATCCGCCCAGTTTTTTGCAATTCTCATATATGAATCTCCGATATCTGATTTTGCTTAATAAGTAATCCACCAGTCAGGCGTGATCTCTCCGAGCCGGACGGTTTTTCCGGTTTCCATATTCATCATGATCTCGATATCTTTATAGGAATCAGGCATAAGCTGAACCATCAATTCACGGCACGCACCGCACGGCGCGCCGCTGCTGCCGTCCGGCAAAATGGCAAGCACCTTGTCGATCTCCTGCTCCCCTGCCGTCAGCATGGCAAAAATCGCGCTGCGTTCCGCACAGATACCGAGCGTTGAGCAGGTATCGACACAGATTCCGGTATAAATCCGGCCGGATTTTGAACGGACAGCCGCCGCAACTTCACCGCAGGTCACATACTCCGAAACCCTGCGTGCATCCAGCACAGCCTTTGCAGCATCATACATCTCCTGCCAGATCGTTTCCATTTCATTCACTCCTGTGATTATTTCGTACGAGCCTTGATCGCTTCTTCGATCGCAAACGCAATATTATTGATGCGCCGGAAATCTCTGCCTTCCAGCATAATGCGGATAGATGCATCATCGCGGCGTTCACGGACAAGGATTCTGCCGTCCGCGCCAAGCTCCGCTTCACGGGCGGAAATAAAGCCGGTGATCTCCGGATCATTTTTCCATATCTCACGCCAATACTGCGGAATTCTCACAGATACGGCGACCTGCGGATCATATTCCATAACATTGGAAAGCACACCAAGTTCTTTTCCGGTACGCTGCATCGCCTGAAACAGCCTTGCGGCAGTCATCAGACCGTCCGGCGCAGGCACATCCGCAAAATATAGATAACCTGAACCGTCACCGCCGAGCGCTAAACCGAGATTCCGCATCTTATCGAGAACAAACTGCGGTGCAGGCTGTGTACTCTGCACCGGAATGCCGCGTGATTTTGCATAGCGCAGGAATCCGAGATTGGACATCACGGTTGCCGCGACACCGCGCTGCATCACATCCGTTCTGCCGGCAGGTGCATCTTTTTGCATTGCAAGCTGTTCCTCGCAGAGGATCGCAAGCATCCGGTCGCCGTCGAGCAGCTCACCGTGCTCATCAACAGCAAGGCATCTGCCGCCGTCGCCGTCAAATGCAAATCCGGCATTGCAATTATAATCCTTAACAAACTGGAGCAGCGGCGACATTTCCTGTACGCCGCAGTTCCGGTTGATATTCATACCGTCTGGATGATCGTTCAGCAGCAATACCTCTGCACCGAGATGCCGGAACAGCGGTTCTGCGAGATCACTGACCGCACCGTTTGCGCAGTCCAGTGCAATTTTCAGCGTTTTATCCTGCTTATTTTCGGCAGGCGTACTCAGCCGTGCCGCAAGCAGCCGGAGATACCGGCGCTGTGCATCATCCTGCCTGCAAATGATGCCGCAGTTCTGGTGCGATTTCAGCGGCATCGCAGCATTTGAGGGCATCAGAGCAGAAATTGCATCGAGCTGCTCCGAGGACATCGGCAGACCGCTTTTGGAAAACAGACGCACGCAGACCGATTCATACGGCAGATTGCCGCCGGAAAGCGCGATGCCTGCCTCTGCATCCTCAGCAGAAAGCATCAGCGAAAGTCCCGATGACGGCAGAACACCAAGCGTATGGGCAATGCCGCCGCCTGCGCAGATACCGGCACAGAGCGCCGCTTCGAGTGCCTCTGCCGAGCGCCGCGGATCATGGGAAATATAAAAAACCGGCGGATGATTGCTCGTTCTGCCGACTGCCTGTGCAGCCGCCCTGCCGAGCCGGAGCATCAGTTCACAGGTGATCTCCGTGATCGCCACGCCGCGCAGTCCTTCCTGCCGCAAAAATCTGCTCATATCCTCTCACCCCTTTTTCGTGTATGATCGTTTCTTCCATCAGCCGCGATGAATCTTTTTTCTGACAGCTTCAAATATCAGATGCATAATCAGAATCATCGCTGTCAGGATCAGTACGTCAACAATAAATGAAACCGCCTCATTCTTGATCAGCGTTTCTGTTCCGATCGCGTCAATCACCAGTCTGCCAAGCAGATTTCCGAGAAAAAACTGCGAAAAATCGTACCAGAATGTTTTCCATGAATATGGCTTTTTCAGTTCGTCTTTCATGCCGTCAGTAATGAGTTTCCGATTATAATATGCGCGTTCCTGTTCTTCTTTTGATCGCTTCATTGTCATGCTCCTTATCGAACTGTGTCAAATGATGTGTCAAATGCGCCGCACCGGAATCCGGATGATCGTTTTCAGCTTTTCCGGAGCCGTTTTGCGCGGATCGCTCAGGTATATTTCATGGTGCCGCCTTGCGTCGGAATGATCTTCCGTGCAGCCCTGTTCAGTCAGATACTGCATCATCTGCGCGATCGTTTCCGGCTCATTATCATAGCTGCCAATGTGCATCATCTGCACGCAAAGCCCCTCATCATACGTGAAAAACTCCACATCTGCGCAGGAAATATGCTTTTTCCGTTCCGCCTCTGCAACAGCCCATTGAAAATCTGCCTCTGTAACAAAATCCGGCAGACGGATCATCGAGATCCATTCAAAGTCATTCTTGCAGATGTAATCGAGCGTATCGCCCTGCATATCGGTCTGCTGCCAGAGACCTTCCAGCGGCGGCACGACATATTCAAAGAATCCCGCGATCTCCTTGCCGGCTTTCCGGCTCATCCGCAGCGTATACGCGACTGCATAGAGCTTCTGCATCGCCTGCTGATAGGCACCGTCCGGTGTATTCGGATCGCCTTTGCCGCGGACTGCGAGAAAACGCATTTCCGGCACTTCCGTGAGCATCGGCTTTTTCGGCGGCTGATAATACTCTTTGTATTCCTTTTTGAAATCAAAAGCCATGTATATCTCTCCCCGTCAGCCGTCCAGATCGACCGCCTGAAGCCGCTGAAATTCATCATCGAGATATTCAAAGCTGATAACGTGCAGCTTGTCAAACAAATGCTCACAGTAAACGACCTGCCGCAGAGCCGGTACGATCTGCGGTCTGCCGAGCCTTGCGATAACCTGCTCAGGATCACTGATCCCCCAGATATCACGAATCAGATCGTTAATGAGAAATCCCGCAATTTTGCGGATATTCGTGTGATACGCAGCAGCTGTGCGTGCAGCGGCAGCTTCTGCCTCTGCATCCGGCTTATCCTCCCAGCGGAACAGAACACCGTCCTGCTCCAGCATATATGCATCATAGGTTTCATCGAAGGCAACCATCTGAACCTACGCTCCTCTTTATTTATCTTCTTCCTGTTCTATGATATATCCGAAGATCATCTTCCGATCGTGAAGATAATCCTCCTGTTTGATATGCAGCACATGGCCGCATCTATTATACGCATTGTAAACGCAGAGATCTTCTCTGCCGGATCGCAGAACGACCGTATGCACTGAGGAGCGAAACCGTTTTTTCACCCAGTAAACATAGACGATCGTTTTTCCGCAGTTCAGCGCATCTGTCACTTTCTGCGCCGAACGGACACGCTTTGAACGCAGTCCGAAATGCTTCAGACAATGCCCCAAAGACAGAAAATTTGCACCCCAGAACCCGAACAGTACCCGAAATCGCTCCATATAACCGGCGATTTCCGGAAACGGCACAGGACGGCGGTGCAGCAGCAGCGCATTATAAACGGCAATGACCTCACATCCGCTGCGGCTCATATTGGAAAGTCCGAATTTCATACCTGATACCGCTCCCAGAGCCTGACCGTTGATCAGACCTTCCGGCAGCGGTATCTCATGATTGAATCTGTAATTCTGTTTTGGCAAGAGGCTCATTTCTGTTCTCCTGTCCGGTTATCATCAGCTATTCAGCATATCGTTCAGGGAATACTGCTGACCGGCAGTCCCCTCCTCCAGCGGATAGCCGAGATGCTGATAGGCAAGGCGCGTTGCAACTCTGCCGCGCGGTGTACGGGCAAGCATTCCGAGCTGCATCAGATACGGCTCACAGACATCCTCCAGTGTGACCGCCTCTTCACCGATTGCCGAAGCTAGTGTTTCCAGACCGACCGGACCGCCGTGATAGCCGCGGATCATCATATCGAGCAGACGATGATCGAGCTTATCAAGACCAAGCTCGTCGATCTCCAGTCGTTCAAGTGCTTTGCGCGTTGTCTGCACATCGATCACGCCCGTACCGAGAACATCTGCAAAATCACGCACTCTGCGCAGCAGACGGTTCGCAATACGCGGTGTGCCGCGTGAACGTCTTGCAAGTTCCAATGCGCCGTCCGCTTCGCACGGAATATCGAGCAGCATCGCGCTTCTGCGAATGATATCGCAAAGCTGTTCCGGCGTATAAAGTTCCAATCGCTGCACAATGCCGAAACGGTCACGCAGCGGTGCGGAAAGCTGACCGGCTCTTGTTGTCGCGCCGACCAGCGTAAACGGCTGCAAATCAACACGGATCGACCGTGCTGACGGTCCTTTTCCGATCATGATATCCAGCGCTCTGTCCTCCAGTGCCGGATATAGGATCTCCTCCACGGCGCGTGAAAGCCGGTGTATCTCATCCACGAACAGCACATCGCCTCTGCCGAGATTGGTCAGCAGGGCGGCGAGATCGCCGGGCTTTTCGATCGCAGGGCCGGAAGTGATACGCAGGTTGACACCAAGCTCATGCGCAATGATGCCGGAAAGCGTTGTTTTTCCAAGTCCCGGCGGACCGTAGAGCAGGACATGGTCAAGCGGCTCGCCGCGCCGTCTTGCGGCCTCAATATAGACCGCAAGATTCTGCTTGACCGTATCCTGTCCAATATAATCGTTGAGTGTTTTCGGGCGAAGCGTGACCTCCATATCGCCGTCCTGCGAAATGACCTCCGGACTGGCGAGGCGTTCATTCTCCTCCTCAAATACAGGGTTTCCGGTTTGTATCATAGATCCATGCTTCTCCGATCATAGGAATCAGTCGAAATGCCAGAGATCCGAACCCTTCTCCTCCGGCAGCGGCTGCCATGTATTGGAACCGGTCTGCACATACCAGCGGTTCTCTCTTGCATCCCATTCAAGCCATCCGTAATTGCTGCCGTAATCGGACGAAACGCCCTCAAACCAATACTGCCAGATCGGGGGATCCACATCAGTATTGAGGAAGAAATAGCAGTCCGTCTGTCTGTCATAATAGGTTTCATACTCCGTATCCCATGCAACATCTCTGCCGAGTGCAGGCACATAGATCGGATCATGGCGCTCAGGACGATCATCATACTCCTCATAATAATAATCATCATGGCCGCTGTTGTTGCTGCTGAACTTGTCATTTATAAAGAATGCGATACCGCAAACCACAAAGAGAACGACAAGGAAAATGACTAGCTTGATCAGCGAGCTGAAAAAGTTTCCGATACTTCTCAGCGGATGACAGCCCGGACGGTACGTTCTGGTCGGACGATAAGTAGAACGCGGCGCAGGATTGGAATATGTCGGTGTCTGGACGGTCTGCACCGTCTGCACGACAGGCTGCGGTGTCGGCTCGACGATCGCATCACCCTCTGAAAGCGCACCGCCGCAGTTCGGACAAACCATAGACTGAAGACCGTCTGTAGAAGGTCTGCCCTCGACTCTGCCGCCGCAGAACGGACAATTATATTTCCGGAGCATCGGCTGCTGCGGAGCAGTCTGCACGACTGTTGTCTGCTGCACGACAGAAGGCTGATTCTGCTGCTGCATGGCGCTGCCGACCATCATGCCCGTCAGAAAACCGCCCGACGAATTATTGTGATGCGGGGGCGGAGGCGGCGCACCGTAACCGTGATGCGGCCCGCCGTAGCCGTGATGCTGTGAACCGCCGTAGCTGTGATGCTGGGGCGGTCTGTGCGATGAGCTGTGTGACGGTCCGTGCGATGAGCTGTGTGACGATCCGTGCGACGGACGGGACGAGTGACCGGATGAGACCGGACGGGATGAATGCGAGCTGGAAGGTTTATTTCTCGGAGGCATTTTACGTTCCCTTTCTGAATAAAAATTCTGTCAGTTTCCGGCAAAGCGGAACTTATTTCTTATCTTCCTTTTTGGTGACATGATCGACAGTCTGCGCAATTTTCTTCGCTGCCGGTTCAGCGACAGCGGATACTACGGTTGCTGCGGCAGCAGCAGCGGTCTTTGCAGTACCGGCTGCGGCATCTGCAACTTTCTTTGCAGTACCGACCGCATTCTTTGCGTTATCGGCTGCGGCATCAGCAACTTTCTTCGCAGTACCGGCAGCAGAAGCTGCGGCATTTGCGGCAGTTGTGATGACCTTTGCGGCAGGCTTGACTTCATCCTTTTTCTCCTGCGAGCTATGCGATGAGGTCGGTTTGGACGGATGCGGCATAATAAACAACTCCTTTCATGATCAGCGCTCAAAGAAACGCTTTTTGCGGACATAGAAGGGATCAATCCCCTCGATCGCTTTTTTTGCTGCCGGTTCTTCCAGACTGATGAATACGAGCGAATCACCGGACTTGGAATAATTCTGCATATACTTGGAAAGCGGGAAGAACAGCTTGCGCGTATTGCCGTTCATATCAAAAACGAACAATGTCTGCGGACGCTCACAGCCGCGCACCATTTCCACAATGTAGCAGGCATCCACATTCGACTGTCTGACAAGATAGCGCGTCAGCGGACGGATCAGGTGTTCGAGATCCTTCTGATTGCGGCGGTACTCGATCGTTTCTTCCTCTTTCATGGAGATCGCCGGAATCTTGAGGTTGCGCGCAACCATGAGGATACTCTTGATCTCCTGCGAAGAAAATTCCTTGCCGTAGGAATTGGGATTCAGCACCGCATTTGCAGACTGGATCAGATCAAACAGCCGCAGACAATTCATGCGGTAACAGTTGACATAACGCTTCGCAAACTGCTGCAAAGAACGGTAGCTTGTAAAGAACGGAATAAAAATGTCGCCGTCCGGATTCTGCGTTGTGACCAGTTCCATTGAGATACCGCCGTTGATCTCATCCTGCTTGACCGGTTTTTTGCAGATTACATACACATCGCTTTTGATGAGCATTTGCAGAAACAATGCACGCTTTTCCGGTTTTGTGATCGCTTCTTTCAATAATTCGTCAAGATTCATAGCCAGATCCTCCCTTTTATTTCAGTCTATGCTGAATTGATGCCGGATTTGATGCAGCGCCGGACGCTGCCGCCGGATATTTCGTTCGTTTTCCGGACAATTTCAAAACGTCAGAGTATCAGTCAGTCAGCGGATCATTTTCGTTTTATGACATCAGCTCAGTAAAGCTGCTGCTTTCTCAAATGCTTCCTGCAAGGTCATATTCTCGGTCAGATCCTCGCAAACAGGATATGTGCCGATCGCCGTACTGTTGTCATCGAAGTTTCTCCGGACTGCTGTCACGGTGCATTCACCGCGTTCGATACGGAAGATCACCGATTCCATCTCTGTCACATCATTGAAATACAAAGTGGTCTTATACTTCAGCACAGCAAGTGCCTGATCTGCTGTGAGAGCAGATGCATTATATTCCGGTTCGGTCAGATTTGCAAAATCTGCACCGCTGAAATGATACTCACCGTCAAGCAGTCTGATATCTGCACCCTCTGATTCCAGATCGACTGCTGCGCAGTTGATTGCCATGTGCAGAGATTTTGCACCGGACTTTACAACCGCCTGCTGTGAAGTTTTGATCATATCCATGAGTTCAATAACAACCATTGCAATCCCGCTGTCCATCCGCCATTCACCGTTCTCATCGCAGGTGACAAAGAATTCCTCATCGATTGGCTCATCTTCGATCACCGCTGTAACCGTAAATGCATAGAGCTTTGTGATCGGTCTGACCAGCTTTGTGAGCACCGCCGCTGCTTCCCGATCAGCTTCATCCGTTTCCGGATCTGTATTCATTTCACTGAGTCTCTGTGTCAGCAGTTCATAACCTTCCTGATATGCAGCAAGCATTTCTGCGTCCGCACGCGGCTCGCCGATCGAATAGCTTTCCATCTCGACATCCAGCGCCACGATTGATTCAGCATTTTCTTCATCGGTTTTCTCCGGATCTCCCATCAAGTGTACCAGTTCTTCCAGCCCGAACATTTGCATGACTTTCGCACTGTCACCTGCCAGATATGCGTCCATGCACTCCTTTACCAGGCTTTCTGCCGCAGTTCTGTCAGAAACCTCTGCCTCTTTCGCACTGATCAGAGCATTCCAGCTGAGCTGTCTGCCGCTGAGCGTATTCTCAGTATAATATTCCAGAAGGAGCTGTGCATCCATGACATTCTGACTGCCGTCACCGTTCAGATCACCGCGCATATCTTCTGTATCAGCGGTCTGCGCTGCATTTTCTTTGCCGAGCAGGGCATCCCAGCTAAGCTGTTTGCCGCTGAGTGTATTCTCAGTATAATACTCCAGAAGGAGCTGTGCATCCGCAACATCCTGACTGCCGTCGCCGTTCAGGTCGCCGCGTGTATCCTCAGTATCTGCTGCGGCAGCAATGATCTGAACCGCGTTCATGCTGCCTGTATCAGCGCTTTGCATCCGCGCATCACCGCAGACAGCAAACATTCCTGTACACAGCAATGCGGTCAGCGCCGCTGCAATTTTCTTTCGATTCTGTCCCATAAGAAGAACTCCTTTCATGCATCAAAAAATGTCAAATATCAATATGTAATGCTGGAAGCCGGCTGATTACTGAAACATATTCTTGCCGAGCTGAAGAAGGGCTAGACGGATCAGTTCAGAAGATGACAGTGCAGGATCAAGCACGGAAAGCACGCCTGCGACCTCACTCTGCGAATAGCCTAGCACCTGCAAAGCGCTCATGGCTTCTTCCAGATTGCCGCTGCCGACAGTGACCGGAGCAGACGGGAATCCTGCATCCTGCACAGATTTTGCGACCTTATCCTTTAATTCCAGAACGATGCGCTGTGCGGTCTTCGCGCCGATGCCCTTTGTTTTCGTGAACAGCTTATAGTCCCCTGCCGCGACAGCAAGTGCAAAGCGGTCGGGGGTAAAATCAGAGAGGATCGCAAGTGCAGCCTTCGGGCCGACACCGGAAACACTCGTAAGCTGATCAAAACATCCGCGTTCGCTGCGGTCTGCAAAGCCATAGAGGGCGATCTCATCCTCACGCACGGTCAGGCGCGTATAAAGCACTGCATTTTCCTCAACAGCACCGACCGCCGCAGCCGTCTGCATACTTGTCCGGCAGGCATAGCCTACGCCGCCGCATTCGATCACGACGAGATTCGGTTCTTTATAGGTAATTGTACCGCGAATATGGTCTATCAAAGCGATTCCTCCGTGAGATCAGTAATCGGGCTTGGCGCAGTGTCCGTGACAGATCGCCAGTGCAAGTGCATCGGCGGCATCATCGGGTTTCGGCACTTCGCTCAGATGCAGAATGCGCCGCGTCATATCCATGACCTGCTGTTTTTCCGCCTTGCCGTAGCCGACAACGGCAGATTTCACCTGTAACGGCGTATATTCCGATACCGGGATCTGATGCTTTGCGCAGGCGAGCAGGATCACGCCGCGTGCCTCCGCGACCAGAATGCCGGTCGTTTTATTTGTATTAAAATAGAGTTTTTCCACAGCCATTGCCTGCGGACGGTATCGGGACAGCAAAAAGTCCATATCATCGTAGATCTGCACGAGTCTGCCGTTAAAATCGGTATGTGCCGGCGTGAGGATCGCACCGAATTCAACCGTCCGGAACGTCATCCCCTGATAATCGACAATACCGAAACCGACTGTTGCATAGCCCGGATCAATACCGAGAATCCGCATGGTCTTTCAGCCTCCCATAAATACTCTATTCTATTATATCATATTATTATAGAAAATGCAATAGGTTACGCAGATAATGAGCAAACTGCAAAGATACAGCAGCAGCGGTACGAATGATGAAGAAAAGCCGGACAGCAAAGCACCGATGCTTCACTGTCCGGCAGGACGATTCAGGATATGATCAGGATTTCTTTTTCTGTTCAGATTTTGTCTTTAGGGGCTTTATTTCCGGCACTTTTCCGGCTTTTACCGGCTCGGTGATCGGTTCTGCCGCGAGCATTCCGAGCAGGCACCAGAACAGCGGTGCTACTGTCAGCACCGAAATACCGGTCAGTGATGCCGCCGTATAGAGAATGACCGCACCGCCTGCCGCCGGAAATGTCCAGCTTTTCAGAACGGCTTTCCGTTTCCATGCAAGCACAAAGCAGACAACGAGCAGTCCCAGATAAACGATCAGTGACGGAACACCGCGTGTAGCCGCGATATACAGCAGATCATTATACGGACGGTCTACCGCATTCTGGTTTTCGGCGATGACATACGAAGTCCGGAGCTGTGTGAAACAGAAATTATCCGGTCCGACACCGAACAGCGGATCAATTCCGATCGCATGAATGCCCTGTTTCCAGCAATAACGCAAAGCAGATGCCGCATCATACACATTAAATTCTTCACTTTTTCCGTTTGGACCTGCGGTGCTCAGGCGGTAATAGCCGTCATCCCAGACAATACCGCCGTCATACAATGCCGGAAATGTATTGCCTTCACGGTCGGAAACGGTCAGACCGTTCGGGCGCTGTGCCTCGGCAACATCATTTTCTCTGCCGGAATAGCTCAGACCTTCCTTCGGCTGCTGAATATTCGTTTTATCCGGATGGAAATACGAATGGTTCATAGACGGTGCAGCAAAGCACCATCCGAATGCCAGCGCAGCCGCGCAAACTGCCGTTACCGGTACAGCAGCCGCTTTACCGACAGCCTGTTTCCGCTTGACCGCAAAGAGAATGACTGCGAGCAGCAGACCGCCGCAGCCTGCGATCAGACCGGCGATCGTCTGCGTCCGGAAGGACATCATCACTGCCAATCCGGCACAGATCACACCGCGCACACGCACGGATTTTTCAGCAGAGAACATTGCCGCCGGAATTGCGATCGCCGCGAACATTCCGAGCAGCATCGCATACGTGATCGGGCTGTCTGTCAAGCCGGCAGGCAGACGCACATTCCAGTAAAGCAGCGGATCAATATTGCGGTAGACATTCAAGCCCTTGTTCGGATCGAAATAATCCAATATCGGAAGTGCCTGGATCATGCCCCAGACACCCTGCACAATGCCGAAATTCAGGATACCGCGCAGGAAAAATTCACGGTCTTCTTTCTGCCGCAGCATTGTTCCGAGATAAAAGAGCGATGCGTAGATCAGCAGCGCAAGCCATCCCTCATCTCTGCCGTCCTGCCCGAAAAATGAAGTTTTCAGGTCATAGGAATGGAACAGTGAAACAGCAGCCCAGCCGAGCATTCCGGCGAGCATCAGATACGGTACGGCAGCAGACTTCGTGACCTGCTTCCGCATCAGACCGATGACCACGGCAATGATCGCCAATACACCAGCAACGGAGAAAACGATCGCAACCGCACGCAGCATGATCATCAGCATCGCAAATACCATACTGCCGCCGCCTGCGCCGATCTTTTCGGCAAAACCGGGGTTCGCGTAATAGGTCAGCTGATTGATGCCTTCCGAAACGGCGACCGCCCACAGCATACCGAGCATCAGCTTTCCGCAGCCGCGCCGGTATTTGTCCAGATCCATATTCAGAATAAAGTTGGATTTCTCAGAAGTTCCGAAAATTGTTTTAGCCATATTATCACTCTTTTACAATAATGCGCATGACTCAGAAGGAATCATGCGCATTGAAATTCTGACTGCATTATTTTGCGACATCGACAGCGCGGCTCTCACGGATGAGATTGACCTTGATCTGACCGGGATATTCCATGTCATTTTCGATCTGCTGTGCGATTTCTCTTGCGACAAGCACCATGCGCTCATCGTCAATGACTTCCGGCTTGACCATAATACGGACTTCTCTGCCTGCCTGCATCGCGTAGCACTTCTCCACGCCCTCATAGGACATACAGATCTCTTCGAGTTTCTGCAAACGCTTGATGTAGCTTTCGAGATTCTCGCTGCGTGCGCCCGGTCTTGCTGCGGAAATAGCATCCGCCGCCTGAACGATACAGGCGATCGCAGTTTTCGGCTCAACATCATTATGATGCGCTTCGACTGCATGGATGACCTCTGCCGGTTCTTTGTACTTGCGGCAGACATCGACACCGATGACAACGTGCGAGCCTTCGATCTCGGCGGTCAGTGCCTTACCGATATCGTGGAGCAGACCTGCGCGTCTTGCCATATTCGCATCAATGCCAAGCTCTGAAGCAAGGATGCCCGAAAGCGTTGCGACCTCGATGCTGTGGTTCAGCACATTCTGCCGATAGCTCGTGCGGAATGTCAGTCTGCCGAGCAGACGGATCAGTTCCGGATTCAGACCGTGAACATTGGTTTCGAGGACGGCGCGTTCGCCTTCCTGTTTGATACGCTTTTCGACCTCTCTGCGTGCCTTATCGACCTTTTCCTCGATGCTTGCCGGATGGATTCTGCCGTCCACGATCAGCTTTTCGAGTGCAAGTCTGGCGACCTCACGGCGAACCGGATCGAAGCATGAAAGCGTGATCGCTTCCGGTGTATCGTCGATGATGAGATCAACGCCGGTCAGGGATTCGATCGAACGGATATTTCTGCCTTCACGTCCGATGATCCTGCCCTTCATCTCGTCATTCGGCAGCGGAACGACCGATACCGCGACCTCAGAGACTTGCTCTGCGGCACATTTTGCGATTGCCATAGAAATGTGGCTGCGTGCGATATCCTCACAGGTCGTCTTGACCTGCTGCTCATAGGCAGATACTCTCACAGCCTTTTCATGGACAAGGTTCTGGTCGAGCTGTTCAAGCAGATAATCCTTTGCCTGATCCTTGGAAAATTCGGAAATACGTTCAAGCATCTCGATCTCGCTGCGCTTGAGGCTTTCGATCTCCTCGGTACCGGCTTTCTTGATCTGCTCTGCTTCTGCGAGGCGCTCCTCAGCCTGATGGATCTTGGTCTGGAGCTGTTCCTCTTTCCGTTCAAAATGCTCTGTTTTTTTGTCGAGATTCTCTTCTTTCTGCTGGATTCTGCGTTCCTGACGGCTCATATCGGCTCTGCGGTCTTTGATTTCCTTTTCTGCATCGGAACGCAGCTTGAAAATCTCATCCTTCGCCTCAACGAGTGCCGATTTCTTACGGTCTTCCGCCTCTTTTTCAGCAGAACTGCGAATACGTTCAGCTTCCTTTTCGGCACTGCCGATCGCCGCTTCGGCTTCGCGCTTCCGCTGCTCGATGCCCTTTGCAACACCGCGGGATTCAGCCTTTTCGATCTGTGCATTGACATCCTGCTTTGCGCGGGATGAGCCGATGAAAAAGCCGGCAGCCACACCGGCAGCCAGTGCAACCACGATCAGCAGGATCGCGACGGTGGGAGTCAGCGCCGCAACCAGCATGAAGGTACTAAGTGTCATACTGTGCTTTCCTCCTAACATTCTCAAATTGATATTGTATTTATCATTTGATCCTGCGGCAGGAAACACGCCGTTGGATAATCAGTATTATCGTTATCATATTCAGATGCATCATCAAAGCATCCATATTATAAGCCTTCGCCGCCCTGACGCGGCATCTCAGGCAATCAAAATAGATCAACAGCGGCATCTGCCGCAAAACACCATCGGAAGCAGGACACAAACAGAAACAGCCCCGACTTCCGGTGCAATGCATAATACACAACAATAGTATACTATATTTTCATCCGAAAGTCAAGGGCTATTTTCATTTTCTGCAATTATATGACGGTTATGCTGCCGGTACCCAGTTCAAGCGGGAGTTCCTCAATATCTTCCGTCACAAATTTTGCACTTTCAATATCAATCGTGAATATAGATCCCGGCTCTGCATGAGACGGTATCCGACACTTCAGCGTCAGGAGCGTACTTCCCGCCGGCAATTCGATATTCTGTCCCTGCACAAACGCGAAATTACAACTCATACCTATGCCCTGATCTTGCGCGTAACACAGGAGATTATCCGAGATAGGATCAATTTCGGTACAAACAATCGGTCTATCCAGATCACATGGCATCAATACGCACATCTGAAAACCTGCAAATTCAATTTCTTGCGGCGTCACGATTCCGATTTCCACGATATCACCGGGTGAACCGGTCACATCCTCTACGAGAAGCTCATATTTTTCCGGTCTGATCTTTGGTTCAGCTGTGACCGGCTGCGTTGTTGTGGTGGTGATCGTCGTAACGGTCGTACTGACAGACACCGATGTTGTCTCCTGTGCGTCTGTAACGGTTTCAGTATCATGCAGAAGCTGTGTCACATCGTTCATCTCTGTCTGCACGGCTTCCGTTTCGATATCTGTAAACTGTTCTGTCATCTGTCCGGTCGTCAGTTCAGTCGTCTGCATACGTGTCTGTTCTGTTGTTTGCGTTGTTGTCATTGTCAGCGTGGTTGTCTGTCGTGTTGTTGTCTGTCGTGTTGTTGTCTGACCGGCAGTTGTAGTTGTTTCCGTCATGACCGCCGTCACCTCATCCATCATTACACTGCTTTGCTGCGTAAAGGAATCCGTCAGCTCCGCCGATCTGAAATGCAGAAAAATGCCGCCGCCGACTGCAAGCAGCAGACAGGCTGCCGCAGGGATCAGCCGCTTTACAAGCGTTCTGCCGGAGAATGCACGGTGCTGCGTGATCGCTGCCGGAACTGCACTCTCTCCGCCGGTTCTTTGCAGGATCTCCTGCCGGACACGCTTCATCTGCTCCGGCGACATTTCAAAGCTGCCGCGCAGACGGCGATACAGCTCGGTATTTTCTTCATTCTGCTGTTTCATGCATCCTCCACCCCCGTTTCTTTTCTGATGATGCCGCGCGCTCTCGCAATGCGCGTGCGGACGGTACTTTCATTCAAATGCAGGATATCTGCTGTTTCCTTTACAGAATACCCCTCAACCGCGAACAGCATCAGCGGCAGACGGTATTTTTCCGGCAGCTGCATCAGTGCATCCGTGACCTGATGCAGTTCTGCGGACTGATCGCTGACCGGTATCTGCTCCATAACTTCTTCTTTCTCGCGTTTTTTCCGCATCCAATGCCGCAGAAGATTTTTGCAGCGGTTCCGGACAACTGTTGCAAGCCATGCGCGTGCATGGATCTCATCCGGAAAGCTGATATCCGATTCCAGCAGCCGGACAAATACATCGGCGGTGACATCCTCTGCCTCTGCCGGTTCTTTTATATATGAAAGTGCGATGCTGTATACAAAATTCGCATATTTTCGATAAAGCTCCGTAAATGCTTCATCCTGCATTCCTTCACTTCCTTCCGTTTTTTACAAATCCCCTTATTCTTTATAACACCGTAAAAGCCGAAATGTCCCAATCAAATCAGCAATTCATCAGATGTTACAAATGCAGCTGCTTTTCATTGTGCATATCGCTGATTTGCAAATTTGTGTGAAACTTTTTCGCCTGCCGATTGTTTCCCTTATAACGGCAGGAAAAACCAACCGCCGTGTTCCGTTTTCACAATCCCCGCATAACATCATTTGAAAAGGAGTTGTTACTATGAACAAGACAGCCAAAATTTTCAGTGCCGTTCTGGCAGCGGCAGCAGCATTCAATATGTGCAGCACCGCATTTTCCGCATCCGCAGCAGAAAGCATCCGCATTCTGGGTGACCTGAATCATGATCTGAGCGTTAATTCCTGCGATGCACAGCAAGCGCTGGAAATTTATACTGATTCTGTCAGCGGTCTGACAGACGGCAGCGTCAACCAAGACAATGAAACGGCTGACATCAACATGGACGGCAGCATTACAGTCGAGGATGCCGAGAGCATTCTCCTATACTACTGCCAGACACTTGCCGGTAAGCAGCCGCTCTGGGCAGATTTCCGCCAAGTCTCCTATGAGAACGGCTCAAGCTACGGCTCGAAAAAAGAATTTGCCCTGAGAGGACTGTATATCGAAGTCGGCTGCGCAGAAGGCGCACCGGGCACAACCGTTACGGTACCAGTCTATGTCGCAGGTCTTTCGAAGCTCGCAGGTTTCCAGCTCGGACTCATTCATGAGGATCCGATGACGCTGACAGCGATCACCTCCGAGCTCGACAAGCTGGAATGCTGGAAGACAGAAGATACCATCACAAGCAATCCGGAGACCGGTATGCTGGTCGCAGCACAGGCAAATGATATCTCACTGGCAGACGGCTTTGTCATCGGCGAATACACCTATGAGATACCGAAGAATGCCGAATCCGGCGCTCATTACTGCATCACCGTCGATCAGACCTACACGAAATTCGTCATGACCGACTGCGTCTTTATTGACACAGATCCCACCAGCACTATTGAGAAAGGTACGTATCAGTACACCGCACTCAGCGGCGTTGTGACCGTCAAATAAACCAGAAAAGCCCATTCTGCTTCTCCATTTACCAATATCATTCTATAGCAGCACGTTCTGACATTTTCGTATCTGACTTTTTCACCCGGCATGATCGTCTGTCTGACCGCATAGCTGACAATATGCATCAGACAGCAGACGGTCATACGCAAAGTATGACCGCCGCACAACAACATATTCTATCATTCAGACTTTGCTTCGCAGCGGGATCCGGTTTCATCCGGATCCCGCTGTTTCTGTCTGTCATGCCTGCACCACATCATATCCGGCGGCACGGATCAGGCGGTTATACACCGCAAGCCCGACACCGTCCGTGCGCGGCGCACGCACATACAGATGCGTAATATGCTCCGCATCCGCATCGCGCAGTGCCGCGAAAAATGCCGCCGCACGCGCTTCATCCGTATCTCCGTAGGTGCGGTACGGGATCCCCTCTGCTGCGCAGGCATCCGCATCCGCATCAAACACAAGCGCACATACGCCATCTGCGATCCGCTGCCGCATAAATTGCAGAAAATCATCCCGTTCGCCCTGCACAAGCGTCACCTGCGCATTCGGCGCATAATGCTTATACTTCATGCCCGGAGAACGCACGACCGTATCCGGCGAGATCTGCGCAAGAACGGCATCATCCACGATCACGTTCTCTGCGATCGTCTGAAGCTGCTCCGGTGTCACGAATCCCGGCCGCAGAACACGAACCGTTTTCTCGTCATCCAGTGCAATGACTGTGGATTCCACGCCGCAGAGACAGCTTCCGCCCTCCAATACTGCCGGAATGCGTCCGTCCATATCCTGCATCATGTGTGCGGATGTCGTCGGACTCGGACTGCCGGAACGGTTGCCGGACGGTGCGGCGATCGGTACGCCCGATGCTTTGATGAGCGCCTGTGCAGCGGGATGCGCCGGAAACCGTACCCCGACGGAATCCAGTCCGCCTGCTGTCACAGAGGGAATGCGCTCGGTTCGCGGCAGAATGATCGTCAGCGGTCCCGGCCAGAATCTCTCTGCAAGTCTCTGTGCAAGCGGCGGTATTTCTTTGACAAGCGGAGCCCAGTCCGCTATATCCGCAATATGCACGATCAGCGGATTATCAGCAGGTCTGCCCTTTGCGGCAAAGACCTTGCGCACCGCATCCGGATTGCCGGCATCACAGCCAAGCCCGTAAACCGTTTCCGTCGGCATACCGACCGGTTCTCCGCGCCGGATCAGCCCCGCGGCTTCGGCAATATCCTGCTCAGTACCATACAGCAGTTTGGTAATCATACATCCGACTCCTTTTGTTTGCTGAGTTTTTCCGCCTGCTCCGCCTGTATCAATGCGTCAAAAACGGCATCGAGATCGCCGTTCATCACATCTTCAAGCCGGTACATGGAAAATCCGATACGGTGATCGGTCAGACGGGACTGCGGAAAATTATACGTTCTGATCTTCTCGGAACGGTCGCCCGTACCGACCTGTGTACGGCGTTCTGCGGCGACCTGTGCATCCTGCTCCGCCTGTGCCTTCGCAAAAAGCCGTGCGCGCAGAACAGACAATGCCCTGTCCTTGTTTTTATACTGGGAACGCTCATCCTGACATTCCACGACCATACCGGTCGGGATATGCGTCACGCGGATGGCGGATGATGTTTTGTTGATATGCTGACCGCCTGCACCGCTCGAACGGAATACGTCAATGCGCAGATCATTCGGATTCAGCTCCAGTTCCACATCTTCCACTTCCTGCAAAACCGCGACCGTGACTGTAGAGGTATGAACTCTGCCCTGTGATTCGGTTTCCGGCACGCGCTGAACACGGTGAACACCGCTTTCAAACTTCATTTTCGCATAGACATGATCGCCTGCAAGGGAAAATGTTACTTCCTTCGTGCCGCCCAGTTCGGTCTGATTGAGATTCATAACGGTCTGCGTCCAGCCCTGCCGTTCCGCATACATGGAATACATCCGGTGCAGGGAATGCGCAAATAGTGCGGCTTCCTCACCGCCTGCGCCGCTTCGTATCTCGACAATGACATTCCGGCTGTCGGCTTCATTTTCGGGCATCAGCAGACTTTCGACCTCTGCCTGCAATACAGCGAGACGTTCGGACTCGGACTGCCGTTCCGCCTGCGCCATTGCACGAAATTCGGCATCTGCATCCGGCTCAGCAAGTATGGCATCCAGTTCTTCGACCGCATTCCGGCAGGCGGCATATCTGCGGAAAGCCTCAATGACCGGTGTGAGCTGTTTATATTCCTTCATGAGCGCCGCCAGTTTTGCCGGATCGGCGGCGATACTGCCGTCCTGCAGGCGCTCAGTAAGTTCGTCATACTTCTGCTCCGCACGCCGGAGCTGTTCCTCGATCTGCATCTTGTTCATCCTTTCGGTTTGGTACATACTCTTTATTATAGCACGTTTTCCCGAAAACAGCAAGCCTTGCAGCAGAATACGGCGCGGAAATCGTTTTCGTATGCATTCTCTTTCAGATATCAGGCAGATTCATGCTGTATCGGCCGCATCATTCCGCATCGCCGACAGCAAAAATGCACGGTCAGATCATCTCCGGCCGCGCATTTTCGATTATTACAATTATGAACGGTTAAAAGCCAGAACCGCCGCATAGCACATATATACGTCAATTTTGCTGACAACTTCCAGCGGAGCGTGCATGGAAAGCACCGGAACGCCGACATCGACCGTATCAATATTGAGATTTGCAAGATATGCCGCGACCGTTCCGCCGCCGCCGAGATCGACCTTGCCAAGCTCACCGGTCTGCCAGATCACGCCTGCCTCATCAAAGAGCGTGCGCATTTTGCCGATAAACTCCGCAGAAGCATCCGAAGAACCGCTTTTTCCGCGTGAACCCGTGTATTTCATCATGCAGACACCGTAATTGATCATCGCACAGTTCCGGCGGTCATTGACATCCGCAAAGGTCGGATCGAATGCCGCCGTGACATCCGCCGAAAGGCACTGGGAATTTGCAAAGACCGTATGTGCCTCTGTGCCGAATGCCGCTGCAAGATCCTTCATAAAATGATAGAAATATGCCGATTGCAAGCCGGTATTGCCCTCGCTGCCGATCTCCTCTTTATCCGTCAGGATCACGGCGGCGGTGTGCTGCGGATGCTCGGTCTGCATCAGAGCAGCCAGTGCCGGATATGCGCATACACGGTCATCATGTCCGTATGCACCGATCATGCTGCGGTCAAATCCGAGATCACGCGCTTTGCCTGCCGGAACGATCTCCAGCTCGGCAGAGAGGAAATCCGCCTCGGTAATGCCGTATTTTTCATTCAGGATCTGCATAATGCGCAGTTTGACAAGATCACTGCCCTCATCACTGCGGAACGGACGCGAACCGATCAGCAGATTCAATTCCTCGCCCTTGATACCCTGTGCCAGTGTACGCTGAACCTGCTCCTGTGCCAGATGCGGCAGAAGATCGGTCACGCAGAAGATCGGATCGTCCGCATCCTCGCCAACAGCAATCTGCACGGCAGTACCGTCTTTTTTCACTGCAACACCGTGCAGAGCAAGCGGCAGGACTGTCCACTGATATTTCTTGATTCCGCCGTAATAATGTGTTTTGAACAGGGCAAGCTCGCCGTCCTCATAAAGCGGCGACTGCTTCAGATCAAGACGCGGAGAGTCGATATGCGCCGCCGAAAGCCGGATGCCGTCTTCAAGCGGCTCACTTCCGATCACAGCGGCAATGACTGCCTTTCCGCGGTTGCAGGTATATATCTTATCGCCTGCCTTGACTGCATCACCGCGCTTCCAGAGCCGGAATCCATTGGATTCGAGCAATTCTGCGGCATAAGCGGCGGCTTCACGCTCGGTCTTTCCGCGGTTTAGGAACGTCTTGTAACCTTCGCAAAACGCGTCACATTCCGCGATTTTTTCATCGTCAAGCAGCAATGCGGCGTTCTTCTTCTGCATCAGCAGCGACTCTTTCAATGCTTTGACGGTATCCTTATTTTCCATGATATTTTCCTCCTTGTGAACAGATATAGTATCCTGAAATGTATCAGCCTGCTGCCGAAGCTGCCGGATGATCTGCCGGACAGCCGTATGCAGTGCGGCTTCGCTTCCGTTATTTTCGATCACGGCATCGGAATGCGAACGGAAAAAGCGCTCCGAATGCTGTGCGTTCATGCGCTGCAGTGCCTCTGATTCAGTCAGGCTGTCACGCTGCATGATGCGTGTGAGGCGGCATTCCTGCGGTGCAATGACGGATATCACGGCATGACAGGAACGGTCGATGCCGCTTTCAAAAAGTGTCGGCGCATCCAGCAGGATGATGCGGTTTCCCTCTGCGGCGAGCATTTCAGTCTGCTCGCGGATCATACGTGTAATATAGGGAAAAATGATCGCCTGATATCGCGCACGGGCGGCGGCATCCCCGAAAATGAGGGCGGCGGCGGCTCTGCGGTCAAGCTGACCGTCCGGCAAAAGGATGCCGTCCCCGAAAACACGATGCAGCGCCTGCAAACAGGGCATACCTTTTTCAACAACGCGCCTTGCAACAGTATCCGCATTGATAACGGCAATGCCTTCCGCTTCGATCATCCGGCTGACGGTTGTTTTTCCGGCACCGGTCTGACCGGTCATTCCGACAAGATAAGCATTCGTTCTGATACGCCCCACATCCTTTCTGTCTGCTATTATATCATAATAACGCTGAAATTGCAATGGGGGGAAATACGAAAAATCTCATCCGGATTATCATGAGCGATATATCGGCTGCTCACGAACCGAAAAGCGTCCGCATTCACGGATATCCGCGATGATACCGGCTGCTTTCCGGTCAAGAAAAGCCGTATCCAATGCACGAACATAATACGATTCCAGCTGATCGTGGATGCATAGCGCCTCTGCAAGCAGTGCAGTCACTTTCTGTTCGGTCTGTGCGGCTGTCTTGCTGCTGAAACGGATCAGTGAACGATGTTTCCGCAGAACAGCGGCATCATAAAACCGCTGCATCCTGATGCGGGAAACCGATGCCGGAAGATCAGGTGCAGCGGCATCCGTCACAGTGACTGCCGCAAACCGCAGTGCAGGAAAAATCAGCATCACAGGCGGCTGTTCCGGTCGGGTAAGTGATCTTGTCACCTCGCAGACCGTTCCGGCTTCTGCGGCAGATTCCGCAAGCTGTTTCAGGAACATTTCTCCGGCGATCCGCATCGGATCATGCACAAGCATCAGATCAAATCCATCCGGCAGATACCGGATGATCCCATCCGGCGTAAGTGCCATGCTCTGCCGGCTGAAAATGCATCCCTGACTGCCCGATGCTTTCGGCAGCAGTCTTCTGCCGAACCTTGCGGCGAATCCGGCTAGTTTTTCGCGCTGAACAGCAGGCGCAGCAGCATCCGATATCATGGATTCCATTTCCAGAATGCCGGAAAGTCCCCTGCGTACCTGACAGTGTGCAGCGGTATTTTCCTGCAAAAGCCGAATGATCTCCGTCCGGTTTTCCCGAAGCGTCAGCGGAGACAATCCCTCCGCAAGGTCAACGGTTTCGCCCGTGACATACGGGAGCTGTGTGCCGGATTCATGCGGAGCGGTCGCATCTGCGATAAAAATGCCGCGTTCTTCCAGTACAACGGCATCCAGAGAATGCGGATCGGATGCGCAGTGCCAGCAGGAAATATCCTCCCCGGCGAAATCGGCGGCGATCCTTTTCATCAGTGTGGATTTTCCTGTACCGGGGCCGCCCTTCAAATAATATCCGTAATATCCGCTGTGTTCTGTCCAGAAAGATGTCGAAAAACCTGTCGGGGACGCACCGCCCAGAAAGTATGATCTCTGCATAATAGCCTCCATATTCAGTTTCAGTATTCAGCGGCTGATGCCGTTTGCCATATTCTATGCGGATTCGGGCATATTGCCACAAATAGAGACCAAACGAATCTGTTTTTCGGAAAGGCGGCGAAACTTCTCATATTCTGTTTGACAAATGAACGGATATCGTGTATAATGGAGAGCGGAACGTGCGAATTTCAGATAAGGAGAGATGATTTTGGAGAATCAGTTACGGCTGCGCAATCTGATGGTACTGATCTGCGCACCGTTGTTCGCCGTATTGCTTTGCAGCTGCGGCGAAACGATACAGCCGCCGGAAGATTCTGAAGCGTTTCTGCCGGATGACGTCATCGAGAGTATCCTTTCAACTACGACATCATCGACCACAACGACAACAACAACCGTTACGATCAATCCTGTATGGCAGGAGAACGCGATCGGCAACTATAAAGGCAATAACGGCATCGTTATTGAAAACGTACCGCATTTTACACAGTTCACAAGCTATCTGACCGCCTGTGAATCCATTGCATCCGTTTCCGTACTGCAATATTACGGCATCGACATTGACCTAGATGCCTTTATTGACGATTATCTGCCCACAGCGCCATATCCGGAAACCGGAAAAGACGGAGAACTGCACGGCGAAAGCCCGTGGGAATATTTCATCGGTGATCCGCGTGACGGCGGCGGTTTCGGCTGCTACAATACAGCGGTCGCAAAGGGCATCAACAAGATCGCAGAAGGACTTGCGATCCCGCTGGACGATGTGTCGATCGACGATCTGTGCAGCAATTACATCGACAAAGGACAGCCGGTCATATTCTGGGGCTCGATCTATATGCAGCGCCCTTACGTCAGCGAATTTCACTGGCTGCTGCCGGACGGCAAGCTCTATGAATTTGTCAATCCGGAGCACGCACTCGTGCTGATCGGCTATGATGACAACTGGTATTATTTCTGCGATTCGATGTCCAATCAGGATATCACGCCCTACAATAAAGAAGCGGTCGAGGCGGCTTATGACGGATTATACCGGCAGGCAGTCGTCATTGATCCGCTGATTCTGGAAGCAATGCCGCAGGATCTTCGTGTTCCGGTAACATCAGCTTCCGAAGATGAGGAAGGAACGGCAGACAGCGATGACGATTCCGAATGATGTATTTATCCTGTTCAGTTTTCTGAACACGCAGCTTCGTGACACCGGCATGACATTTGCAGAATTCTGTTCTGAAAATGCACTTGATGCCGACGAACTGACCGAAAAACTGCAAGCCGCCGGTTTCCGCTATGATGAAGCACAGCGGCGTTTCCGGTAAATTTGATATGAAAAATCCCGAAAACAGTCAATTCTGCTTTCGGGATTTTCAGCTTGTCGATAAAGTCCTGTACGGTGAATCGCTTTGCGATCCACTTAGGGGTGCCCTCTATCGCAGGGCACCCCTCTCTGAAAAACGATCCACCGGATCGTTTTATCAGATTCACCCCTGCGGAGCTCCTAAAGTCTGGAGGAATTTCGCGCTTTGCGAAGCGCGCCCAAAGGCTCTGCCTTTGGAAACCGCAAGCCTTTGAAAAGGCTTGACCGAAACTTTTATTTTGGCGTACACTTAGTTTTTTCAACAGACTGAAAATCCCGAAAGCAGTCAAATCTGCTTTCGGGATTATTTTTACTATGAAGCATCGCGGCAAATTCAATCCGATTCCGATGCCTTTTCTATTTCCATTCGCAGGCTGAACGCCAGATATCCGGTTTCGAGTTTCCGTGATGTCCTCGTGACGATACGGTAAAGCGGCGTGCGTTCCAGACGCAGCTTCAAACCGAACGATGATGCCTTTGTGCAGAATTTCCGCATAGAGGAATGCTTCATGATCCAGCAGGCAAACCGCGTACTGAACCGGACACCTTGTTTCTTTTCTCCGGTATAATGGATCAGTTCTTCCTGTTCTCTGCTCTGATCGTTCTCCTGCATACTGTTCTCCGTACTCTCGTCTGTCTGCACTGGCTCATCGCCGTCCGGACTGACCGAAAACTGTGATTCCGCAACATCGATCATTGTATCCGAAGCATCGACAGCGGTAATGCGCAGTTCATAATCGCCGTCCGGCAGTGTTGAAAAAATCAGCTTTTTCGTAAAGAAACCGGTCAGCTTATATTCCCTCGCATGGGGATAGACTGTGACAGTCTGCACCGGTTCATCCGGTTTTTCCAGATTATAGATCGCACCGGTGATCGTTCGCAGCACCGATTCGGAATGAACCGTTCCGGCAAGCGTAAAGTTCGAGCCGTTTTTCATTGTGCCGCTTGGCAGAGATGAATTGACGATCGCTGCCGCATGATTGAAAAAGCTGTATGTATAACAGATATTGCAGTCAACGGTCGTGCGGATACCGGGCGCTCTGCCGCATCCGGAATACTGCCAGATCGAGGCTTCACCGGAAAGATCGTATCCGGCAGGACTGGAAAGACCGTTGACGGAATTGAAGTAATTGGCTTCCCAGATCGGATAGCCTGCCGCCTGCAATTCTTTCCGGTCAATGCATTCGCAGAAAAAGGCGGTACTGGAATAAACACCTGCGGTATGTCCGGCATCCTCGATCATTTCCAGACCGGTCAGGAGCGCCGGCATAAATACATCCGGTGAAAGATGTTCCTGCCGCGATGCGGATTCCAGATCCAGAAATACCGGAAACTCAAAGGATTTACCCTTGAGGAAACTGAGCATATACGAGCAGTCCTCTTCAAATTCCTCAACGGTTGCCGCATCGGTGAACATATAGCATCCGACGGCAAGACCGGCAGCCTTTGCAGCGGCATAATTCGTTTCAAAGGTCGAATCGAATTCCCAGTCATTATAGGCGCGGATCACCTTGCAGCAGCGCAGAATGACGAATTTCACATCGCTTTGCGCAAGCTCCTGCCAGTCGATCTCCTCCTGAAACTTGGAAATGTCAATACCGAGGATCTCGGCAGCCGCATCGGCACGGAGTGAAGCGGTATCCGCTGACATATTCACAAGCATGACGGCAAACAGCACAAACGCCGTCAGACACGCCGCAGTGCGGCGCAGGATCTGCTTCAAGATACCACTCCTTTCCGTTTCATATACAATCTTATCTATTATAACATAGAATCATATAAAATGCAATGGGCGAAACAGAAAAAAGCAGAATTCTTTGTTTTTCAGCCGGATTGTCCCTCTGCGATCTTCTCAGCGAGATCATTCAGGTATACCCAGCGGTCCATTTTTTCGGCAAGCTGCGCTTCAAGCTGCTCCTTGCGGTCAGATAATTCCTGCAATTTCTGATAATCCGATGCGTTTTCGGCGACAGCCTGCTCCGTATCGGCGATCTGCTGTTCCAGTGCGGCAATATCGTCGTCGATCGTATCGTATTCACGCTGCTCCTTAAAAGAGAATTTCAGCTTATGGCCGCTCTGCGAAGAACGCTCTGTCTTTTCAGATTTTTTCTTCGGAACAGCTGTATTTTCCGGCATCACGGCTTTCTCGGCATAATCAGAATAATTGCCTGTATAACGCTGACAGACACCGTCACGGAATTCAAATATCTCTGTCGCAATTTTATCCAGAAAATAGCGGTCATGCGAAACAGCAAGAACAGCGCCGCTGAATTGCAGCAGATAGTCTTCGAGAATGGTCAGCGTGGTGATATCGAGATCGTTTGTCGGCTCATCCATCAGCAGAACATTCGGTGCTTCCATCAGAATTTTCAGCAGATACAAGCGTTTCCGTTCTCCGCCGGAGAGCTTTTCGATCCTGTTCCATTGCAGTTCCGGCGTAAAGAGGAAGCGTTCGAGCATCTGCGCCGCCGAAACAGTACCATCGGGTGTCTGCACGATATCAGCCGTATCACGGATGTAGTCGATGACGCGCTCCTGCGGATCCATCTCACCGCATTCCTGCGAGAGATAACCGATCTTTACAGTATCGCCCCAGACGATCGTACCGCTGTCGGGCAGTTCCGAACCGGCGATCATGCGCAGAAACGTGCTTTTTCCGGCACCGTTCTGACCGACAATACCGATACGGGCATCTCTTGCAATGATATAGGTGAAATCGGTAATGAGCTGTTTGCCGTCGATCGCCTTGCTGATACCGTTGATCTCAACGGTTTTTCTGCCCAGTCTGCTCGATACTGATTGCAGCTGCAATTCCGGCGTATCAACAGGGATCTCGCGATCACGGAGTGCCTCAAAGCGTTCGATGCGGTCTTTTGATTTCGTACCGCGTGCGCGGACACCCCTGCGAATCCATGCCAGTTCGCGGCGATAGATCGTCCGGTTTTTACGCTCTGCGGCTTCTGCATCGGCTTCACGCTGCGCTTTCTGCGCAAGATATTCGCTGTAATTGCCCTCGCAGAGCATCAGACCGCCGCGGTCGATCTCAGCGATCGAATGGCAGATCTGATTCAGAAAATAGCGGTCATGCGTCACCATGACGATCGCGCCCCGATATTTGCGAAGCAATGATTCCAAAAGCCGGACAGTTTCGCTGTCGATATGGTTGGTCGGCTCATCGAGCAGCAGCACATCGCTCGGCTGGATCAGCGCCGCCGCGATACCGGCTCTGCGCCGTTCACCGCCGGAAAGCGTCCCGATCGGGCGGTCATAATCCGGCAGATTCATCTGTGCAAGAATAGACTTTGCTTCATATTCCTTGGATTCTTTCAGGTCGGCAGGCAGGTGCATCAATACCTGTTCCAGAACACTTCCGTTCTCGCCGAATTCAGGGATCTGCGGCAGATAGGAAAGCCGGATGCCGTTTGTCCGGATGACCTGACCGGAATCGGGTTCTTCGGCATTGGCAAGGATACGCAGCAGCGTAGATTTTCCGGTACCGTTGATGCCGACGATACCGACCTTATCCCCTTCATTGAGGAAAAAGGACACGTTATCAAGCACCTTGCGTTCCATATAGGTTTTGGATATATTCTGTGCAGACAGCAGTATCACGTTCAGATTCTCCTTTATATTCACATATTGCAGAAAGCAAATTCTATTGTATTATAGCATATTCTCTTATGAATTACAATGGGCGATGCTGAAAAAAGTGACCGTATCGCTGCCTGAGCGCAAAATCGGCTGTCGGCACTGCCGACTTATAGCATATTATGATTGGATTTGCAATGGGAGAGGATGAAAACAGCGGTGAAAAAACGCATAGGTGCAAAAACGGCTGCGGACACTGCCGACTCAGTCTGTCAAAAAAATATGTGAACGCCATAATAAAAGTTTTGATCGAACTTTTTCAAAAGTTCGCGGTTTCCAAAGGCAGCGCCTTTGGTCGCCCATCGCAATGGGCGAAACTTCACTAGATTTTAGGAGCTCCGCAGGGGTGAATCTGATAAAACGATCCGGTGGATCGTTTTTCAGAGAGGGGGGCCCTGCGATAGAGGACACCCCTATGTGAATCGCAGAGCGATTCACCCAGCAGGTTGCAGCCATATACGCCTTACAATAGAAGAACGAATGATAAAAAATGGGGGAAGATGCCCCATGCTGGGTGTCTTCCCCCATGCCCCTATCTTCCCGTGCTGATAGGCAGGGGTGTTCCGCACTCTGCGCAATGGTTTGCGTTGCAAACCGTGGGCGGCAAGGGCGCTGCCCTTGACCTGCGAACTTTTGAAAAAGTTCGATCAAAACTTTTATGATTGCTCGCCGGTTACTCTTTGAAAACTTTTATTTCGGCGATCACATCGTTTTTCGACAGACTGAGCAGTCCGGAATCTGAATGTTCCGGACTGCTCTTATTGTATTCATTTTTCAGAATGAATGGTGCTGTTACAGCGAAGGGATCATCTTTGCAATGAATTTCAGGATCGTGACAACATCATTACTGTCCACATTTCCGCT
>JAZQOZ010000202.1:0-3001 GCA_045628085.1 Oscillospiraceae bacterium | reverse complement strand
TTCCACTGTATAGCCGCCCTCAGCAGCTTTGACCTCTTTACAGCTGATCGCGTGTGTAGCCGACATACAGATAAAGTGATTGCCGCTGACGATCACTTCTGCATCATCCTCCGTGACTTCTCCGGTCAGAAGCGAAAGGCGTGATAGCCCCTGACCGCCTGACCAGTCATTTCCGACGCGCTCAAAATAAAGGTAATCACCGTATGCATAAAGTTCGTCCGGTGCCCTGTTTACATGATTGACGGTCGGATCACCGGTCGCATCATAAACAAGAACCGATTTTCCTGTTGCAAGCTCATAGCCCCAGAGCTGCCAGCCGCCGCTTTCAAAGGTCTGCGTATTATGCGTGATCGGATTTTCAATTTCTTCGCCGTGTTCCTGTATCTGAACAACACACCAGACGTATCCGCGATTGATTGTACAGGCTGCCGCACCGATACCGCATCCGAAATCTGCAAGCTCTGTGATCTCCGTACCGTCCGGAGAATAGCGCAGAAGCACCTGCCGGCAATCATCCGAATTTTCGCAGTCCGGATACATCAATGAATAACGGTTTTCAGGATGCAGATATTTCGTTGTCACGGTATAGAGATTACCATTATAATACTGCATATAAGAACAGGCGTATGTTTTGGTTGTAGCTGAACAGTATTCGTTTCCGTCATGCAGGCAGTTTGGCTTTGCACAGACCGGAACAGTTGTACCCGTTGCCCTGTCACAATAATACAGCGTACTGATACCGCCCAGAAGAATACTGTTATCGTTGTCGGCAGGGAAGACCGTTTTGCGGAAATACCAGCCGTTTTCGGTCGGTGTGATATAATCAACGCTGCCGTTCGGATTGGGATAATGAATTGTATTATAAGGTGACGAATGTTCCTCCGATGTCAGATTGAGCATAGTTCCGTTTTTCCATGTTATCTTTATAGTCTGCGGATGTTTTTTTGCATAGGCTGCAATGCCTGCGATCGTCCCGCCCGTTGCCAGCATTGCCGCTGCAATGCCGATCCACATCATTTTCCGCATTTTTCTGACTGCCATTTCGGTTTCCTCCATTTTTCGTATAGACTCTCTGGACTGAATAAACGTCGTCATGGGATCATCCGTTTCATCATCCCAATGGTCGGAAGCTGCGGCATTCTGCGGCACAGCGCTGAGCAGCTTTGCTTCGATTTCTGCACGCTTCTCCGCACTCCAGTGAATGCTTTTGATAGCCTGCCGATATCGCTGCTGTTTTATTTTCATAATGTCCCTCCGTTCTGTGAACTATCTGGAATTTGAACCCTGTTCACTGAATACACAATCCGAAAGGGCGGATTTGTGCATGGCTTAATATATTTTTATTATATAACAATAAACTTGTACGGTTTATATAACAAATTTCATATAGGGGACATAGGAAAAGACTATACATCTTTGAATATTGGTTAGGATTTGACAGTAAATCTGCGGATTTGTACTTTACAAATTGTATTGCTTCTGTTATAATGAAACAAAATACTGACGAAAGCTGATTGCTTTTTCTACATCGTATTTTTATAGAAGAGAAAATTGGGAGGATTTGATTATGCGAAAAACACAATTCAGAAAGAAGGCTGCGCTTTTATCCGGACTCATCACGGCTTTTTCGTGCGTGTCCATGTATCCGGCGATGCAGGTTTCAGCAGCAAAACTGCTGGGAGCAGAGTTTGAAACCACAAATGACAGCTTCACCGGCAGAGGCGGCGCATCGGTACAATGGACATCCGATCAGGCGTACAAGGGGAATTGCAGCTTGTATGTATCAGAACGCGACGCTTCATGGAAAGGCGCAAACCGCGATGCTTCCATGCTGATGAAAGCCGGCGGAACATATAAAGTATCCTGTGCGGTTTATCAGGAAAGCGGCGAACCGGTCGAAATGAAGATGTCCATGCAATGCACAACAGCAGCCGGTACCGAATATCCGGAGATCGCACTTGTTACTGCCGAAAGCGGTGAATGGACGGTTCTTTCCAATGATGCATTTACAGTTCCGGCAGACGCAAGTGATATGTCGATCTATGTTGAAACGACCGAATCCCTGACGGATTTCTATGTTGATTCCGTTGAAGTCAACGGTGCGCCTGCGGCAATCAAAAAAGGCGATGCGAACGGCGATCTGACGATTGATATTTCAGATGCGGTTTATCTTGCAAAATATCTGACGACGGCAGAAGAAACCGTTGAACTCGGTGCGGATATGAATGAGGATAAGGTCATCAATGCAGTCGATCTGTCGCTTCTGAAAAACTATATCATGTTCCCGCCGATTCCGGAACAGCCGCAGATCAACGGCGACTGGGACAACTATCAGGAAACTGCGACCGGCAATACACTCAAAGCAATGCAGGCGAGTTTGCAGCGTCTCGGCAATACTTATCGTATCCGTGAGAAGATCGCCAAAGCGCAAAGCGGCGAAAAAGTCACGATCGGCTATATCGGCGGCTCGATCACAGAAGGCGGTTCTTCGACGTCTCCGGATAAGAGCTTTGTCAATATTTCCGGCAATTACTTCAAAAACACGTTCGGTACCGGCAACAATGTCAGCTTTGTCAATGCCGGTCAGGCAGGTACATCTTCCGTTGTCGGCAATATGCGTGTTGACAGAGATATCTTCTCGAAAAACTGCGATATTATCTTTATCGAATTTGCCGTAAACGATCAGGGCAGTTCACGTTTCCAGAAATCCTATGAAGCGCTTGTCAAAAAGTGCCTGATGCAGGAAAATGCCCCTGCTGTCGTTCTGATCGCACTCTGTCAGAAAGATCTCGGCACGAACGGCGACTGGATGGAAAAGGTCGGAGCGAATTACGATCTGCCGGTTATCAGCGGAAAGAGCGCAATTCAGGCAGGCAGCGTCAACTGGGATTCTCAGTACGGCAGCGGCGATACGATCCATCCCGGCAACGGCGGTCACCAGATGATCGCAGACTGGATCGGTTACTATTACCGTCAGGCGCTCCGCAGCGAAAACGCAAGT
>JAZQOZ010000201.1:0-5816 GCA_045628085.1 Oscillospiraceae bacterium | reverse complement strand
ACCGAAATAACAGGGTACTGCCCCTGATATTTCATATATTTTCCGTCATATCCGGAGATTTTTAACCATTGAAAAAGGGAAGCTGTGTCATTATCTGTCTTTTCAAAAAAGTATCTGAGCATGGACTGGTTCAGTGTCTTGCCGAATCTTCGGGGACGGGTGAACAGAATCACTTTTGACTGTGTGTCAATCAGTTCCTTTATCAGATTTGATTTATCAACGTAATAGCAATTACGTTCTATTATTTCTTGAAAATCTTCATATCCAATCGGAATGGCTTTATCTGTCATGTGTCTCACGCTCCTTTCACGAATATCATTATAAGTATACCATATCAAGCGGCAAATATCAAGTCTTTTTTCAGGATGTGGATCGTCAATGCATAAATTCCCTTGACACGCAAACACTACCGACAAGCTATCATAAGTAGCGAATCCAAAAGGAGGCATAAAATGAAAGCAACCGGTATAGTGAGAAGGATTGATGACCTCGGCAGAGTCGTGATCCCGAAAGAGATCCGCAGAACAATGCATATTAGAGAGGGCGACCCCTCACTGAAAACATTGACACAAGATATGATGTTCTGTATGGGTATGGGATCAGCTTCAGAACGGTACATCGGAAAGTAAGCAGATGCATGAAAACAGCCGCCTGCGGGCGGCTGTTCTCATGGCCAATTATTCAGTTTTGGCAAGACGGTATTGAAGTGCTTTCCCGTTTCCGACAGCGGCTAAACGCTTTTCCTCAGTCAGCCTACGAACAAGTCTTGCAGCACTTGCCTGCGATACGCCGAGAAGTGCCTCAACATCTTTTCGCGTGATGCTTCCATGTTCAGTAACATACTTTAGGACAATTTCTTCCCGGCTCTCTGTTTCACATTCCGGTGCATCGGAATAATTCATATTGGGAAGGACAATCTTGAAAGCATTGTCAGTCACGGTTACAATCGGCTTTCGGCTGCTGTCCTGATAGCAACGCATAATTTTAGGAATTCCCGTTCCGTAGGACTCAATCAGCTCTAATCGGTAAAAAATATTTGCAAGTCCCTCATTTCGCTGTATGGAAACGCCAAGCATCATATCGTTATATGAAATTCCGGTTACAAGTCCGCCAATTGAGATGAATTCTATCCGGTCATCAAAAATGCTGATCAGAATACTGCCGCCGAAAGCATAGTCACGGTGAATAATTGCATTCAGTAATGCCTCGCGGAGTGCATCGATCGGATAGTCACGCACATCAACACGGTGAATGCCGGGGAAAACTGATTTCGTGTGATTCCAGCGATCGAGATAGCTGTACGCATCCGCAGCCTGCTTCAACAGCGAACCGGTAATTTCGGTTCTATCTTTAAAGTTTGCCTTTTCTGCCCCGTCAAACGCTGCAATCTTGATTGTATGCACGCATTGATCTGAAATTAATTGCCCGAGATTTGTATAAATGCCGTTTTCTGTCAATAGCCGCAAGGATTTCTTCTGCGGTTCACCAAAATCGACATTAGCGCGCGCAAATTCCTTATCGGCATAATCAAAAGTCAACTCTTGCTGCAAGCAACGACGCATTTCATATCGTTCTCCGTCGGTATCCAGAATCATTCTCCGGATTGCGGAATCAGTGGCAGGTACGGAAGATGCACCTTGCCGGACATAAACACCGGATGGCCGTAATCCCTTGCTTCCCAGATAATATGGGCAGGCAGTACCCTTCTGCACCTCAATAACCACCACATTCTTATCATCAATCTGCTCATGATGATAAGAAATGAACATTGTCACATCCGGCTTGATTGTATCACGGATGCTGTTCGATGCCTGCAGCATAATCCGATCAGATTGCTCAACACCAACCACAGTACCGTCATCTGCAATGCCGATATAGATTTTTCCGCCGTTGGTATTGGCAAATGCAATCACTGTTTTGCGGAATTCTTCCGTGTATTCACGCTTGAATTCAGTTATATCATTTTCCATCAGATGCATCGAAATACCTCCTGACAAATCATAGTTTCACCTTTTCTGTTCATATTATACGCTTTCTTATCATTCTTGTCAAGTGCATGATAAGAAAATGATTAGAATGATAAGAACGGAATCGACACTATGCTTTTTTATCACTTGTCTTTTCTCAGCTGGTATGATACAATAAAGACAGAAAATGTTGCAGAGGTGATTTCGTTTGGTATCAAGATAGCTTCCGCATAATTCTCCTGAATCTTCAAATACTACCAGCGGCAGTTTACTGCAAACAATATCGCAAAGGAGAACAAAACGAAATGAAAGCAACCGGTATAGTGAGAAGGATTGACGACCTCGGTAGAGTTGTGATCCCGAAAGAGATCCGCAGAACAATGCGTATTAGAGAGGGCGACCCCTCACTGACAACATTGACACAAGATATGATGTTCTGTATGGGTATGAATGCAGTTGCGGAACGATACATCAAAAAGTAAGCAGATACAAGGAAACAGCCGCCCACGGGTGGCTGCTTGTATGTCGAAAAATCACTGTATACGTATAGAAAAGCAAACGAAAACCTGTCGGTACGGCGCAAATGCACTGAACCGGCAGGCCCTTTGTTGTGAAATCGAAACCTTTTCGATTTTGCGTGTGTAATGCTTTCGGGGCCACTTCGGTGAGCCTGATGCTTTTTTACGATGCGCGTGATTGACGGTTGCTCTCGGAATGCTGAATGGATTCTTTTCGTTTCATTGTTTCCGAAAGTGCGAGGGGAAACAACAAGAGAGGAAAGAGACAGGCAACGTTGTTCGCGGCTTAGTCTCTCTCCTCTCTCCAGGTTCCGTCAGATTTGTCTTTTTTGTTTTTTTCTGTGTCAGTTGCAGTGCGGTTATGAAAATGGTATTGATGCTGTGCCGGATTTCGCCTTATCCTTCAGCGCTGATCGATATATCACCGGAGGTTGTGCCAATACTGATCTGATTTGAGCCGCTGCCGGCAATGTAGGTATCGCCGTCATTTTTCAGCGGAATATCGGAAGAAAAATTACCCGATGCGGTATCCACAGTTGCTTTGAAATCAGCCGATTTCGGGACAAAGAGCGCAGCCTTGCCGGATGTTGTATCGACACTCACGGAAGCAGGGACCGTGCCGAAATGCAGCGCTTCATTGCCAGAGGTGCTGCCCGCGGAAACAGAATCACTCTGCTGGACGTTGAGCTCTATATCGCCGGATGTCGTATCCAGCGTCAGCGTTTTCAGCGCTTCTGCCGTGATCCGGAGGTTGCCGACGGTGCTGGATACATTGAGCGTGTCGGCAGAGCCCTTCTGGTCAATATATATATCGCCGGTTGTGGAATCAATCTCAAAATCAGAGACGGAACAGCCGCTGATCTGTACGTTGCCAGATGTGACATCTGCCGCAATCGTTTTTGCCGTGATGTCCGTGAATGTTGTATCGGCGGAGGTGCAGTTGCAGTTCAGCGTATCGAGCTCCATGACGTTCGGCAGCAGGATCTTCAGCTCTTTCTTTGCAGTGGGCAGATTGAAGCTGATGCCGGGCTTGCAGTAACGGATATGCAGTGTCTCGCCGTCCAGCCATGTCTGCATCTTCTCGTCATCGCGCAGGGAAACATTGCAGGTCTCGGTCACGGTGACATTCGGCTGATCGTGATAGGCGACTGTAATGCTGCCCGATGTCCAGTCGATATCCAGATCTGTAATCGCGCTGTCGGTCTTGAAATCACCCGCGCTGTATTTGCCGCTGCTTGCAAACCCGTTTGAGAAATTCGTGCAGCCGGATGCGCAGACCGCGGCTGCTGCGGAAAGAAACAGTGCAAACATTTTGATCATCTTTTTCATAGTCATTTCTCCTATTATTTTCGATTGCTTTTGAGGATGCCGCACAAGCCGAAGATTGCGGCAAGAGCGGTGCAGAATATCAAGCATACAAAGCCGCTGATGCCGCCGCCGTTGGAAAAGCTCAGGTCAAATCTCGGAAGATACAGCCCCTGACCGAGCAGCAGGACAGCGATCGTATTGCCGAAGAATCCGGTCAGTCCCGATACGAGCAGGCACGCTGCAGCTTTGAGCAGTCCGTTCCATTTCGGATAACGGATCAGCAGAAACAGCAGCCACACCCATGCAATCGGGACGAATGAGCAGGCGAATGCGGTGCGAAAGAACCCTGCGGAGCCTGCGTGGATCCCGATCATGATCATCATCAGAATAAAGGTCAGCGTGTCGGCGGAAAAAACTGCCAGACCCTTCTGATTGCCGAGCAGCTTTGCGACCGGCTTTGTGTGCACAATAAACGGGCTGAAGATCACGCACAGTCCAAACAGCACGGCGGGCGCTGCAATCAGGAACCAACTGCTGCCGGAATAGATGCTGCATACCGCAAGCAGGAGCAGCAGGCTTGACGTGAAGGAAGTGACCGTCCACAGGAACTTGTTTTCCGGTACCATCAGCGGCACGACAATCAGGGATGCCGGAATGAACATTGCCGCCAGCACGATGAAAAACCATGTCAGCCCGGCGCCGCTTGCAAGATTGACGATCAGGCAGATGAGGATCGGGATCGCGAAGATGCCGCCGATGATGGAGCCTGCGACGGCGCTGCGCCGCTTGAAGAATTTTGCCTGTGTGTCCAGCACGCGGCTGCGCTCGGCATAGATCTCTTGGTCGAGGAACGGAACTGCGGTACTCATTTCGCCGAGCAGCGAGGCGCAGGCATTGCATTCCCGCACGTGCGCTTCTACAGCGGCCGCACTTGCCGGGGAGCAGACCTGATCGACATAGAGCGGCAGCAGATCGTGGATTATTTCGCAATTATCTTTCATGTGATTCCATCCTTTCTTTCAGTTTGAGTCGCGCGCGATGATAGGTGACTCTCGCCCAGTTTTCGGTTTTACCGAAGATTTTTCCGATCTGTACGAACGACAGCTCGCCGAAAACACGGAGCGAAAATACTTCTTTATACGGTTCTTCCATCTCATGCAGAAGCATATGGATGCGGAACGATGTCTCTGCGTCGATCATGCTTTGCTCGATATCGGTACTGCTGTCTGCGAGGTCCTCATCCGGCTCGCCCTGAATCCGGGCGGCTTTGCGCGTGCTGTCTATAAAAATATTCTTTGCAATCGCGCACAGCCACGAAAAGCATTCCGATTCACCGCGGAATTTCTGCTTGGTTGAGATCGCGCGGAAGAAGGTTTCCTGCGTGATTTCGCTTGCTGCATCTTCATTTTTTGTCAGCGTCATTACATAGGAATAGACCTTCATATAGCAGGAATGATACAGCTTTTCGGCAGTTTCCCTGTCCAATCATCGCACCTCCTTTCTCTGGGGGTTGTCAGAAATACGCACTGAAGCTTCGGCGGAAAGCTGTCCGCTTTGGGTGCTTTCTGTAGGTTAGACGGATTCGATGCGGATTCGTTACAAAAAAACTGAAAAATTTTTGCCGGCTGTTCAGGCGGCTTATTATGCGCAAAACGATCCCTGCTTGTGCGCAGGGGATAGATATTCGATATTTATTATACAATAGCAGTTCACTTCAGTGAGCCAGTTGCTTTATCTGGGAATGTTTGACGGTTAAAAAACAGCCGCCCGTTGGCGGCTGTTTGTGTGCTGTAAATTGCTGTATTATGAGCATTATTGCTTACAAAACAACGCTGAGGTTAATCAATTTCCGAGTTTTACTTTGCAGGTCTTTTTATAGAATGCGAGCCCGTATTTGATGATGTTGTCAATTCCAAGGTCTGAGAACTCTGATTTGTAATCAAGCATTTCTATTTGCTGCAGTGCTTCTTCACATTTGGATGCTAACTGCGCTTGGGATTGTGCAAATTTAAATTCAAAAATT
>JAZQOZ010000200.1:0-3254 GCA_045628085.1 Oscillospiraceae bacterium | reverse complement strand
ATACTTTCTGATTCTGTTTCTTTTCCGTCCTCTCTTGACAATCGAAGATAAATTGCACCATTTTTCGTTGATTCCATGCTATACCACCTTTAACACAAATACTCCTACTCTCATTAGTTTTATGTGTATAATCACATTTTTTGCTTTTGATACTTGACTTTTCTTTCATCTTGTGATATAATATCATTGTTGACGCGGAGTGGAGCAGCCTGGAAGCTCGTCGGGCTCATAACCCGAAGGTCGGTGGTTCAAATCCGCCCTCCGCAACCATATTAGCACCCTAATTTTGATACAATCAAAGTTGGGGTGCATTATTATGCCTAGACGCAGGAAATACGCAGTTTTTGAGGGCAATCGGAAACGGTAGGGAATAGGATAGAGCGTTATATGCCCCTAAAAATGGTCGAAATAGGTCAAAAATGAGTAGACTGACCTCAAAAGTCAACGATTACCCAAGCTATCGTTGATTTTTGCGAAAAATCGAAAATCATTTAGGGTGCATTTTGAGCTGTTTTTGGGGTTATCGTTGACTTTTGTAACGAAACTCAGAAAAGGCTGTAAATAGGCACTTTAAGATGTACAAAGCCTGTGGAGTACTATCAGATAGTATGTATCTCCACAGGCTTTTATGCTGGACATAAAAAAAGAGGGGCTGCAAAGCTGTGTGATTACCGTTACCACACAAGCCTTGCAGCCCCTAAAAATATATTTACACTTCAATTTCCATGCCGTTCCTGAGTGTGAACGTCAGCTTGCCGTCCGTTCCCACGGTTGCTTTCTCGACCCTCAGCCGCCAGATCTTTTCATCGAACTCGTGAATCATCATGTCAGTTTTTTCAAGTTCTGAAATCATACCAAGCAGTAGTTCCTTCCGTGAGAGCCGCTCAGCTTTTTTATGCTGCAAGCTCTGAAGATTACTCTCGACCTCGTTCATCTGCTTCTCATATTCAGCAAATCTCTGTCTGTAGAGTTTCTGATCCTGTGCGTTTTCTGCGTTGTCCTTAATGAATGCCTGCATGACCGCTGTCAGTTCATCTGCCCTGATTTGCAGAGTGTTGATTTGTTTGTCATATGTTGAACAATCAGAAAGCATATCCACGATTTGCCGGCAGGAAAGTAGAAAGTCTTCTTTGTACTCACCTACCATACCGCAGACCTGGACGAACTTCTCTTTAATTACATCTTCATACAAATGTGGCGTTGTGCATTTCTCTCCGTTTTTGAACTTGTGGTTGCACTGCCAGATCACACGGCGGTATTTGGAAGTTGAATGCCAGACTTTTGAGCCGAAGAACCCACCACAGCAGGAGCAGATGATTTTCGCAGAAAAGATGCTGCCACCACTATAGGCTTTTCCCAGTTCCTTCCGCCGTTCGATTTCAGCCTGCACAAGCTCGAATTCTTCCGGTTCTATAATCGCTTCATGGCTATCTTCCACATAATACTGCGGAACTTCGCCCTCATTGACTTTCTGCTTCTTTGTCAGGAAGTCCACAGTGAACTTCTTTTGAAGCAATGCCGCACCCTTGTATTTCTCGTTCGTCAGAATACTTTTAATAGTATGTGTATACCATTTATCTCCGCCGCCGGGTGCAGGGACACCTTGCTCCATCAGCATTTTTACGATCATGCCCGGTGTCATCCCCTCCATGAAGGATTTGTAGATGAGCCTGACTGTTTCGGCTTCCTCCGGAATGATTTCAGGCAGTCCGTTTTCACCTTTGCGGTATCCAAGGAATCTGGCATAGGGAATTGTGACCTTGCCGTCTGCCATACGCTTCCGCTGTCCCCATGTTACGTTTTCAGAGATGGAACGTGATTCTTCCTGTGCTAATGAACTCATGATTGTTATCAGAAGTTCGCCTTTCGCATCAAGGGTGTAGATATTCTCTTTCTCGAAATATACCTCAATGCCTTTCTCTTTCAGCTTTCTGACGGTTGTCAGGCTGTCAACGGTATTACGGGCAAAACGGGATACGGATTATGTAACGATCAGGTCGATTTTTCCTGCCAGAGCGTCATCGATCATGGTATTGAAGCCGTCACGGTGTCTTGTATTGGTCGCTGAGATGCCTTCGTCCGTATACACGTTCACAAACTCCCAGTCTGACCGGCTTTTGATGTAATTCGTGTAGTATTCTACCTGTGCGGTGTATGATGTCCGCTGTTCCTCAGAGTCGGTTGACACACGGGCGTAACCAGACACATTATCGTTTGGAACACTACATCGGACTGATCGAAAAGCGCCCGCGAAGCGTATACCACGCCGCGCCTGTCAAAGAAACAGTCCCCCAAGCCTTCTATAGTTTTTTGATGAAACTGCAGAGCCCGAAAGAAATTGTCAAGGCACTGCGGCTCTATCTGGAGGAGGGAGATACGCTGCTGCAATATCTGCCCTATGCGGATTCTTATGAAACGCTGTATGCCTGTACCTGCAAAGCAGAAACATCCGCCATTACCACAGCGCCGGAGATTCATATTCTGATGCCGAACCTACAGCGCTATGATTCGCTGCTGAGAGGCGGTGAATCCGTATGAACAGCGTACAAAAGGAAACGATCCGGCTCTATGCCAAACAGCTGCGGCTTCCGTCTTTCAATAGCTATGAAAAGATCATCCGACAGCTTTCCGCAGAAGACGGCTACGAACAATTTTTGATTCAGCTGATGAAACAGGAGCTTGCTGAACGCTCCGTCACCGGACAAAAGCGACGAATCAAAGCGGCAAGGTTTCCTTCTCCGAAAACACTTGACGAATTTGATCTGACGCGACTGGAGAACGTGAGCGAAAGCACAATCCGCCAGCTGGCTTCCTGCGACTTCATCAAACAGCGGCAAAACATTGTCATGATTGGAAATCCCGGAAGCGGCAAGACGCATCTTTCGATTGCGCTCGGGATGAATGCCTGTGAAGCGGGATACCGTGTGAAATTCTATACTGCTGTCAATCTTGCAGCAGAGCTTGCAGAGGCAGTACAGATGAACCGGCTGTCCCGATTTGAGAAGGCACTGAACAAAAATGAGCTGCTGATCATTGACGAACTAAGTTATCTGACTTTCAACAGATACCAGTCCGAGATGCTGTTTCAGGTCATCTCCGAGCGTTCTGAGCGCTCCAGCGTGATCATTACGACCAACCTGGAGTTTTCAGAATGGACACAGCTTTTCGACAACGAGATGATGCTGGCAGCGCTCATTGACAGGGTGACATTCAGGTCTTTTGTTCTCAACATGAATTGCTCATCCTCTTATCGC
>JAZQOZ010000199.1:0-5754 GCA_045628085.1 Oscillospiraceae bacterium | reverse complement strand
GCTTCCCCCAAGCCCCTATCTTCCCGAGCCGGAAGTCAAAGGGTGTTCCGCCCATTGCGATGGGCGGCAAGGGCGCTGCCCTTGACCTGCGAACTTTTGAAAAAGTTCGATCAAAACTTTTATTTTGGCGTACACATAGTTTTTCAACAGACTGTGTCGGCACTGCCGGCTTATATCATATTATCGCAGTAATTGCAATGGGAAAATACAGAAAAAATCCCGTAGGGCGCATCATGGGCGATAAAACGGCTGTCGGCACTGCCGACTGAAAACATTACTGCGAAAATCCAGTGTACGAAAACTGCGAATCCTCTTGACAGAACAGAAAAAAGAGAGTATAATACAAACAGTGTGTTATACATTTGTGTATGCGTGACAAAAGGAGGTAACAAATATATGTTTTGCAGAAATTGTGCAGAGGTCATGCTGGAAACGGATATCACCTGTCCGAAGTGCGGATTTGCCGCCGGAACAGGTATGAAATATTGTGCGAGCTGCGGTTCGGATACTCCGAGCAACGCGTTCATTTGTGAGGTTTGCGGTCAGTCTGTGAACAGTCTGGGCAACGGACAGTTCCAGGCACAGCCGGATTTTGCGCAGCAGTATCAGCAGCCGGCACAGCCGCAGTTCCAGCAGCCCGATGCATTTCAGCAGCCGCAGTTTCAGCAGGTCCAGCAGCCGGGGGCATTTCAGCAGCCCGGTGCGCAGACGTTTCGTTCTGCTGATCCCAATGCGTCTGCATTCGGTCAGAATACTACGGGCTACAGTGCGCCCAATACCTTCCAGCAGAATGCAAACGGTCAGCTCTATCAGGGCGTGACCTATAAATCGAAGGTCGCGGCAGGCTTGCTCGGCATTTTCCTCGGCTGTTTCGGTGTTCATAATTTCTATCTCGGCTATACCGGCAAGGCGATCGCACAGCTTCTTATGACTGTTTTGTCCTGCGGTATTCTGAGCTGGGCATCTGCGATCTGGGGCATTGTGGAAGGCATTATGTGCCTGACCGGCTCGATCAAAACGGATGCAAAAGGTCTGCCGCTGAAAGACTGAGCCGCAGAAAACGGTTTTCTTCCGCCGATCCGATAAATATATACAGACGGTGTGGGATCCCGCTACAGAGTTTACATATTATCCTCTTTATATGTTTATTTTTGATTTTTTCAGATTCATTTAAGTTGCTTCCGATATACTGGAATCAAGCTGGGGGAAAGTCTGTGCTTTGCGCGGAACGTAATTCAGTGCAGTTTTCTGCGCCCTCGTAACTTTTTCAGTAAAGGAGGCAATTTTTATGGCCATCAGTACATTTCAGCGCCGTGAAGTGAAGTTCCTGCTTTCCAAGGAACAGTTTGATGCGCTTCTTCCGATCGTGCATGAATACATGAATCCGGATGCGTACTGTCTCGACGGAAAGGAATATGGTATCTATAATATCTATTATGATACGCCCGATAACTTCCTGATCCGTCAGTCACTAGAAAAACCTTATTATAAGGAAAAACTCCGTCTGCGTAGTTATTATTCTCCGGCATCGCCGGATTCCTCTGTCTTTCTTGAGGTCAAAAAGAAGATCGGCGGCATTGTGACAAAGCGCCGTGTTGCCATGACACTCGCAGAAGCAGAGGCTTATATCCAGTCCCGCGTGAAGCCGCATTATGAGCGCTTCATTGACAAGCAGGTCATGCGCGAACTGGATGTCTTCCTGAATTTCTATGACTCCATTCAGCCGCGGCAGTATATCAGCTACCAGCGTGCTGCGTTTTTCGGAAAAGATGATTCTGAATTCCGCCTGACCTTTGACCGCCAGATCACCGCAAGACGTTCTGATCTGACACTTGCAAAGGAAAGCTACGGTTCACAGCTCATCCTGCCCGATCAGCGCCTGATGGAGATCAAGGTTCCCGGTGCGTTCCCGATGTGGATGACACAGGCACTTTCGGAGCTTCAGATCCGTAAGATCAGTTTCTCCAAGTACGGAACCGCTTACAAGAACCATGTGCTTGAAAAAGTCAAAGCACAAACAGAAGAAGAAAGGAAGATTATTTATGCCTAATTTTGCCGCCGTCATGGCAAACAATGTATTCGCCCGTGTTTTTGATGACCAGTCAGCCGTCAATTTGGATTTCCCGTCTACCGGACAGATCCTGACCTGTATCCTCGCCGCTTTGGTGCTCGGTGTACTGATCGGTCTGGTCTATATGTTTACACACCGTAAAACCGGTTATGCGCAAAGTTATGTCATTACAATGCCGATGCTTTCCGGTCTGGTTGCGACGATCATCGTGATGATGTGCCTGCTTGCTGACAGCACGCTCGGCATTACCGCCTCGATTTCGCTGACCGGTGCATTCTCGCTCGTCAGATTCCGTTCCGCGCCCGGAGATCCGCGTGATATCGCGTATATCTTCTTTGCAATGGTCATGGGTACGGTCTGCGGCATCGGTTTTGTCGGATATGCCTGCCTGATCTTCCTGATCCTTGCTGCTGTGCTGATCATTTTCAATGTCAGCAATTTTGCAGCTCCGAAAACGCAGGATATGACTCTGAAGGTTACGATTCCGGAGAATCTCAATTATAACGGTCTGTTTGACAAGGTATTTGAGAAGTATACAACGAATTTTGTACTTCGCCGTGTGAAAACAACTGATTTCGGTACTCTGTTTGATCTGATCTATTCGATCCGCGTGAAAACGGATGCTGACCAGAAAAAGTTTATTGATGAGCTCCGCGCGCTGAACGGCAACCTCAACGTCACGCTGGTACTCTATAAATATGACGATCAGATCTATGATACAAAGTCAAAATAATAACAGCAACGGAAAAGACTGAGGAAACCTTGCCTCGGTCTTTTTTGTTCTGATGCCATGAAAGGGTGGATTTATGAAAAATCATGCAAATAAAGCATACGCCGCACTTCTTGCTGCATTGCTGATGCTCGGCGGTCTGACCGCCTGCGGCGACGGTACATCATCGGATATTGCGGAGAATCCGGCAGGATCCGAAAGCATTGCAGAGGATACGTCTTCTGAAGATGCAGATGAAATCGAAGAATCGGATGCTGCGGATCCTGATTCTGAAAGCAGTGCAGATGCAAAAGACAAGGAAAGCAGCTCGAAAAAGGATAAAGATTCCGGCAGTTCAAAAGATTCTAAGGATGCAAAAGACTCAAAAGATGCAAAGGATTCCAAGAGCAAGGAGTCAGAGTCATCAAAAGACAGCAGCGGTTCTGCGAAAACGTCAGAGAAAGATGACGCGGACAACACATCTTCCAAGAATGAAAACCATGCAGGCGGTGATTCTGCAAAGACGACGACAGCAAAGCCTGCCGATAACAAAAAAACAACCACGACAACAACAGCGGCGGCTGTAGTCGGTGATGACGATGACAACGATCCGGAAGATACGGAAAAGCCTACGAAATACATCTATCTGAATGATACAACAGCACAGTATTCCGGTGACGGCATTGCGGTGAACGGCGGTCAGATCACGATCGCAAAGGGCGGCACGTATGAGATCTCCGGTACGCTCTCAAACGGTCAGATTTTGGTCAATACGGATAAGAAAAAGGTGAAACTGCATCTGAACGGCGCAAGCATCACCAATCATGCCGGCTCTGCGATCTGCTGCCTGAATGCGAAAAAGCTGACGATCAATTCGCTTGCCGGATCGGTCAATTATCTTGAGGACGGCGGCGTTCACGATGAGGATAAGGGCACGGTTTTCTCTGAGGATACCGTTCAGATCAAAGGCGACGGGGAACTGAATATCAAGGCGAACTATGCGCACGGTGTTCAGAGCGATGACGATATCGTGATCAACGGCGGTACGCTGAATATCGAAGCAGCAAAATCCTGCCTGCACTCCAATGACGGCATTGAGATCAACGGCGGTGTCAACTACTGCCTCGGCGGTACGAACGGCATCAAGACGGACGGCTATATCAATGTCACGGGCGGTTCATCGGTGTTTATCGGCGGCGTTCGTGAGGAAAAGGGCGCGATCTACTGCGACGGTTCGCTGTCTGTCACGGGCGGCAGTTTCTGGGCGATCGGCAATACCTGCACCATGCCGGATGCTGCGGCGACAACCGCAAATGTTATCGGTCTGATGTTTGCCAATTCGCAGCCTGCCGGTACGATTGTCAATGTAACCAGCGGCGGCAACGGCATCTTTACGATGACCTCTCCGAATAACTATAAGTATGTGATCTATTCCGGCCCCGAACTGCTGCTCAATGCAGAATATAACGTCAATTACGGCGGCAGCACAGACGGCAGCGGCGATCATTATGTCTATTTCGGCGGTTCGTATACGGACAGAACAGACGGCGGCAGCTTTACCGCAGGCAATCCGGTTACGATCTATACAGTCACCTGATAATCAGTCTTTCGCATAATTAACATACAAATGAGCGCAGGGTAATCGCTTACTCTGCGCTCTCTTTGTTACTGGATCTCCTGTTCGAGTTCTCTGAATATATCCGCATCAAAAAAATCCATAATGGTGATATCCAGACCGTCGCAAATCTTTTTGATCGTGACAATCCCAATATTCTTGGCACGGTGATTTACGATATCATTTACCGTTGACTGCGTGATCGCTGAAAGTGTGCAAAGCTTATTAACCGTGATATTACGTTCATTACACAGTTCAATGATTCGTCCGGCAACTGCTTCCGAGATTTTCATAGCAGACCTCCTGATAGTCATATTACACAAAATATGATACCATTTTTTGTTTGCAATTATTGTCGGTAAACCGTTGACTTTTCGTATTTATCGTGATATAATTAGGTAACGGTATACCGTTAATCACTGACAAAAGCGATAGAGGAGAACTTGTATGAATAAGACGATCATTTTTGCCGTATCCGGTGCAGCACTGCTGCTTGCCGGCGGCATCAGCGGATTTGCGATCGGCAGAGGCGGCAATCCAAGAGAAATACCGCTTGATGATACAGCCGCAAATTTGAATCCAAACACAGCGGCTCTGACTGTTGAAACGCTTGAAGAAATCGTGAAACCGGCAAGTGAACTGGTTGCACAGAAATACTACTATAAAAATGCTTCAACGTATGAAAAGACTGGCAATTCCAGCTTATTCAAGAAAATCACAACGGAGCAGATCGTATTTACCTATGAGGGAACGATCAGCGGCGGCATTGATCTCTCTGCGGTTCAGTATGCAGTTGATGAAGAAAGTAAAGTCGTCAATGTGACATTGCCTGCGCCCTATATCACATCCAATGAAATTGATATGAACAGCTTTGTATATTTTGATGCCAAGAAATCTATTTTCACGGAGATCAAGCCGGAGGAAGTTACAAACAACATCGGAAAACTTCAGCAGGATGCAGAGGATGAGCTTATCCAAGATGAACATTTCCTTCAGCAGGTCAATGAAAATGCAAAGAATGTTCTGACAAATATTCTGACAATGTCTGATCAGGTTCAGAATTATGAGATCGTTTTTATAGACGCAGATAATGAGAGCGATGAATCGGCAGAATAAATACAGAACCGCGAAACCGGAGAAAATTCCGGCTTCGCGGTTCTTTTTGCTTTAATGGCTTTCTGAATATTTTGCATAACCGTTCTCAAATTCTCTGCCGGACGTTATAGCGGTAGTATCTGCCGCTCTCTGAGATCAGATGTCTGCCGAGTCCTTTGTGCCATACGCAGAATACTCTGCGGATATTCTGTCTGCCCTGCGCATCAGTATATCCGAGCGATGCAAACAGAGAACGGTTGATCA
>JAZQOZ010000198.1:0-16815 GCA_045628085.1 Oscillospiraceae bacterium | reverse complement strand
CTGACACGGACCCTGCATCTGACCGAGTTTTTCCGCATACTGCACCTTATTGTCAACGGCATCGAGCTGCTGATTTGCATCCTTAAGATAATCCAGCTTACCGAGGATCGTGCTGCCGAGCGAAACCGGTCCGCGATACTTCATATATTCGATGATCTGCCGTTTCAGCGTATTCGGATTGGCAAGTGCAGAACCGGTCACGGGTGTTGCCGCGAAGGACTGGAGCTGCATTGCAAGAAAATTGGTGATTTCATCCGGATCAAAGGTTTCGGATTGCAGCACACCGTTGATCGCATTCTCAACGTACTGACCGTCAATCTTCTGCATTTCCGGCACGAAAGCGCTCTCGATCGTCTGCTTGAAATATGCCTGCAAAACGTCCTTGAGGTCTTCCTCGGATGTCGTATTTGCAAAAAGTCCGTACATTTCTTCAAGCTTCGTGTTATAATCCGACATGATCGAATTCAGCACAAGATCGCCTGCTCCGGAAATATTGGTACGGGCAACCTGAAGACGGGAAGCGTCCACGATCAGCGTTGCATAGGTCATCATCGGAAGCAGGATCAATGTCAGCATGATCGAGATCGAACCTTTTACACGGCTGTTCATATTCATCTGTTAAGCACCTCTTTTATCAGTCTAAACCAAGTGTATCCTTTATTTCCGTAAATTTATCGCGTATCGAATCAACATCAATATCCAGCTTTCTGGCGATCATTTCAAGCGAATCGCAAACAAAATCCGTATTCCGGATAAATTCATCAGTGTCATTTGCGGATGCAAGTGAACTCACATGAACTGCCGGATCTGGAACGCCGACTGCCGAAAGAAAACCGGATCCCATTAACTGCTGATCGACATGAACTATGACATTCTGCGTAATAAAATAGTTTTCGCAGGTGATCTCGACCGTTGCCGGCTGATTGCCGAGCAGGAATGAATTATTGTTTACCATTTCGCTGAGGAGATTTTCCAGAACCGATTTTGCATTATAAGATCCGCCTGCGATGGTGGCATTGTTTTCAATACCGGACGAGTCCAGCGGATCCGATTTCCAGTAGCGGTATGCACGGGCATGAACCTGTTTTGCCTCACTCGGAATCGTTATTACGGAATTAACGGTATTCGGATCACTGGATGCAGCCTGTGAAAAATCATCAAGCTGGATCTCGATCGCACCGGTTGAGACGCTGTCTCCCGATATCAGCTGTATGTATCCCGGAAAAGCGACCTCACGCGCCGCAAGCAGTGCGATCTTATCTGCATAGGATGCAACCGATACATACTGCAATATAAACACACCAAAATAAATTAAGCTGCTGATAATCAGCAGCACAATCGGATATATAAGAGCTGCTTCAAGCGTTTCTGCGCCGTCATCACGCCGCAGGTGGTGTGAACTCCGTATCATTGAACTGCTCCTTTCATTTTTCGGTTTGTGCCATTTTTGGCTTTCCATGATACAAAATAATTCTTTTGTATCATGGAAAGCCAGTCATCCGCTAACATGCCGCGAATGACTGGCGTAAATTCCTATATCGCGTTCTGTCATTATAAAATCTCTGATATGTCAAAGCAGTATGTCGTAAATAAAATCTATACGCGATATCAGCTAGGTATGCCTGTAGTGACTGGGATATGATCATACTTTGCATTTATGATATCACACTCGATCACATGGGCGACCACAGAAACTATATGACCGATCACGCCGTGTCCTTCATCGCAGACCCGGTTTCTGGTCAGAAGTTCTGTCAGGATGCCTGCAAGCACAAGACTCAATAAGATCGCAAGTATGATCTTCAGTTTGATCCCGCCGTCCTCATCGGACAGCGGCTTTTCAAGCTGTGTTCGCACCTTATAACAGATCACAAGGCACGAAACAGCAATCTTGTCAATCATTTTTCTCCTTGTGATGAACGGGGGAAATGCTCCCCTGTTCATGTCATATTGTTTGTCACTAAAGAAATCGGTTTTTGTGCAGTGGATCACGGGGTCTGTACTACTGTGGACGGATTGACGTTCGGATTTGTATTGCCGGTGAAGAGATTTGCAATCATGTTACCGATCTGTTCAAACAGATATCCGATCAAGCCTTGGTCACTATTAGCACCGCCGAACTTACCTCTGGTCAGGAAGTTGACGATAAAGCCTGCAACGATCACTGCGATCGCTACGATGATGATGGTTTCGAGCGTTTCCATACCGTCTTCGCCGGATGTCAGCTTCTTGAACTTTGCCTTTGCCTTGTAGCAGGCGGTCAGGCACGAAACAGCAAACTTGTCAAACATTTTTATTTCCTCCTAATGTTGCGGGATATTGCATCCCAATCATGATGTTAATTCTGCCAATATATGCACGGCTCTGCAAAGCAACGCATGCTTTTGCTCTGCTGCCGCAGGCATTCTTAATAATGGAGCGAAAGGAGCGCTTCAACGACCATTGCAATGAATTCGCTGATCACGCGGCAGATCTCGCTGATTATGTATGTCAGCCATCCGCCTTCAAACAGCGGGGCGATCTTTCCGCGTGTCAGATATTCGGAAACCGCGATCGCAAGCACGATCACAAGAATGAACATGACTGTGATCCAGAAGCGGTTCAGCGGAATGTACTCTGTACTTGCGCGGAGTTCTTTTTCATATTTCTTTTGTAAATTAGGCATTGAATGAACCCAGCATAGATGCGATCATCGGAACCGCGACAACAACAAGAATGCCGAGGAACATGATCATATTCGGAATCAGGAGCTTAGAAGCCGCAGCCTCACCCTTTTGCTTGGAGTACTGTTTTTTCTGCTCCCATGCTTCATCTGCCATGATCTTCATGGACTCAATGGATTCGGATGCACCGCGCTTGACTGCCTGAACATAGATCGAGGCGAACTTTCTGATCTCCTTGACACCGCAGCGTGTTGCAAATTCATCCATCGCCTGCTCAATGGTCATGCCTTCCAGAATATCTCTGGAAGCGGTGCGCATCTCCGCATAAAGACCTTCCGTTGCATCCGGATCGGATTCTGCAACTTCGTCCCATGCTCTGCGCAGCAGCATTCCGGCATTGACCAGAAGCGTCATCTTGGATACCATTTTCGGGAATTCGGAAACGATCGCATCCTTCTTGTTGGCGATCGCAGTATTGATACCGGACTGCACACCATACGGAAACACGATCACGAGCAGAGCGCCCGCAAGGAATCCGACTGCCGACTTCATCAAAGCAGCAAGCAGCAGACCGATCGGCAGGAATGTCATGATCAGTGAGAGCTTTGCGGCGGATGTAACATAATAGTACAGCTCGCCGTTGTCTCTGCCGAATGCCTCTGCCAGTTTTTTACACTGTGTGATTGCTTTATCAGAGGTCGTGATCTTCTTTCGGGATGAATGCTCGTACATATCAATCATGCCAAGCCCGATGAAGTAAAGATCCTTCATTGTGAAGATCTTACCGTCGATGCTTTCGATGATCTTGCTGTATTTTTTGCTGTACCGCAAAAAGAGGAACAGCCAGAAAACAACAAGCAGTGTTGCAAGGAGCGTACAGATAAAAATCAATGTGTTCATTTCTCTGTTCTCCTCTCAAACCTTGATATCAACGATCTTCGTGCCGAGCCAGTAGGCAAATACAAAGAGCACAAGTGCGATCAGCTTGACGATGATAACAAGCGTACTCGGATCACCGTTTGAAAATGTCTTTGTCAGGAACGCCATGAGAAGCGGCATAACTGCGAGAATGTTGAGCTGATTCTTCTGACCGGTCACCATCGTCTGTATCTCAAGCTCGATCTCGATCTTATCGCCGATCATATCACGTGTTTCGCGGATGACCTTTCCGATATCGCCGCCCAGATCGGTTGCGACATCGTAGACGCTTGCAAAGGAACGGACATCATCCAGACCGCTGCGGTTTGCAAAGTCTGTGACCATATCTTTGATCTCAACGCCCTGACCGTCATGCATCGCGCAGATGAGCTGAAGCTCTTTCGAGATCAGTGCATCCTTGCCGTGCTCTGTGACCATATCGTTATATGCGTTATGGAACGCGCGGCTCGCTGTCATGCCGACCGTATAGGAATTACTCAGCGATTCGAGCAGGTCACGGAACTGAAGCCGCAGATTGCGCTGTCTGTCCGTCTGACGCTTCTTGCTGAAAATGTCGATCGCTTTCCAGCCGGCGATCGCGCCGATGATAATGCCGAGCGGGATATTGCTTAAATAAACGTATGCAGCGGCGAATCCGACCGCAAAACCGATCACGACTGCAACGAGCTTTTCGCCTCCGGACATCACATATACTGTGTAATCCGTACCTGCGCCGCTGATACCTTTATTGATAACTGTTTTTTTCTTTTTCTTCTTTGGTGCTTTTTCTTTGGACATATCCTACCTCACTTACAAATCCTCAAGAATACCTGCCTGCCGGAGCTTCTCTGTATTTCTCATCGGATTCTTGGTGCGGTTCAGACCGCCTGAAACCTTTTCCAGCGTGGAATTTTCATCCTCCTCAAAGACATACAGCGGATTCATTATGATCTCGCCGTGTTCGTAGCCAAGCACCTCGGAGATCTCAACGACCTTTCTGGAATGGTCACGCATACGGGAAAGATGCACAATGATATCGAGTGCCGAGCCGATCTGACGGCGGACTGCATCCAGCGGCAAGCCGGAAGCACCCTGCAAAACCATTGTTTCCAGTCGCGTCAGCATATCCTTTGCGGAGTTTGCATGACCTGTGGAAAGCGAGCCGTCATGGCCGGTATTCATTGCCTGCAGCATATCAAGCGCTTCCTCGCCGCGGACTTCGCCGACAACGATCCGTTCCGGACGCATTCGGAGCGAAGATTTGATCAGATCCTTGATCGTAATGCCGCCCTTGCCTTCGGAGTTTGCCTGTTTTGTTTCCAGACTGACGAGGTTATCAACGCCGGTGATTTGCAGCTCAGCGGAGTCCTCAATGGTAATGACACGTTCATCGCGGGGGATGTAGTTGGAAAGCGCGTTCAGGAAGGTCGTCTTTCCGGAGCCGGTACCGCCGCTGATGAAGATGTTATATTTCGCGCTGACAAGCAGTTTGAGCTTGTCTGCGATTTCCTGTGTAATGGATTTATAGGCGATGAGCTTTTCGACGCTCATCGGCTTTTTGGAGAACTTACGGATCGTAACGGTATCGCCGCCGAGTGCGATCGGATGCAGGACGATGTTGACACGCGAACCGTCTTTCAGACGGGCATCAACGATCGGGTTTGCATCAGAAATATCTCTGCCGCAGATATCAACGATACGGCGGATGATCTTGCGAAGCTGCTTTTCTCCGCGGTCGCGCCGTTCCTCCTCGGTGCAGTCAACATCATTGCAGAAGCGTTCATTCAGGCGAATGACTCTGCCTCGTTTTTCAACGAAGATGTTGTCCGGTCCGTTGATCATCAGCTCGGTGATCTCCTCATTCATGAGAAGCGTATCGAGCAGGCCAAGACCTCTGTATGTTCCGAATACACGTTCCTGGATCAGAGCGCGGTCATCGGGTGTCATATAGCAGGGAGCGCCGTCCGATGCAATATAATCGCCGTTATCCAGCAGCATCGAATTGAGTATGTCTATAATATAGAGGCGAAATTCGTCATCGGAAGCATCACGGTATTTTTGCAGAACCTCGGAACGGTTCTTTGCGACCTCGATACTCTCCTGCGAAGCGGAACCGCTGTTGTCGGAATGTCCGCCGTCGATCATATCGCAGATGCGCTTGACGATCTCCTCAATGACATCTGATTTTTTCATTCATTCACATCCTGTTACGCGAGCGCATCGAAAGTGCCCTGTAAATTGACGATCTGTCCGACAACGCCGGCTGCGGAAAGCAGCGAGTGGTCATCGGAACGGTATCTTCCGATCTTGCCGATAATCTTCATGTCACGCGCAACGGTGTCTTCATTCTGCATTCCGTAATACTGATTGAACAGCAGATATTTTTTCGGCATTGCACTGTCCTCCTCACGCTCGACGATCTCCAGATAGCGGTGAATGCCCTCTGTCTTGCGGTTCGCGGAATCGGTGCCTGTCGAAACGAAGATCAGCTTATCAGAAAGCACGATCAGTCTGCGGAGCAGGTCGCTGATAATGAAATCAGCATCTATAATAATATATCTGTACTGGAACTGCTTTCGCAGGATCGTGAGCAGCGTTTCAAGGAGCTGCGGTGTCATGCTCTGGCAGTCGAAGATATTGAGATAGCCTTTTATGAAATCCAGATTGCCGCCGCCGTGGGCAGTATCGGTAAGGATGACGGTATCAAGCAGCTTTTTGGCTTCTTTCAGCTGGAAATTCGTCCGGAGCGCTGCGATCACATCGGTGATGCATTTTTTGCTGTCGGATGAAAAGATCAGAGATTCAGCCGAACGCTGTTCAAGATTGACGTAAAGCACTCTGCCTCTTGCGGCGAGTGAGATGCAGGCGGCAGCTGCCATTGTGGAACTGCCCGCGCCGCCGTTGACGGGAAGAAATGTCAGAACTTCAGCTGCGGCCGAAACGCCGTCAGCGGAAGTATCCTGCTTGATCTCATGCTGTGTATGCTCGGTATAGATGCGCATGATCTCCTCGCAGATCTCGGAAACGCTGCTGTACTTATATATAGTATCCGTATTGCCGATCTGGTCTTTTACGGATGAAATAAACGCAAATGCTGTCATTTTCCGGTTATAATCAGCCGGATTCTCGTTGTCGAACTCTGCATCGAACAGAACGACCTGGAACAGCTCCTCATTGAGCATTTTTTTACAGATATCCAAATCATTGCAAAGCGAAACCTGTATGTCGCCCTGTTTTCCGAGATATTGCGCAAATCTCTCGGCGTAGGCTTCATTCCGGTCCAGCAGCAATACTCTCATAGATCTGATTCCTCAACTTTCTTCTGTAATACTTGTAATACTCCTTTATATCATTCAGAATTTTCCAGTTTGTGCTTTGCCGGAAAATAATCATGTCAAAATGTTTACCGGATGATCTCATCAAACTGGTCGGACGCTGATTCAAGCTCCAGAAGATAAGTAAAGAAGCTGCGCACCGCGTTGCAGAATTTATGCTCAGTGATCGTGAAGCAATGCGGCTCTGTTCCGAAATGAACCAAAGCAACCGTACCGTTATCGTAGCAGCTCACCGAAATATTCGGGGCGATTTCAAGGAAACCGGCTGACACGCGGCGCGTATCGCTGCCGGACTGGGAAGCGCGGCGGATAAGCTGTGCGCGGCTGAATCTCGGAACGGGGAGCATCAGGCTGCCCGGCAGATCCATCAGCACACCGTTTTGCAGAAATGCATCAGCATCCGTATCGGTATGCAGGACGCAGCAAAGCGGATTGCCGGCGGCGCTGATCTCACGCTTGAGCATCGGGAGCAGTGCATCCCGATCGGGAAGGTCTTCCGGCAGACAGGTCTTCAGCAGGCTGTCGTCCAGACCTTGCAGATAACTGACGCCGTGCCGCAGGACGAAATACTGCTTTGTGCAGGATTCTTCGAGACCGGAGATCGTCCAGAGGCTTTCCATGACACCGTCTGTGCGGCGCATAAGCGGCTGACACTTTTTATAAGCGCGGTTGAATTCTTCGCGGTATCTTTCGATGACCTTATCGTCACGCAGGAGAAATCCGCTTTTGAAGTCGTGCGCGATCAGCAGCAGGTAGCGGTCAGTTACGAGGAAAAACGGGAACGGAATGAATCCGTCGCCGACGATGTTGACATTATCATAATAGTATCTTGCTTCATAGGCGATATTGAAGCAGGCGATCTTATCAGCGGAAAAAACGGTCTGCATATAATCGTCATCCAGAGAGTTGCCGTCCGAGTTGTCAATGCAGATCAGGTGCTTTACCTCAGATGCGCAGCGGTAGCTGTTTGCGCAGATCGCATCGGACAGTCCCCGGAATTTTGCCGGACACTGAATGAAGACCGCGCCTCTGCCCCATGCATCGCGCAGGATCGCAAGGATCATATCCTTGAGGTTTTTTTCGCCGCGGATATCGGTATGTGCCGCCGGATCGGGAAGATCCTCAGGAATACGCAGAACAGAATCATCTGAGAGAGAGTTGATTCCGCGCCGGATCACCTCAACTTCCTTGTAGTGATCCTCGCCGAACTGTGCGACCTTATACAGTGCGCACAGCTCCGATTCCTCGGAAGCAGTCGGGCAGACGGTCTGAATGAAGATATCCAGTTCCTCGTCTGTCAGGCGGCGTTCGCCTTTCAGCTTATGGGAAAGATTGCTCTTTGAAATACGGATACCGGCAGCCGCAAGTTCTTCGAGAAGCTCAGTATTGGTGGTACCGTATTTCTTTTGCAGCATATCCAGATATTCGTAGAAGTTCAAGTCGCTTTCTCCTTTGCTGTTGTTTATGTTTGTATTATACTCTGATTTGACAAAAACTGCAAGTGTAATTTTTTATTACGCGGCGGCAACGCTTCCGGCAACCATAACGAATATAATGCAGATACGTGATTATCAAACATTATTTCTTTTTGTCGATAAGAATATGCGGCTTATTTTCAAATGATTTTTGTGCAATATGCCATATACTTTTCTTCTATATCATGCACATTTATCATTCAGCATACATATTTTATTCAGTCCCCCGCCGCTGTCAAGCAAGCCGGTTGATCTTGTGTTCTTTCACGGTCCTGCACTCCCCTTCCTGCCGCTTTCTGTTGCGCATCGCAGCCGCTTTGTCCTGTTCATTCAGATGCCCCGCGACCTATGCACTATTTATATATCATATCGTGATATCATTTGCCGTCCGTGTTGCCGCAGTACGTGCAGATAATATAAGCCGCTGATTTTAGCCTGATCGTTCAGTTTATCCGTATATATAAGTTTACTCTGATTACTCAGTTTACTCATATTATCCGTTTTACCCATGTTACTCGGTTTACTCATGTTACTCAGTTTATTTGCATTACCCGGTTTGTCCATATTACTGAGATTATCCGTATTACGAAGTTTACTCATGTTACTCGGTTTACTTATGTTACCCAGTTTACTTGGCTTACCGGTATTACTCAACTTACTTGAATTTTTGATATTACTCAGGCTACTCAGTTTACCCGTATTACCATAGTTACCAGCTTACTGAGATTACTCGTGTTACTAGGATTACTCATATTACCCATGTTACTTAGATTACTGATATTACGCATGATACTCAGTTTACTGAATAATCTTGGTTTACCCAGATTACTTGTATTATCCGGATTACTCGGTTTATCAATATTACCGGAATTACTCAGCTTACCCGGTGTACCATGATTACTGATATTATCCGGTTTACCGAGATTATTGGGTAAACTGAGTAATTTCAGTAAACTTTCATTGACATTCAGCACAAACTGTGATACAATAAGAAAGAAGAATCCCGAAAAGGAGTGATCCGGCATGAAAACATTATGCTTTGTGAATCAAAAGGGCGGTGTCGGCAAAACAACATCCTGCCTGAATATCGGCGCGGCGCTGTATCGAAGCGGACGGCGCGTTCTGCTGGTCGATCTGGATGCGCAGGGGAGTCTGACAAAGAGTGCAGGCATCCGCACACTGGAACCGGATGTGCTGACCGTCAGCGAGGTACTCAGCGGGAAGGGGAGTGCCGCAGATGCGATCCTGCACCGTGACGACTGTCCGGATCTGCTCGCCGGAGATATCCGGCTGTCCGGAACTGAGGTGGAGCTGATCGGCGCAGCCGGACGCGATTTCATTCTGAAAGAAGCGCTCGAACCGATCGCGCAGGACTATGATTATGTGCTGATCGACTGTTCGCCGAGCCTGTCCATCCTGACGCTCATGGCGCTGACCGCATCGGACGGCATCATCATTCCGGTCGCGGCGCAGTATATGCCGCTGGACGGCATCATGCAGCTGATGCAGACGGTCGAGATCGTCCGCAGACGGATGAACCCGAATCTGAAGATCAGCGGTGTCATTGTGACGCTGTATGATTCACGGCGCGGTCTGGACAAGTCTGTTTATGAAGCGATCCGGGAGAAATTCCCCGATGAAATTTTCGCGGATATTGTACGTTATAACTCGAAGATCGCAGAAGCACCGACATTCGGAAAGGATATCTTTGCTTATGCATCCGGTTCGATCGGTGCGGTCGCATACCGGAATATCGCCGCAGAGATTCGGCGCAGAGAGGAGAAATGATCATGCCATTCAAGCTCGAACAGAATCCGCTTGACTCGAATCCGCTGTTTGCCGGAACGCAGCAGGGGAGTACAGCAAAATCCAAGAACACAGAGAAGCCGCAGAAAAAAGCGGCTGCGGATAAGCCGAAAACGGAACCGGTAAAAGCGGAGAAGAAAAAGCCGGCTGCCGCCGCAGTACAGACGGCTAAAACGGCTAAAACGACTGAGCCTGCTGAATATCAGCGTGCGACGTTCATTGTGCGGCGTGATCTGCTTGATATGCTGAAGGATTATGCATATACGGAGCGCCGGGAGATCAAGGACGTTGTAAACGAGCTGTTGGAGAAGGGGCTCGGAGAGATCACGGCGAAATATGAGAAAGACGGGCGTTCTTTCCTGCCGCACCGGTAAACGCGGTTTACTTGGTTTACTCATATTATCCGGTTTACTAAGTTTACTCTAACGGCACAGCGCTTCCGGCGCACAAAACCCGGATTCCAAAGGGCTTATAGTCCTTTGGCAGGGCAAGCCTTTGCTTTATGAGCTCCGAGGAGGTGCGCCATATCGAAAGCTTTACTCGATTTTTCTCGAAAAATCGCAGGTTCTTAGGGCAGCGCCCTAAGTCGTGTTCCGCAGAACACGAAACTCCCCCTATACTTTAGGAGCTCCGCAGGGGTAAATCTGATAAAACGATCCGGTGGATCGTTTTTTCAGAGAGGGGGGCCCTGCGATAGAGGGCACCCCTAAGCATCGCGCTCTGCGCGATGACCAACTTGCCGCTAAAGTCTCATTGCAGCCATATACTTCTTATAAGAGATGAACAAATTATCAAAAATGGGGGAAGCAGCCCCGTGCCGGGAGTACTTCCCCCAAACCCCTATCTTCCCGTTCTGATAGGATAGGGGTGTTCCGATGTTCTGCACAATGGTTTGCTTTGCAAACCGTGATCAGCAAGGGCGCTGCCCTTGACCTGCGTACTTTTGAAAAAGTTCGATCAAAACTTTTTATTTGGCTTGCCGGTTACGATATCATGATGTTTTGGTTTACTTGTATTACTCGGTTTACTGACGTTACCCGAATTACTCAGTTTACTGAGTTTACCCGTATTATCCGGTTTACTGCCGAAAGGAGATCCAGCAGATGAAATTTTACAACGACACGATCCTGCTAGAAATGCCGCCCGATTCCGAAATAGAAAAAATCATGCGTTTTCTGCATTCAGTTGCCGATCAGCTTTCACTTGACCAGACAGAATTTGAAGTTGCCGGCTTTATCGGGCTGATGATGTCAGATCCGGCAACGATCTATGATTCACCGGATTATACGCTGAGCTGCACATCTTCTATGATCATCGTCCGGCACTTTCCGGACAGCGTGAACATGATCCGGACACCGGAACGCCGCGCAACACTCCTGAAAAAGATCCCCTATGCCGATCTCTTGAAACTGCGCAACCATTCGCCGGAACTGATGAGCGATGCGGATTTTGAGAAACTACTGCAGGATCCTGCGCCCCCGATGTTCCGCTTTCTGTCGGCATTTATGCCTGTCGGTCTGCTCGAATATTGTCAGCTTCATTTTGATCCTGCCGAATCCGGAATGTACCGGACAAAGGCGCACGCAAACGAGGCGGTCCACGATATCCCGACCGCGCTTGCCGTCCCGACAATGCAGAATTATCAGTATGTCATGAGCCTGAAACCGTTCGGAAACGCTTATATGCAGCCGCTTGCATCAACGGACGGACTGAAATTTTCTGACGGCAGAATGTATTTTATCGGCAATGATATTCAGCCGGTATCCGAAGTCGAATTGCAGAATATGGTCACAAATGAGGGGATCGATTCGATCGACCTCGGTATGCTGCGCATTTTCTATTCGATCATTCTCACGGAATTTGAGAAAACACAATGCTCCGAGATCCGCGATGTCGTGACGCTTTATATTCCGGATCTGGCGGAGAGCATGGGTTTACAGCGAAATATCAATAAAGCAGGCATACAGCGACTGATCGACAATGTGCAGAGCTTTCACAACATTGTCGGTGTCATGCACGGAACGCGCAATAATAAGCCGTCGCAGTCGCTTTATCCGGTGCTGAACTTTGAAGGCTATGACGATAAGAAAAACACGATCTCATTCAGTTCACCGTATATGAACATGGTCATCAAGACGGTATACAAGCTGGCGATCCGCAAGAACAAAGACGGCGAACCGAAACTGTCCAAGCGGGGAGAGCCGCTGCGCATCCCGACACATTCGTTTATGGCAAAGGCATCTATCGTCAAGGAGCGCAATAAAACGGCGATCGAGAATGTACTGATCATTGTGCAGCTGATCGAGCAGTGCGGCAATCAGGAGCCGCATATATCGGCATTGACGATGATCGAGCGCAATCCGCTGCTGGAACAGCGTCTGATGCAGTCGAAGAACAAGACGACGCTGCTGAAACGGACATTTGAAACGACATGGCGCATTCTGCGTGAACAGACATATCTGACGGAGCGATATCAGGATATTGTGCTGCCTGATCCGGATGATCCGAATGTCATTCCGACGGTGAAGAATCTGGAGACGATCGTATTCACATTTCCGCATCACGGGAAAAAATAAGAAGCGCAAAATGGGATTCCAAAGGGATAGATCCCTTTGGCGGTTGCACGCCAATAGAACCGGGAAGCGATAACGGATGTCGGCACTGCCGACTTGTAAAAATTCGATCAAATCTTTTATTGCTGCTTGCCGTTTACTCCCTGCCTATGTGAAACGCTCAGAAGCCGTTTTTCTGCACGCCCGTAGAACCGGGAAACGGAAATTGAACCACGCCATGCGTGGTCATGCGCGGTCTGCTGCTTTTGCAGCAGCAGAGTGCGCAAGCTAATAAAATACTAAAGTATTAAAGTATTAGGAAAATTTTTCCGCATGAAATTCCAGTACCTGCGTGTGTATCAAAAACACAAATTAGCACTTAAACGCATTTTTTTAGCGGCAAAACGCATTTTTTTAGCACCAAAACGCATTTTTCTAGCAGTTTAACGCATTTTTGTGGATTCTCCGGATTGCGTTAAGCTGCTAATTTTTTTCGTGATTTTTAGCACTTAAACGCATTTTTGCAGAACGGTAAATTGCGTTTAACTGCTAATTTTTATTGCCCGTTTTTAGCACTTAAACGCATTTTTCACAGAACGGTAAATTGCGTTAAGCTGCTAATTTTCATCACCCGTTTTTAGCACTTAAACGCATTTTTTACAGAACGGTAAATTGCGTTTAACTGCTAATTTTCACCGCCCGTTTTTAGCACCTAAACGCATTTTAGCAAATCCGGAAATTGCGTTTAAGTGCTAATTTTCCGTGCAAGAGAGAATGCGCAGCCTGTTTTTTCGGATAGAATATGGTCTGATACTATTATATTCTCTTATCATAAATGTGCGAAAAGAGCAGAGGTGCGCTTTTCTGAAAGGTATGGTACATGATGGGATATATTTGATGCGAAAAAGATCCTGTCCGTTTTCAGAATAATACAATTTGTATATTTTCGCATAAATATTATACAAATAATTATAAAAAGGACTTGAATCTTCTGGAAATGTGTGCTATAATATAGTAATGAGCTATGACGGTCAATGTTGTTTTGAATGATCGTGTGCATTTTCGGCGGGATGCTGTAAAGCAGATGATAAATTTGTATATAATGTTATATTATTGCGCTGCCGTTTGAATATTCTTGACAATTTAGGCAATTTGTGCTATAATATACAAAAAAGTACAATTATGAACCGTATCGGGAGAATTATATATGGATACCGCTAAACAGCCGGAACAGACACAGCAGCCGGAAGATGTAAAACAGCCGGAAGAATATCCGAAAAAAGAAAAAGAACAAAAGAAACAGCATTCCCCGATGAATCCGATCCAGATCTTTTTGCTGAATCTGCTGATCGTGATTGTATCCGTGTGGTTGCTGTTTGGTTTTATTATCGGTTTTGCGATCGCGCCGAACGGCGATATGGTGCCGAGTATCCATGAGCGTGATCTGCTGCTGTATTTTCGGCTCAGTCAGGAACTTCACGCGCAGGATGTCGTCGTCATCCGGAAAAATAATATTAACTATGTCGGCAGGATCATTGCCGCCGAAAACGATACTGTGGATATCAGCGATGCAAATAAGCCTGTTGTGAACGGCAATTCGCTTGTAGAATCCAATATCTATTATGAAACACCGCGGTATGAAGGCTTTGTCGAATATCCGGTGACGCTCGGAAAGGACGAATATTTCGTGCTGACCGATATGCGGAACGGCGGCGAGGACAGCCGCTATTACGGTATTGTGAAGAAACAGGAGATCAAAGGTACTGTCATTACCGTGATCCGGCGGACCGGTCTTTGAATGCGGCGAGGTGAAAATTGAAAATTCTGAACAAAGCGGCAGAGATCGCCAATTCTATATTTACGATATTGGTCTTGATCCTGACACTGTGTATCTCAGCTTACGGCGTTTACGTGCTGCTTGATATCTTTATTATCAATCATGCGGCATTTGTATCGCACGATCTGCTGCAATACCGTCCGACCATTTCTTCGGATGCCACGCCTGCACAGAAAGTGCAGAGCTTTCAGGAATTAAAGCAGATCAATTCCGATACGGTCGGCTGGGTGGAAGTATTCGGTACACATATCAATTATCCGGTCATGCAGGGCAAAAACGATCTTGAATATCTGAATAAGGATATTTACGGCAATTCTACGATGTCCGGTTCGATCTATCTTGCATCCGATAATGACAGCGGATTCAATGACTGGTATAATCTGCTTTACGGACATCACATGAATAACGGTGCGATGTTCGGCGATATATCAAAATTTCTGGATAAGGATTTTTTTCAGGAACACCGGAACGGCCTGCTCCAGACGGAGAACGGTACGTATGTGCTGAATATATTTGCGTGTGTTTCAACGGATTCCTATGAGGGAACGATCTATCGTATTGATCCGGATGCGGAGGAACGGTATCCGGTTCTGATGGACTATATCGGGGAACATTCCGCGCAGCTTACCGATATGCCGGAGGATGCAAGACTGCTTGCACTTTCGACCTGTTCGGATGCGACCACAAACGGACGGATCGTGCTGTTTGCCGATCTGAAACCAATGGAAAAAGAAGATGCCGAAATGATCGCCAGATACGAGGAGACACAGGATGAGCCCGAAACGCCCGTCAGAAAACTGAAAGCGGCGATCGGAAAACTTTCCGTCGGTTCAAGCTGGGCATTCCTGAATCTGGTCTGTGTATGCCATACGCTGCTGACATTGCTTCCGGTATGGAGGCTGCGCAGAAAGTACCGGCAGATCGGTTTTTCCAAGAAAAAACACAAGGAGCTTTCCGAAATCGAAAAGCCTGATGCAGAGACGCAGGATATCATCAAAGACCTGCGCGGCTTTATCCGAAAAATGCGTGTCGGATATGTGCTGGAGCTTTGTATGCTGATTACAGCAGCGATCGTATTTATACTGACAGAGGATATCGGTAAATCGGTTGTCTTCTGTGATGAATGGACATGGCTTATGGTTCTGATCGCAGCATTTGCGCTGCTGATCGACTTTATATGTTTCCGGTATCGCGGAATCCGTCCGGCTGATACGCAGCCGCAGGACACAGGAGCATAAAGCCGGAAAATCTGACAACGATAGGAGGTGAGTCATATGCGCGGAAAAGGCGCGGATTTCAAATCATTTTTTATGAGATTTCTGAATATTCTGGTCGCGGTCGTATCGCTGTGTACTGCAATGCCCATAGAGGCATTGGCAGCGGAAACGGAAGAACATCTGGAATATCAGCAGATAGATGCGTTTGTCGATGAAACCAGTTCTGAAAAGGTTGCGCTGGACGGCCTGATGCCTGTCAATGCAGACGTTACGGCAGAACCTGCCGCTGCAACAGAGGATGCAGCGCTCTGCACGTATGATATCACGATCCTGCATAACGGCGAGGAATATCAGCCGGATGAGGAGCATCCGATCAAGGTCGAAATTTCCAATACACTGATCAAAACCGCAGTTGCCGCAGAACATGAATTGCAGCTCTGGCATATTCTGGATGACGGCACACGCGAACAGATCGAGAATTTCTCCGTTTCCGGTGATACGATCACCTTTGAAGCATTCGGCTTCTCGGTCTATGAGATCTCAGAATATCCGGTTTGTACGTTCAATTTCTATTATCCGGATGCGAACGGATATTCATACTATTATTATCCGCTGGAATCAGGCAGCAAAGATTACCGTCAGATCCTGAAAGACGGTGAAAAGCTGATCATTCCGCAGCTTCCGTCCAGTTCTGATAAATCGACATTTATCGGCTGGTTTGTGGGTGATGCTAACGGCCCGACCGATAATACATCCTTTGATTTTTCCGAAGCCGTGACAGTGACGGAAAATACATCCGTGAATCTGTATGCGGTTTTTGCAGACTGTGCCTATTTGATCTTCCACGATCAGTATGATGCAGAAAAAGATGCATGGCCGGTCGTTGCAACGCGCAGAGGCGAGATGAAAGACGGTTCTGTAGAGATCAGGACGGACGATATTACCGTAACCTATGACGGCGGTATCGGCGCAAGCGAGGCGGATAAGGAAAAAGCGGCGCACATGATCTTCC
>JAZQOZ010000197.1:0-3083 GCA_045628085.1 Oscillospiraceae bacterium | reverse complement strand
CCGACATAAAGAAACCGGAGCGCATACAGAGGGGAGAAGGTAAGGAAAGAGGGAGCGCGAGGGGGAAAACCTTAGGGAGAGGGGAGATATGAGCGTAAGCGAAGAATCTCCTCTCCCTATGGTTCTTCCCCTCGCATTCGCGCCCCGCGCCCAACTAAAATAAACATCCGGACTAACGATAAAGAAAAGTAAACCAAATCCAACAGTAAACCATATTCAATGAATAAAACTATCTTGCCACAACATTCCACTTTTCACTTTTCACTTTTCAGTGTGTGTGCGGGGTGAAAAGTACCAAACACAAGAATAATTACTGCCCGAATTTTAGTTATATCGCTGCGATTTTGCCAAAGAATAGTAACCCCAATACACAATATACAACTATCTTGCCGCAACATTTCACTTTTCACTTTTCAGTGTATGCGCAGAGTGAAAAGTACCAAACCAAACAGCATCTATCACTCAAATTATAGCAATAATGTATATCACATCATCAAAGTTCTCTGCTCAGACGGAATGCAACCGAGTTTTTCAGATATGTCAGATATTCTTCATCGCGGCACATTGCCTTTCCGATATCGTCAGACAGCTTTGCGACCGGTCTGCCGTTCACATATTGCAGTTTGATGACAATGTTCAGCGCGGTTTCTTCCGTATCATTCGAGCAGAATGTGCCGATGCCGAAGGATACCTTCGTCTTATCGCAGAAATAATCATAGAGCTTCTGCGCACGGTCAAAGTCAAGGCTGTCACTGAACAGGAGCAGTTTCGTTTTCGGATCAACACCGTACTTTTTATAATGTGCGATCATCTTTTCGCCCCATGCATAGGGATCGCCGCTGTCGTGCCGCACGCCGGTATAGTTATTGACCATCGAACGGTTGAAATCAAGCAGGAACAGGTCTGTCGTGACCGTATCCGTCAGCGCCGTACCGTTATCGCCCTGATATTCGTCATACCAATCCTGCATTGCGTAGTGATTGGTGTACGCAAGCGGAATGGAGTCGATGCCCTGATACATCTGCACAAATTCATGTGCATACGTGCCGATCGGCGTGATATTGTATTTCATTGCGAGATAGACATTGGATGTACCGACGCAGTTTTTCGTTTCGGTGACAAAGCGTCTGACCACAACATCTTCCCATTCACGCGACAGTCTTCTGCGGCATCCGAATTCCGCAAACCGGAATGTATATCTGCCGTCATTCATAGCCCCGATCTTGGCATCCAGACGTTCTTCCGCAGATTTGCGGAGCTTTTCATAGTCAAACTGCATCCGGAAATAGACCTCGTTGACGATCTCCAGAAGATAGATCTCAAACTGCATTGCAGAGAACAGCGGCCCGTCTACAACGATTTGCAGTTCACCGTTTTCATCGAGCTTTGCGGTGACGTAATCGCGGATCGGATGCCACAGCCGCAGAAATTCCACATAATCCCTCTTGATAAAGCGGATCGAACGCAGATAATCCAGTTCTTCATCGGTAAAGCGGAGTGTGCAGAGGTGGTCGATCTGTTCGTTGATCTCCTGCACCATTTCCGGCGTATACACAACGTCCTTATTGCGGCATTTGAAATAATACTGACCGCAGAGATCAGTATGCTTATGGAAAATGACCTGATCCATATTGAATTTATACAGGTCGGTATCCAGCAGGGAAATGACGATCGGTTCGAGTTTCATTTTCAATTCATCCTTTCAGATTCAGACTGTCAGCGCAGAATATTCTGAATGGCAGTTTTTTATAATTTCCTGCGCCGGTAGAGCTTTGCAGGGCGATGTCCTTCGCCGCGGACATATTCATCAGTCTCCTCGACATATCCGCTGACCATGCGCCGGAAATTCGCCGGCAGAACGGATACATTCATGATCGTTTCCTGCACCTTCTGCATGGCAGTCAGGGTAAATGTATCGGGGAGAAAATCGAATACGGCATCATAATTTTTTGCTTCTTCGCGCAGTGCAGACAATGCCGCGGCGATAATGGCGGCGTGATCGAAAGCAAGGCCGCCGCTTTCCACAATGCGGAATGTACTTCTGCCGAAGCGTGTCTGATCGGGTGCGAGGACTGCTTCCAGACGGATATCCGCGCAGGTCAGAATGAGGTGATAATTGCCGTCATCGGAGCAGTCAAAGCTGACGGCAAACCATTGCGCATCGTCTGCGTCGTCACAGCCTTTCTGCCGGACGGATTCCTCACTGATGACAGATGCGTATGCATTGGAGATGATCCAGCCGCGCGGATCGCGTTCGGGCTGACTGAATACGCCGACGGGGAGCAGTGAGACAGGGCGGACGGTTGTTTCTTCCTGTATCTCACGCAGGGCGCATTCTTCGATGGTTTCGCCCTTTTGGAGAAAGCCGCCGGGGAGTGCCCACATACCCTGATAGGGATGACCGCCGCGCCGGATGAGCAGAAGGAGCAGTTTATTTTCCGGATTTTTGCGGTAACTGGTTTTATCCTCTGTACGGATCATGAATGCGGCGACATCTGCGGTAACGGACGGGCGCTCGTAATCTTCGAGCCGATAGCTTTTCAGAAAATCCTTTTCGGTTTCGGTATTTGCCATGCGTTTGACCTCCTTTGTTATTTCTAATATGATAATAACACAAAACGAATAAGAAGTCAAGGGGATTTTGATATTTTCTAATTATTTAATTAAAGAACAAGGGGATCCTGCGGATAGCGGAGTGAAGTATATTATTCTGTATTTTATTTTCTGACTCTGTATTTCATATTCTGACGTTAAATTTCATTGGGCGCGGGGCGCAAATGCGAGGGGAAGAACCATAGGGAGAGGAGATTCTTCGCTGTCGCTCATATCTCCCCTCTCCCTAAGGTTTTCCCCCTCGCGCTCCCTCTTTCCTTACCTTCTCCCCTCTGTATGCGCTCCGGTTTCTTTATGTCGGCTATTTTGAATTAGATTCTGAAATAATATAATACAGTAATACGAAAGTTCTGCGGAGCAAGGGGGTTAGGAATCAGGAAAAGGGAGCGCGAGGGAAAAACCTAAAGGGGATAGGGGGAATGCGAGCGCAAGCGAGTTTCCACCTGTCCTCTTTGGGTTGTGCCCTCGCA
>JAZQOZ010000196.1:0-15584 GCA_045628085.1 Oscillospiraceae bacterium | reverse complement strand
GCGGTTTCCAAAGGCAGAGCCTTTGGGCGCGCTTCGCAAAGCGCGAAACACTCCTGACTATAAGAGCTCCGCAGGGGTGAATCTGATAAAACGATCCGGTGGATCGTTTTTCAGAGAGGGGGGCCCTGCGATAGAGGGCACCCCTAAGTGGATCGCAAAGCGATTCACCATACAGGACTTTATAAACAAGCTGAGAACGCCCTGCAAAAGGACGTTCTCTTATCAGCAATATATCATTATCATGCTTCATCCGCCGAAGGCAGCCGTTTCTGATACAGGATCAGTTCCGGATCTGCACCGTTCTCCCCGTATGCCGAGATCAGAATGAAATCCATATTCGCCAACACCCCGAAACAGCGCTTTTCATCGTTCAGGCTTGCAAGCTGATTGCCGAGATAAGTCGCATTATCATCGAGAAAACGGACTGTTCCGCCGTTCGGCAGCGGATAGGTCAGATTCACAAAGCTGCCGACCAGCGCATTCAGCCCTTCCAGTTTCGGCATTCCGACAATATGGAGCGCATTGATCTCATCGACAAGCTGCTTTTTGAATGCCTCAAATGCGCCGCCGTCGCCGAGTTCCGTATGCCGTTTCCAGTAGTCAAGCTGCGGCAGCATATCCCGAAAATACGCGCGCATCGCATCCGCCGGATGTGCTTCATCTGCGATATTCCGCACACAGACCTCGATCAGTTCATCCATATCGTGATACATATATGTACCGTCCGCATAGCACCATTTGCAGTAATCCGCATTCGGTGTACCGTCCTTTTCCAGACTGATGAGATCATCTTCAAGCGGCATTCCGCAGCATTGACAGATACGGTTCTGCGGTACACCGAGCAGCGTATTGATCGAAACGCCGAACAGTTCGGACAGCATTTTTAATGTATCCGTATTCGGGACAGTTTCGCCGGTTTCCCATCTTGAAACCGCCTGCCGCGTCACAAAGACCTGTGCCGCAAGTGCATCCTGCGTCAAACCTTTTTTCGTGCGCAGTTCATAGAATATGTTTTTGGTTTCCATTGGGTGCATCCCTCCTGTATGTTCATTATAACATACGGATAACAGGCAGTCAAGCAACAGGCTGTTGCGCACACCGGTATTTATTCAGATACCTCGTCACTCCGTTCGCAGATCATGGCACTTGTCAGCGGTATTTATGCAAACTTCATGCGCTCTGCAACAGCTAGCGCATCACAGCGTTCATTTTCCGGATGCCCTGCGTGTCCCTTTACCCAGACAAATGTCACCTGATGCTTTTGCAGCAGCGGCAGCAGGCGCTCCCAGAGGTCAACATTCAGCGCAGGCTTTTTGTCGGATTTGATCCAGCCCTTTTTCTTCCAGCCGTAAACCCAGCCCTTTGTCACGCTGTCAACCACATAGCGGCTGTCCGTTGTCAATGTCACGGCACAGCGCGTATTCAGCGCCTCTAAGCCCGATATCACGCCCATCAGTTCCATGCGGTTATTGGTCGTATGTGCTTCACCGCCGGACAGTTCCTTTTCGTGGACTTTGCCGCTGCCGTCCGTAAACCGCAGGATCGTCCCCCAGCCGCCCGGCCCCGGATTGCCGCTGCACGCACCGTCCGAGAACATTTTTACCTGCGGCAGACCGTTTTCAATTATCATATATTGCGATTTCTCCTCTCCGTTCTTCCGAACCGCCGCACCGTTTATGGATACGGCTGTCTATTATTATCCCCGATTTTACCGGAAATTGCAAGCCTGTTCCGGAGATTTGTTGAAAATGCCAAAAATTACAAGAAACTGAAAAAACTTATAAAAGGGACTGGATTTTTATGTCATTGTATGTTATAATAGTGCTATCTCCGGTATAAGGGCTATCTGCGCCCGCAGATATTTCTCCCTGATCCGGTATACAAAGAATGGAGGTTTTTCCAATGGGCAAAAAATATTGTTACCTCTTCTCTGAGGGTAACGCAAACATGCGTGAGCTCCTCGGCGGTAAGGGCGCGAACCTCGCTGAGATGACCAACATCGGTCTTCCGGTTCCGCAGGGCTTTACCATTTCTACCGAGGCTTGCACACAGTACTACAACGATAATCGTCAGATCAATCCTGAGATCATGGCTGAGATCGAAGAGTACATTGTCAAGATGGAAGGAATCACCGGTAAGAAATTCGGTGACAAGGAGAACCCGCTGCTCGTTTCTGTCCGTTCGGGTGCAAGAGCATCCATGCCTGGTATGATGGATACCATCCTCAAGCTCGGTCTGAACGAAGAAGTTGTTAAGACAATGGCTGCAAAGTCCGGCAATGAGCGCTGGGCTTATGACTGCTACAGAAGATTTATCCAGATGTACTCCGACGTCGTTATGGAAGTCGGCAAGAAGTACTTTGAGGAGCTCATCGACAAGATGAAGGCTGACCGCGGTGTTACTCAGGACGTTGAGCTGACCGCTGCTGACCTCAAGGAGCTGGCTGAGCAGTTCAAGGCTGAATATAAGTCCAAGATCGGTGAGGACTTCCCGACCGATCCGAAGGAACAGCTCATGGGCGCAATCAAGGCTGTTTTCCGTTCCTGGGACAACCCGCGTGCAAATGTTTACCGTCGTGACAACGATATTCCTTATTCCTGGGGTACCGCTGTTAACGTTCAGATGATGGCTTTCGGTAACATGGGCGACGACTGCGGTACCGGTGTTGCATTTACCCGTGACCCTGCAACCGGCGAGAAGAAGCTCATGGGCGAATTCCTGAAGAACGCACAGGGCGAAGACGTTGTTGCCGGTGTTCGTACTCCGATGCCGATCGCTCAGATGGAGCAGGAGTTCCCGGATGCATACGCAGAATTCATCAAGGTCTGCGGCATCCTCGAAGAGCACTATCACGATATGCAGGATATGGAGTTTACTGTTGAGAACAAGAAACTCTATATGCTCCAGTGCCGTAACGGTAAGAGAACTGCTCCGGCAGCACTCAAGATCGCTTGCGATCTCGTTGATGAAGGCATGAAGACAGAGCAGGAAGCTGTTCTGATGATTGATCCGCGTAACCTCGACACCCTGCTGCACCCGCAGTTCGATGCGAAGTCTCTGAAGGCTGCTAAGCCGCTCGGCAAGGGTCTCGGCGCATCTCCCGGTGCTGCCTGCGGTAAGGTTGTATTCACTGCTGATGATGCAGAAGCATGGAATGCACGCGGCGAAAAGATCGTTCTCGTTCGTCTGGAGACCTCTCCGGAAGATATCACCGGTATGAAGGCTGCTCAGGGTATCCTGACTGTCCGCGGCGGTATGACCTCTCACGCAGCTGTTGTTGCTCGTGGTATGGGTACCTGCTGCGTTTCCGGCTGCTCCGAGATCAACATGGATGAAGCAAACAAGGTATTCACCCTTGCCGGTGAGACCTTCAAGGAAGGCGATCCGATCTCCATCGACGGCACAACCGGTAACATCTACAAGGGCATCATCCCGACTGTTGACGCTCAGATCGCCGGCGAGTTCGGCAGAGTTATGGGCTGGGCTGACAAGTATCGTAAGCTGAAGGTTCGCACCAACGCTGATACTCCGGCTGATGCAAAGAAGGCAAGAGAGCTTGGCGCTGAGGGTATCGGTCTTTGCCGCACTGAGCATATGTTCTTCGAGCCGTCCAGAATCGCTGCATTCCGTGAGATGATCTGTGCTGATACCGTTGAGCAGCGTGAAGCAGCTCTCGCAAAGATCGAGCCGATGCAGCAGGCAGACTTCGAGGCTCTCTACGAGGCTCTGGAAGGCAATCCTGTTACCATTCGTTTCCTGGATCCGCCGCTTCACGAGTTCGTTCCGACCGAAGAAGCTGATATTAAGGCACTGGCTGACGCACAGGGCAAGACCGTTGAGCAGATCAAGGCAATCATTGCTTCTCTCCACGAGTTCAACCCGATGATGGGTCACCGCGGCTGCCGTCTGGCTGTCACCTATCCGGAAATCGCAGCAATGCAGACCAAGGCTGTCATCAAGGCTGCTATCAACGTCAAGAAGGCACACGCTGACTGGACTGTTAAGCCGGAAATCATGATCCCGCTGGTTGGCGAGGTCAAGGAGCTGAAGTACGTTAAGGACGTTGTCAAGGCAACTGCTGATGCTGTCATCGCAGAGGCTGGCGCAGATCTGGAATATCAGATCGGTACCATGATCGAGATCCCGCGTGCTGCTCTGACTGCTGACGATATCGCGAAGGAAGCTGACTTCTTCTGCTTCGGTACAAACGACCTCACGCAGATGACATTCGGCTTCTCCCGTGATGATGCTGGTAAGTTCCTCGGTGCATACTATGACACCAAGATCTTTGAGAACGATCCGTTTGCAAAGCTGGATCAGACCGGCGTTGGCAAGCTGATGAAGATGGCTATCGAACTGGGCAAGCCTGTTAATCCGTCTCTCCACTGCGGTATCTGCGGTGAGCACGGCGGCGACCCGGCTTCTGTTGAGTTCTGCCACACCATCGGTCTGGATTATGTATCCTGCTCGCCGTTCCGCGTTCCGATCGCAAGACTGGCTGCGGCACAGGCTGCACTCCGCTAATCCGCTAATCCGCTAATCCAATCCCGAATATCAATCATCGACCTCCGATTTCCTTATGGATTTCGGAGGCCGATTTCTTTTTATATACAGAAACGGTCAAGCCTTATCAAAGGCCTGACCGTTTTTATTATTTATCATCCTGTTCCTGCGAAAACCGTCAGAATTCGATCACCCTGTCACAAATTTCCAGTGCCGCAGGACGGTGCGTGATAATCACAACCGTTTTATCCGTCATATCACGCAGATTGCGGAGCAATTTCTTTTCCGTCTGCTCATCCAGAGCTGAGGTCGCCTCATCCAGAAGCAGGATCGGGCTTTCCGAATAGATCGCCCTTGCAATCGCGATCCGCTGCATCTGCCCCTCGGAAAGTCCCGTACCGCGTTCACCGAGCAATGTGTCGATGCCGCCGTCCAGATCCGATATAAACTCATCGGCGCAGGCGATCTGCAATGCGTGATTGATCCGCGCATCATTCTGCATATCCGATTTATCAGCAAATGCAACAATTTCCCGAATCGTACCGGACATAAGCTGATTTCCCTGCGGCACATAAGCAAACAAACTGTGCTGTGCCGCCGTCAGCGGATGCTCGCCGTCTTTGCAGACCGTATACCGCACACCGCCGTCAAGCGAATAAATGCTCATCAGCAGTTTCAAAACCGTAGATTTTCCGCATCCGCTGTGTCCGGTGAAAGCTACATACTCCCCTTTCCGTATCTCAATATCCAGATGATGCAGAACAGCCGGCTGATTATCCTTAGAAAGCTCCTGTATACTGTCAACTGCCGGATAGTATCTGAAATCAGCCTGCCGCAGACCGAACGCCTGCAATTCATCCGCATAATATGCCTTGACTGCCTGAATATCCATCGCAGGGATATCGCTGTCATCGGGGAAATCTTCGATTTCTATCAATCGTTCCGCGCTTGCAAGCATCGCATAGAAACGCGGCAGATATCCCGTGATATTTGCAAAAGGTGCTTGTATCTGCGAGATCAGCTGCGTGATCGCAGTCAGCGTACCGTAAGAGATCGTGCCCATCAGGATGCCGTATCCGCAGTAACAAACGCCGAACAGATACATCCCGTTCATCGCAAAGCCGAAACCGATATTGCAGAAATTCGAGAAATGGTTTTTCTTCATTCTTGCAGATTGATGTGACTGCATTTTTTCCGTTGTTTCTGCCTCAGTCTGCTGTTCCGTTGCAAAACTGCGAATCATCATCAGACTGCCGATATGCTCCTGTAAAAAGACACGCAATTTACCGTCTTTCACCTGCACATTTTTATGAAGGCGTTTCAGCACCTTGCGGAATGCATAAGTGAAAATGATCATCAGGATGCCGCATGGCAAGAGGACACAGGCAAACCGCCAGTCCAACACGATCATCATGATGACCGCGCTCAGCAGTTTGACCGCCATACCGGAAAGACCGGGGATGATATCCGTAAAGCTGTCCGCGATCACAACGGTATCATTTGTCAGGCGGTTGAGCCATTCGCCGGAATGAACTGCATTCACACGCGCAAAATCCTTATGGAGAATATTGTGCATCAAACGGGATTTGAAAATATTTTCAAATGTTGAACGGGATAATTCATTCAGCCAGCGGATCACGGCACGCATACCAAGCTGTACCAGAACAAGCAAAACCGTAAGGATCACGTATTTCCAGAAACCGTTTCTGTCGTGTGCCGTGGCATGATCGACAATATTGCGGAGCAAAAGCGCATACAGCACGCCGCTTGCGCCGTTGACAGCCTGCACCAGACTCAAAGCAAGAATATAATATAATTTTCCTTTCGGCACGGCACAGAGCCATTTGATCGTATTATTTTTTGCCATATTTTCGTCTGATTCTCCTCGGTATCGTTTTTGCGATCAGGATCAATGCTCTGATATGAAAAAAATCACACCATAGCCGGACATACATTCGATAGCGCCGATCCGTGACCGGAATCTCTTTTCCATCCCGAATAACGGCGGTCAGCACGCCGATGATCTGCCTGTCCGTGATGCCGTATTCCTTCCGATAGCAGTGATCGCCGCAGATCACATAATCATTCTCACGGACTTTGAGAATGCGGTGCAGGACATACTGACCGCTGTCGCGCTTATAAAGCGGAACATCATATTTTTTCAGCCTGCCCTGCGGCTTTTCGATCACCATCAGATCTTTGCCCTGTCGGATCAGCGGCATCATGCTGGTACCGACATTTTTATAGATCAGTTTGCCTTCCTGTTCGATGTAATCTTCAAATCTTAACTTATCCATATAATGTCTCCGCATATCCATAGTATATTATGATTATACCATATTACATCTATAATTGCAAGTTTTCTCAGCAGGCAGTGCCTGCATCCGTTTTTTGCCCGCCATGAAGCAAAACATCGTTTTTTTCGCATCACTCATTGCAATTTCCACGATAATATGCTATTAAGAGAGCGGTTTATCGCGGTAAGACAGAACCAGCAGAAAAGTACGCTGTATCGCCAAAATTGGCGTGAATAGACAAATCAGCTTATTCGATCCCAGCGCATTTTTCAGCCAATTAGTTGACCAAAAGTTGCCCAAACTACAACAAGACAAGCGAATATATCACAACACGCCCGTCAAGTGCTTTTTGGCGGGCGCGTTGTTCAATAAGTGTCTTTTGATGAAAATCGGATGTTCAATATATGGGCGGCTGAGTCGAAAATGGACAAAGAACTCTGCCGCTCACATGAAAATGGCGTAAGTGCAGCCGGAATACTGAACTCATCAGACTGTGGCGCCTAAATGATGGTTATGCTGCCGCAACTTCAGAACGGTTTTGCCACCTATTGCATATTCGAGCGATGAGTCATTTTTATCCCGCACCTTTTCTTCGGGCAAGTTCATCTGTCTGCTTTTCCAGTAATTCTTCCAGATAGTATTCCAGTCTGCCTTTATTTTTTTCACTGAGTTGTGCATACAGTTCCGCAATATGCGACTGCTCCTCTGTAAAATCCGGATTTGCTTTCCCGTGCGGGAAATTCGTTCTGCCAGTCAGATAATCAAGTGAAACCTGATAAAATTCTGCAAGTACAACAGCAAAATCAAGCGGAACAGTATGCTTGCCCTGTTCGTAGTTGGTGTAAGTTGTCTTATGCATTCCCAGCTTTCGGCAGAGTGCTTCCTGTGTCAGGTCAGCATCTTCCCGCAAATCCCGTATTCGTTGATAATGTTGCATGATTCGTTGTACCTCCATTTATATAATACGCCTAAATTATACCACGAATCACGAATTACTATTGACAAATAACAATATATCATGTATTATATGTTCATAAGACATCAAATGGTGTTTTACATCGTCAACGAATGTTGTACAACAGAGAAAACAGATTCTGTGTCCGGCAACTGAACCCGTACGGTTGTCGCTCCCCTTGCGCAGAATCCTGTTTCCGCATTAGGGTACAACGTGTCTGAGAACAGGAGGTTTTTATGAAAAGGTTGATTTCACTTTGCTTGTCACTTATTATGTGCTGTGGATTTTTGCTTTCGGCACCAATTCAAGCGAAAGCAGCAACATGGGAGGATATTAATCAAAGTGGTGTGTTTTTGAAACAAGCAGAATCTGATAGTTGCACGCTGTGTGCAGCTACAATGTTGGTAAGACGAGTAGCCATGATGGATGGAAGAGATAATTGGAATTCGATTACCGAAGCCGATCTTAAAGGTGTTATGGACTGGTACAATATTGGTCTCAGTTGGGACTTTACTTATGAAGGTATCCGGATTGTTCATGGGACTTTACCAAGTGATTACGATAGTAAAGTAAACAAGTTAATATCTCTGATTCAATCCTGTCCTGAGGGAGTTATTGTATACGATGAAGGTCAGTTAAACCTTGATCCGTTCAGCACTGCGCGTATGACGGTACCCTTCGGTCAACAGGAACACCATGATCGGTGCGGTCAAACTTCCGAACAGCCGTATGAAGTAATAGAGCAGACTGTGCTGGTCTACAAGCAGGAATGCTGTATGATCGACCGTCATTGCGATGATCGCAAGAATTTTCAGATGATTTCGATTCATTGATTTATCCCTCCATCATTTTCTTGAAAATAACTTATTGATGACCTGTGAAGCTCTTATTGACTTGTCAAATATGGTATGATATAATAAATTCATAAAGGAAATGGACTTCATAGATCAATTTGCTTTTTTACTCAACCTGAGAGTTATCAAAGGAGATGAACAGATATGAAAAGAAAAATCAAATGGATAATATCGTTGTCTCTCATTGCAGGTATACTCTGCTTCCTTTATTTTCTCTTACCATACCCGCGAAAAGTATGGATGATCGCTCACTATCTAAAATCTTTCCCAACCCGCGCCTATTCAGTAAGCCATTGGGGTATTATACAGAATGATTCTAGTGAAACTGACATCCTTTCCTTTGAGTGCCATATATACCGTAATGATGAGATTCTTGAAACTGTGCTTGAACTAAAAAAGACTTAGAAGCATATTTAGCTGACAATGCCGAGCTGTATCATAATACAACGATCACTCTTCATTTTGAAACTGATGCTGCCGATTTGGATTATGTTCTCACAACAAGTGGAAGCAACGCAAAGAACCCTCTGTTATTTGGTTATGGAGTGTTTCACGACGGTGAGCTTCATTCACTTGAAGCGTTTCGCAACACATCAGAATTTATATCGTTAGAGCTTGTTAGTACATCAAATCCTAATAATAGGCACTTCGATTATACTGCATTGGATAATCAGACTGAATTAGAAATGTTGCATTTAGAAAATATGAATTTATCAGCTGATCAGCTTCAATACCTTATAGATAAGCATCCGAACTGTAAAATTAAAGCGAGCGTAAAGAACGAATAATATGATCAGTTGCCGAGAGAATCTCTTTCATCAAATGCCACCTCCATTGGCGTATTTCATTCCGTTCGGAATGCGGTCAGATATTTCGACCGTATCTATCATGAAGAAAGTCTGCTGAAGGAACTGTCGGCAGAAGAACGATACAAGGAACGTCTCGCAAAGATCAAGCCTTTGCTGGACGAGCTTTTTGCGCGGCTTGAAACGGTACAGGTCAGCGGAAAGAGTGCGCTTGCGAAAGCAGTGCGGTATGCGCTGCATGAAAAGCCGTTCTTCTACACTTTTCTGCAAAACGGCAATGTGCCGCCGGACAACAACCGGGCAGAGAACGCGATCCGACCGTTTGCGTTCGGTCGCAAGAACTGGCTTTTCAGCAATACAGCGAACGGCGCAAAAGCAAGCGCAGTGCTGTATTCGATCGCTGCCACAGCTCAGGCAAACGGTGTGGATACAGAGCAGTATCTGACGAAACTGTTCTCGCAGCCTGTCGGGACGATTAGCTTGCCATTTAATACTTGATACTCAAACAGACCCACCTTCGAGGTGAGTCTGTTTCTTTGATAGCATATTCTGACGCTTACCTTAAAGGACAATGTCCCTTTAGCGGGAGTTTGAGGGCGGAGCCCTCAATTCTGATCCGTCGGAGACATCTCTTTACAGGAAAAGGCCGCCCCATTCAATCACGGTAAAGCCCTTTCGCGGTACGGCTTCCGGAACCGCAGTGCTTTCCGGTGTCTGATCCGGCGAGAATGCAAACCACAGACGCACAACCGTATCCGGCGCGGGTGTGATGTCAGCCGGCATTGCGGCATCCACCGCTTCCGTGAGCTGCGGGTACATTGCATAGGATGTATCCGCATCGAGCTTTTCGCACCAGAATTCACAGAAATCCCGGATCTCCGTTTCATTCAGTCCGTAGCCGGTCAGGATTCTGCGGAAGACTGCCTCACGGTTTTCTGCCGGAATCACAAAGCCCTCCTCCTGCTGCCAGTAATGCGGATAGGTCTCCGACTCATAGAACAGGAATCCGTATTCCTGCCCTTCCGCAGTCAGGCTTCCGTCCGGACAGGCTTTGACTTTCCACCCGGTTCCGTATTCCGGAATCGTCTTTGTCAGAAGATCCGGTAAGCGGAACGAAACCTGAACCTCGGTCTCCTCTGCCGGATAGAGGTAAATATTCGGCTTATAGACCCCTACACCGCTGCCCTGCGGCGTCTGAAGACCGTACTTTTCGCGCCGTTGTCTGAGCTCCTCCTCGTTCTGGCGGATCTGTTCATCAACATCGCTGAAAAACAGCCACTCAAACAGATACTGGATATTGTCGTTTGTCTTGCTCACGGTTTCGTCTATATATCCGAGGTTGTCAGCATTCCGGTTGCAGAATTCCACGACCACCTGATTATTGACTGCAAGGTCTGCGACGCCGTAGATTGCACTGGCAATCTGACCGACGACCGGAACCTCATTAAAGAATCCGGAAACCGCGCTGGAGGCCTTAATAGAGCTGCCGATCAGTTCGAGTGTCGGTGATTTGAAGCCGACCTTCGGATTATCATAATAATCCTTGCATGATTTCAGGGTAAAAAGCACACCCAGAACCTTGCCAGTTGTTTTGGCAAAACCCGTCTTGGCAGATCCTTTTGCAATATCAGCCTTATGGTTATTCAATGCGTTGATCTGTTTATCAAGACCTTTGTCCTTGAGCTTCATCAGATAATTGTATTGCTCCTTATCAAACACCGAAGGATTCTTCATGCGAAACATATCCAGACCTTTTCTGATATTCAAGGCTTCCTTCTGCTGATTGAGATAATTGATCTGCTTATTGATTTTGTCAATTTCACTGCTTTTGGTCGCCCAGTTTGCGATTTTCGCAAAACTATTCTGATATTGGTCCTTGAGCGCTGAATTGACGATTTGCTGTGTCGTTTTCAGGGACTCGTTCAGATAGTCACCGGGCTCGGAGGGCGGCATCAGATCATCCAGCTTAAATTCTATGCCGCCGTCCCAGGAGAGCTTATAGTTCAGCCAGCTGTCAGCGGCAGGCTCAGCACTGACATTCATGACAGTCGATGAAGCCGTCATGACGCATGTCAGCAATATGGCTGCGATTCGTTTAAGACTTGTTTTCTTCATGCTGTTCCGCCTCCTCTCCCTTGCTTTGAACCGAATGCAGATACCACGAAATATGAGATTCGATCGTCTCACTCACGCCGAAATCCAGAGCCTGGATCAGCAGCGGAACACCCTCGTCCGTATTGCCTGTCTCCATGAAGCAGGAACCGAGATAATAGGCGGTTTCGCCGTCGGGGTGCTCGTCATAGATATACGCACGGGTCAGATAATAGACAGCCTCATTGAAATTGCCCTGATCGTAGAGCAGACCGCCCGCGTTCTTCGCCGGATACCACCAGTCCGGATTATCCTTGCTTGCCTTGATATAAAGGTCGAGCAGTTTGGCGGACAGCTCATCATCTGTACGGAACTGTTCCTGAATGATTTGCTCGGATACCGTGTAATACATCCGGGAGTGCTGGTTCTGAAAGGTCGAAACCGTGTTCTGGGCATCCGTAATATTTCCGCTGTCCAGCTCGCCTTGCGCCTTCGCAAACCGCAGCGTATCATCCTCACCGTATTTCCCGGCGACCAGTTCATACTGCTCAGCGGCGCCTTTGCTGTTGCCGCCTATTTGCAGATCAAAGAACTTTCCGACCCGCTCCTGATAATCCAGCGTGCCGTAGGCGCCTGAACGGATCGGAACAAAATAACAGAGGCACAGGAGCCCGGCGGAAAGAATGACGCCCAGGCATTTCCGGAGTTTTCCGGATTTCAGCACGAAATGCCCGAAAATGAAAAGTCCGATTGCAGCGGCTGCGACGACTCCGCCCATGAAAAGGGAGCACTGAAAGAAAATCATTCCGAGCAGCGCGCCGAGAAAGACGATGATACACAGGATTTCCAGCATGGTCAGTCACTCTCCTTTACATATTGCTTCAGCGAACCCATCAGGCTTCTTGCATGCGGCACGATTCCGTACCAGTCCTCATCATGATTGGCGCCGGCCGGATAGAGTGCAACAACGCGTTTGCAGAGCTGATAGCTTTCCTCGTATTTTTCCAGCGCGTCACAGGTGTTTGCAAGTGCATACATCGTCGATCCTTCATTCGGCTGAATTTCATCAGACTTGCGCAGTGCTTCTTCGGATTTTTCATATTCCTGCATGTTAAAATGCAGAATACCCTTCATATACCAGAGCTTTGCACTGGAATCCGTCTGCCCGATCAGAGACTCTGCAATCTCAAGCGCCTTTTCGTAATCACGTTTGTTCATGGCGTAATACATCATCTTAACATAGGAATTCAGGAAGCTGTTCTGTTCCAATACAGCCTTTATTTCAGGATCGGTTTTCTCATCGCCGTTATAGATCGCATACTGGAAACGTGTCCAGGTTTCACTGTCATTGAATGACATATAAGAAACGCAGTTAAAGAGCAGCGCGTCGCAGTCCGGATCCATTCTGCCGTCTTTGACCGAAAGCTGCGCCAGCTCATCCGCATACTGCACGGCAGCGGCATTCTCATGATGCTGGAGCGCACCGATGCAGCAGTCATGCAGCACATCAATATCATCGGGATATGCTTCATGAATCGACCGTGCCAGTGTGAAGGCATTTTCACTGTCCTCCGCTTTCAGATAGCAGTTCAGCAGGAGCTTCATGCTTTCTCCGTCCTCCGGATTATCACGCACAAGCGGTTCAAGGATCTGAACAGCATCGTCTTCATGCTGAATCCTGAGCAGCATGCTGCAAATCTGACGATTAACCTGCACATTCTGTTCGGCATTTACAGAAGGCTTCCCCTCTGATTCCCAGAGAGAGAGGAAGCGCAAAGCAGCATTTGCGGTGCGGTCCAGATGCGGTGCATTGTCCCAGACATTTTCAGAGCCGACCATTGCGGCAGCGTACTGGCAGGCGATATCGTGCGTCTGGTTTTCCGCAAGCTCAAGCATGTTATTTACAAGCGTGTCGGGTGAAATCTCACCGGACTGTGCAGCGCCGAAGGTTTTTGCGATTGTGAGCTGTACGGAATAGGAGTTATCCACAGACTTCGGATCAATCGCCTGTCCGATCTCCTTTGCCTTGCCTTGCAGTGCCTCCGCGGACGGATAATTGTTGACGAAGATTTCCCTGCCCGCGCAGACGGAAAGAATTTCCCTGCGGAATGCAGTCATTGTTTCATCAAGCTGATCGGAGGCGGCAAACTGCTCCAGAATGATCGGACCATAGAGATCCAGATCTTCGGATGTGGTACTGTGTACGATCCGGCGGGCAAGGCTGTCGGTGCCGGAACGCAGTGCCGCGAGATAATTGAGTATCGTGTCGTCCGCATACTGTTCAGGCACTGTATAGCCGCTTCCTCCGGCAACCGTATTCCACGCCGTGCAATGCTCGCCTGCCTGCTGAAAAGCGTTTGCGGAATCCGTCATATTTCCCTGCATGAGGTAGATCTTCCCCTGCAGCACATAACCGGTAATATCCTCCTTGATCCGCACGGGAACCGGTCTTGCCAGATCCAGAACAACCGGAACCGCACATGCACCGGCAAGACAGACTGCGCCGGCTGCCAGCTTTACAATCTTCCCGAAGCCGCCTGCCTGCTTTTCGGATTCCTGTTTTGGGGCATCCGGCTTTTCGGCATTCTGTGCTTCGACATTCTGTGTTTCGGTTTCCAATTTTTCGACATTCTGCTTTTCGACATTCTGCTTTTCGGCTTCCTGCTTTTCGGATTTCTGCTTTTTCAGAAGTTGTCCGACGGCAAGCGAAATAAAGCCCGCCGTGAGAAATGATGCAGCGGTCTTTCGGGCAAAGGTCTGCAGGAAGGAAGGTGCATCCTGATTGATAACGGTGATTGTGAAATCAAGAATATTCGGGAGGAACAGCGACAGCAGCAGGAAGAAGAACGCGGACAGCTTTCCGCCCTGTTTGCATTTGTCCTTCGGTGAAAACAGGCTTGCCAGCGGAATCAGCATCAGCGCCGCAATCAGAAGCTCCGCTGCGAGATATGCACCGGCACGAATCAGATTCGGCGTAAGTTCCAGCGCGTTGAGTCGGTTGAGGAAAAGCGGTGCAATGATCCGTTCGGCGGCAATCAGGCCAAGCAGGAACACGGCATCCGCAATGCGGTTCTTTCCGGTGATTTTTTTGCTGCCGATCCAGAGTACGCCGGCCGCCGCTGCATAGCCGAGAAACCGGAGCAGATACAGCATTACCGGTGAGAGCATCGTCTTTGTCGCAATGAGAGCAACAGAGCAAAGCACATAGCTCAGCACGTTGATCATCAGAAGAGCAAGCAGCGGGATCACATGCTGTCTCTGCGCGGGCGTCAGCAGATTCAATGCTTGGGAAGCGCGGGGTGTTTTCTCTGCTGCGCTTTTTTCCTTTTTGGCTTTTTTCTGCTTTTGCGCCTTCGGTTCATCAGTAGCCTCCGCAGCAGATTCCTTCAAAGGCTCGGCCGTTACAGCCGGTGCAGGCTCTGCGGCTGCCTGTCCGGCTGCGGGCGCATCGTTTTTTCCGTTTGCCTCCGGAGCGGTTCCCGATACGGGAGCTCCGCATTTGATACAGAACCGACTGCCCTCTTTGATTTCAGCGTTGCAGCTTTGACATTTCATACATTCGCCTCCATTCATTTTCCGTTTTGCATCATGTTGTGCTGTAAATATATTATACATAATTATTTTTCGGATTGCAATATATTTTATGTAATTTGTAAGAATTCACAAATACAGCATTTGCGGCCGAATGATACACGGCGTTTTTTGTACATTTTCTTTCGTAGTATGCGACAAACAATCGACGCATACGATGGAAAGACACGGATTATTTGACGCATACGATAAAACAAAAATGCCGCCTGTTATCAGACGGCATTTTGAATATCAACAGAAACGCTCAGCAACCGGGTGTTTCATCATTGTTGGGATCATTGGTGATTCCAGTTGAAGTCGTGATGACATCTTCTGTCTCAAAAGAAACAATGTCAATTTCAGGTGTTGTATAGATGTTTTTCATGTGATGTGTTTCTCCTTTCATCATTTGCCCATAGCATCTGCAGCTTTGCTGAACTCATAAAGTGAAGCACAAAGCTTCATCAGCTTTTCATCACCGGCTCCTAATGCCTTGTAGAAGTAATGA
>JAZQOZ010000195.1:0-2322 GCA_045628085.1 Oscillospiraceae bacterium | reverse complement strand
GGTTGCCGCTTTCGCTGTCACCGAGGACGGCACGGTGACTGATCTCCCCTTTCAGATTGCAGACAAATGCTTTTTCAGATACATCAAAGAATGTTACCATATCGAATCCCTTGTAGCTGCCGATCGTTTTATGGATACTCATACTGCTGTATATACTCAGCATCCGTCATGCGCCGTGTTGTTGCATTCAGCATAATCAGATCGAGCATTGCTTCGGCTTCTGTTGTCGCAGCAGACACATAGCAGGGGACGTACTGTGAACGGTATCTGTTCTGTTCTGCCAAAAGCTGAATTGCAGAGAACCGGCGGTGACCGGAAACGATGAAATAGGAATCCGGATTGCCTTTGTCCTCTCTCACCACCAGATTGTGCTTCAATCCCTGCCGTTCGATATCATCGGCAAGCAATTCAAGATCGGACATTGAATAGAAGTTATCTGCCGAAGCCTTAACTTTGTCGATCGCAATCATCCGGATGCAATCCTTGAAACTGTCACCGGCGACAGACTGCATATCTGCCATGATCGCAGTATCAAACTTTCTTTTGGGCATCTTGCTTTCCTCCTGATTCTCCGAAAATGGTTTGTTTCCAATTCTGAATATACTCCTGATCGCGCAACTCTGCGGCTTCACGGTTCAGATCGCAGATCGAACGATCTCTCGAAAACTGGAATACTACTTGCTGCATCCGTGCGTCCTGTGACTGCAATTCAAACATTGCATTGCTGATCGCTGATTGGATTTGCAGCGACTTTGTGATACCGCTGCACTTCGGAAGAATCTCCTTAATCGCTCCGTCATTGGTTTGCGCAATCAGGACGATCTTCCAGTCAGACTGATCGCTGCCTGTTCCGACACGAAACAGCGCAATGGCTGCATCGTTCCATTCCGGCGGCAGAAGCTCTGCCGCCGCCGCGATCAACTGGTTCTGGTAATAGTCTTTCATCATAATCCCTCCGTTTCCGAAATCAGCTCAGAAGTCAGATTATCAAAAGCCTTTGCCGGTTCAAGCCAACCCATATACTCATCAGCCGTCATGCGATAGCTGATACTGTTCTTAATGATCTTGCTTTGCGGAATAACTGTATCAAACAGCTTGTTCCCGATCTGTGCGCGAAACTGTTTCAGCAGCTCAACGTCTGCGCTGTTCTTCCGGTCGAATTTGGAAACGATGCAGCCGAGCAAATTTGCGCCGCAGCGGTTCAGAGCTTCGGTCACTCTTGTGACACCCTGAATCGCAAAACTGCCAAGCTCGATCGGAACGATCACGCCGTCCGTGACGGAAAGCAGAGCTTCGGTGATGCAGTTCAGAGCAGGGGGCATATCCAAAAGGCAGAAGTCATAATCGACCGCTACCCACGGCTTTTCCCATTCACGCAGCGATTCAAGCTGTTCTTTGCGCAAGCGTTCAGACTGCGCGGAATACTTTGCAGCGGCATCGTTGATTGCCGGAGTTGCCGCGATCACATCAATCATATCATAGCGGCTTTTCATTTGGATTGCAGTCGGAGCGAATGTTGGCGATGCAAGCAGCAACCGTTCCAGTCCGTGATCTGCATCGGGCAATGTGTCACAAAGGAAACGGGCAGCGTTCTGCTGCCCGTCACAGTCCATGACAAGCACACGCTTTCCTTGTTTCGCAAGGCTGTGTGCAACATTCAGGACAATGGTGCTTTTCCCGACACCGCCCTTGTTGTTGTAGCAAGCGATCATCTTCATTTTCTTTTTACCTCTTTCTCCCTAACGGGCGACTTACCTCTTTTGCTTATAAGCATAGAAAAAGGGAACGGAGAGGTAAAACCGTTCCCTTGTCTGCGTATCGATTCCGCAGTCTATGCTGTTATCACTCCCGATAGGGAGAGAATAACCTTGAAAAGATTATATCCTGATATTCAGGCTGTCCATATAGGCTTGGATTCTTTTCGCGCCCTCTAGCTTCATATCGGACAATGCGAAAGCGTATGTATCTAATGTGAATGCCACAGAATGATGCCCCATTTCTTCCGATATTGTCTTTAGATCAACACCGGCTTTAATGCAGATTACAGCGTATGTATGCCGTAAATCGTGAAATCGAAACTCATTCATGTTTAGATCTTCCATTATTCGTTGAAATGCTTTCCGGATATACGAGTTTGAATAATGATCGTTGTAATCAGGAATATTGAAAACAAATTTTCCTTTTGGAGTGCAATCTAAATAGTCTTTCATCATTTCCATGATGTTCTTTGCAGGATAGATCACACGGGGCTTTCCGTTTTTTACGGATTCAAAAAAGTATTCTTTTGTAATCTTTCCATAAGAAAGTTGCCTGTATACCCGT
>JAZQOZ010000194.1:0-2678 GCA_045628085.1 Oscillospiraceae bacterium | reverse complement strand
GAATTCTTCAAAGCTGACATTATGCGGATTCTCGCTGATATACGGGAAAATAGTTCTGTTTCCGTTCATAGGCTCAAAATCCGGTTCATATATCAGCGTTCCGCCGTAATCAAACAGTATCATTTTCGGCTTATTCATGTTTTATCACTTCTTTCTGATGTTTCTTTGCCTGCGGCAGGCATAATATCATATTCCCAGAATCCCTAATGTTTTCCGGTCCTCGCTGCCGTGATAGAACTTATCCAGCACTTTCTGAAATACAGTTTCTTCCGGTGCCGCGTGTTTGAACAGTGTCATGCAGGAGCAAACTTTGAATGCATCCGGATATCCGAATACAGAACCGGCATCGTCCGATTCGATATGCAGCAATACCTCACATATCTCCCGCAGTCTTGCGCCGAGAATCGGGTGTGCGAAGTAATCAGCAGCCTCTGCCAAATCCGTAACAGAGAAATAAGCAGTCGTTCCGCTCAGCCCCAAGCCCTGAATCTGCGGAAACACATACCAGATCCAATGCGATTGCTTGTATCCCTGCTTCATCTCTGACAAAGCTGCTGCATAAGTTGCTCCAAAACCATATCCGCGCTCCTGTGCATCTATAAATTTTTGGAGATCGGTCAGGCGCAGTTCAATGCCGAGCGCGCCGTATTGCGCCTGCTTTTCAGGGGAATAGTATGCATCCATGAGCAACGGATCGGGTGTTTCATTTGCAGCATAGCCCATTTTTTCTTTTGGCAGGGATTGAAACAGTTCTGCAAATGATGCGAAGGGATGCAGGGCTGTAACTCTTGTCTGAATTCTTTTCGTTGAATCATCAAGACAGGTAAATTCGATGAAATCACCGACCTGAACAGCCTGCCGCTTTTCATCATTCAGACGCAGTTCAATCGTTTTTCTTCCGCCGCTGATTTGCTCAAACGGAGCAGCTTCCAATTTCATATTGTGCAGCATATTGACTTCACCCTTTCGCATTTCATTCCGCTGTATTCTTATTTGACAATATCTGTTGAAATAACGTAGCTCTCATCAGTTTTGCTGATGATTTGATTATCTTTGACATAAAAGCACTTATTTTCTTCCATGATGATTTCCTTGAGTTTCGTGCAGCCTTCAATTGCAGTTATTGAAATCATGAAAAGCGTTGATGGCAAGCTGATGCGCTCAAGATTTTCACAAAATGAAAACGCACCCCAACCAATTACAGTAACAGACGTCGGAATTTCAATGCTTTTCACCGTTTCACACCCACGAAATGCTTTCTCATAAATCATATGAACACAATCAGGGATAATCACGTTTTCGTCAGTTCCTGTGTATTTATACAGCATACCGTTTCGAATATCAAAATCATTCTCCATTACCGATTCTCCTTTTCAATAATTCATTAGTTGACGTCTCACCCACGTACTCTCCAGCACATCATAAATATACTGATTGGGCGCACCTTCTTCAAAATACTTGCTGTTGTCGCCGCCGAGCATCTCTACCGCAAACGCTCCGACTGCTCTGGATCTCGACTGACCGGCATAGCAGTGAACTAAAAGCGTATCTGCGGATTTTCGGTATTTCTCAATAAAGTCAATGATTCTATCTGCCATATCATCATCGAACAGAACAGCTCCGTCTACCTCTGTAACGATATCATCGAAAATCAGAGTCAGAACAGCTTTGCAGAACTGATTTTCAGTGAACTGTACGCCAAATCCGCCTGTGTGGCTGTCCTGAATTGAGATCACTGCATAGGTGTCGGTCAATGCTCCCTGTTCTGCGGCCTCATCAGCCATTCCGAATGGATAATAATGCTCCATGACATAGCTGAATGCGCCGTGTACGGATTTCACAAGAACACGTTTCAATATGCTCGACCTCCCATGCTTTTATTCATCATCAAAATCGTTCTCTTCTCTGCCGGACTTCTCATACTCCAAGCTGTTTTCATTCTCAGCCGCACTTGCGGTGATCGGGATGTCTGTAAGATCAGTACATTCAATATCTTTCGTGTTTCCGGTGTCCGGGTACTCTCTTACCGCCGGAACTTATATGACAGTAATTCCAATCATAACAGTTTCACCATCAGAATTGTTCCAAACAGAGTGCGGTATCATCCCGTTCACAAGGAAGCTCTCATTCTTTTTTACAATGACAGTTTCCTGATCCAGCAGTATTTTTGCCTCACCCTGAACAACAATGAATAGGTGATTGTGTTTATGCGTATGCTTTTCAGTCGGTCCGCCGCCCTCTGCATTTATATATGCTATGGAGCCATCAACAATTTCTCCGCAGTTTTCAAATAGTTTTTTGGCTTGGAAATTGATGTGATCGGGCGGTGTGATAAAATCATTCATTGAAATGCACCTCCTAAATATCTTCGTGCAGAGATTCCCTCTGCTATATATATTCATTATACATCAATCCACTTGAAAAGTAAAGACGGTGCGCCATTGTTTTTTCATAAGCCGTATTTCTTTACGGCTTATGGCAGCTGTGATATATAGACATATCTAAATTTAACTATGGGAGAAAAAGAAAATGAATCAAGTTAAGAAAGCGGTACAGTATTATGAGAAAGGATATATGTGTTCGCAGGCGGAATGAAATGGCTGAACCGGCTGATGGACATTGCGGTATTCTGTTGAAACCGGCTCGAAAATTACATTTTGTAAAGCATGAGAGCAAAT
>JAZQOZ010000193.1:0-37623 GCA_045628085.1 Oscillospiraceae bacterium | reverse complement strand
GAAAAAGGCATCAATCTGAATATTCTGCTTGATCTGCGCGGACTGCTCGAAATCTCCGGATTTGATGTACAGGTCACACGCGACACAGACCGTTCGATCCATGATGCCGGCATTGAGGGGATCGCAAATCAGAAAAGCTCTGATATGGATAACCGGCTTTCGATTCTGAATGCGCCGCAGAACGCGGTCTGCATCTCGATTCATCAGAATCAGTTTACAGATCCGAAATACAGCGGCGCACAGATGTTTTATTCACCGACAAATGCGCAAAGCGAATCACTGGCACAATCCATGCAGACGCAGTTCCGGACGCTGCTTCAGCCCCAGAATGAACGTGAGATCAAATGCTGCGGCAAAGAGTTGTTTCTCTGCTGGTTCTGCGAACATCCGATGGTCATGGCAGAATGCGGCTTCCTTTCCAATCCGGAAGAAGCGGCGCGGCTTGCCGATCCGGATTATCAGCATCAGGTCGCACTGACACTGTATTCAGGACTCACAAACTGGCTCTCTGAACAGCATTCCGTATAACTTGCAGCTGATCGCTTTCCATGCGGCAAATGCGGCGTTTTCCGCTGCTCCCTGATAACCGTGAATGTTCAGAATATTCATATCAGTTTCTCCTTCCCGAATAAAAAACCCGAAAGCACCCTCTCAGGACTGCTTTCGGGTTTTTTGCATTTATGAATCGGATCAAATCAGTCTGCGAAGTAGCGTACACCGCTCTGGAAGATCTGCTGATCCTTCTTGCCGGGAACATTCTTGCAGACCTCGCTGCCGATACGTTCGCTGTGTCCCATTTTGCCGAGGATCCTGCCGTCGGGCGAGGTGATACCCTCGATCGCATCAACAGAACCGTTCGGATTGAAGCGGATATCCATTGTCGGACGGCCGGAGAGATCAACATACTGCGTTGCGATCTGACCGTTATTCGCCATACGCTGGAGCAGCGAGCCGGATGCAATGAATCTGCCCTCGCCGTGCGAGATCGGGATCGTATGCAGTTCACCGACTTCACAGCCTGCCAGCCACGGTGACTTGTTGGATGCGATACGTGTTGTGACCATCATGCTCTGGTGACGGGCAATGGTATTGAAGGTCAGTGTCGGAGAATTCTCGCTCATCTCGGTAATTTCGCCGTAAGGAACAAGACCGAGCTTGACGAGTGCCTGGAAGCCGTTGCAGATACCGAGCATCAGACCGTCACGGTTCTTCAGCAGATCATGAACTGCCTCTGTGACCTGCGGATTGCGGAAGAATGCGGTAATAAACTTACCGGAACCATCCGGCTCATCACCGCCGGAGAAACCGCCCGGAATCATGATCATCTGGGAATTGCCGATCAGCTTGACAGCAGCCTCAACGGATTCCTCGATCGCGGATGCGGAGAGATTGCGAACAACCAGAATCTCCGGAACTGCACCGGCGCGTTCAAATGCGCGTGCGGTATCATATTCGCAGTTCGTGCCGGGGAATACCGGGATCAGCACACGCGGCTTTGCTGTTTTAACAGCAGCAGCCGGACGGGTTGCAGCCTTATGGGTATACGGCTCGATCGTAGCAAATGCAGTCTTGATGCGGCACGGGAATACGGATTCCAGTTTGCCTTCCCACGCTTTCTGGAGCGTATCCAGACTGATCGTCTGTGTACCGGAGAAGATCTTATACTGTTCGGTGGTTCGGCCGATGACTTCCTCACCCGGCTGTGCAGCACCGTTCAGTTCAACGATAAAGGAACCTGCGCACGGCTCAAAGAGGATGCGCTCCGGCAGAACTTTTGTAAATTCAAAGCCGATATGGTTGCCGAATGCCATTTTTGCAAGACCTTCCGCAACACCGCCGTTTTCAACAGACCAGATCGCCTTTGCTCTGCCGTCGGAGATCAGCTTTTCGAGATAATCGAATACGGAGCGGACACTCTGCCAGTTCGGCAGACCGCTGCTGGAATATTCCGGAGCAAGGCGGATGACCGTGCTGCCGGTCTCCTTGAATTCGGTGGAGATCACACGCTTGGTATCAGCCGTAGATACTGCAAAGGAAACGAGTGTCGGCGGAACATCAATATTCTCAAATGTTCCGGACATAGAGTCCTTGCCGCCGATGGATGCGCAGGAAAGTTCGAGCTGAGCGCGGAATGCGCCGAGCAGTGCGGAGAACGGCTTGCCCCAGCGTCTCGGATTATTCTGAGTACGCTCGAAATATTCCTGGAATGTCAGCCAGCACTGATGCCACGAGCCGCCTGCTGCGATGACCTTCGCAACGGATTCAATAACAGCATAGATCGCGCCGTGGTAAGGAGAATGCTCAGAAATGACCGGATTGAAGCCCCAGCCCATGATCGAGCAGGTAGAGGTTTCGCCGGAGAGAACCGGGATCTTTGCAGCCATTGCCTGTGCCGGAGTCAGCTGATAGACACCGCCGTAAGGCATCAGGACAGTACCGGCGCCGATCGTCGAGTCAAATTTCTCGACAAGACCTTTCTGCGAGCAGATATTCAGGCTGCTCATGAGTTCGCGCCAGCCGTCCGGCGTATCTTCAAAGTGTTCGTCACGCTTCGGCGTACCGTTCGGTGCGGCTGCAATGATATTGGTATGCTTTTCTGCGCCGTTGGAATTGAGGAATTCACGCGAAAGATCGACAATGGTCTTTCCGTTCCAGTTCATGCGCAGACGGTTTGTATCGGTTGCCTTTGCAACAACTGTTGCGAGCAGATTTTCCTTTGCTGCCGCTGCCATGAATGCATCGACATCTTCCGGTGCAACGACAACTGCCATACGCTCCTGCGATTCGGAAATTGCAAGCTCCGTACCGTCCAGACCGTCATATTTCTTCGGAACTGCATTCAGGTCGATATCCAGACCGTCGGTCAGTTCGCCGATCGCAACGGAAACACCGCCCGCGCCGAAGTCATTGCAGCGCTTGATGAGTTTCGTGACAGCAGGATCACGGAACAGTCTTTGCAGCTTGCGCTCCTCAGGCGGATTACCCTTCTGGACTTCTGCACCGCAGTGTGTGAGCGATTCAAGTGTATGGGATTTGGAAGAACCGGTTGCACCGCCGCAGCCGTCTCTGCCGGTCTTTCCGCCGAGCAGGATGATGATATCGCCGGGAACAGGGACTTCTCTGCGGATATTCTCAGCCGGCGCTGCACCGACAACTGCACCGATCTCCAGACGCTTTGCGACATAGCCCGGATGATAGACCTCGGAAACGTGACCGGTCGCAAGACCGATCTGGTTGCCGTAGGAGCTGTAGCCGTTTGCCGCACCGACAGTGATCTTTCTCTGCGGCAGTTTGCCGGGGATGGTATCGGAAACCGGGATCAGCGGATTCGATGCACCGGTGACGCGCATTGCCTGATAAACATAGCTTCTGCCGGACAGCGGATCGCGGATCGCACCGCCGAGACAGGTCGCAGCGCCGCCGAACGGTTCGATTTCGGTCGGGTGGTTATGGGTTTCGTTCTTGAACATGAGGATCCAGTCCTCTTGTCCCTTATCGGTATCGACTTTGATCTTGACGGAGCAGGCATTGATCTCCTCGCTTTCATCGAGTGCAGGGATCTTGCCGTCAGCCTTGAGCTTGCGCATTGCCATTGTCGCCATATCCATGAGTGTGACGGGCTTATTCTCTCTGCCGAGTTCCTTGCGGATGGTCAGATAATCCTCGTATGCCTCTTTGATATAGGGCGTTTCGATCTTGACCTGATCGATCGTTGTGAGGAATGTTGTATGGCGGCAGTGATCGCTCCAGTAGGTGTCGATCATGCGGATCTCGGTAATGGTCGGATCACGATGCTCGGTATCGCGGAAATATTCCTGACAGAAGGTGATATCATCGAAATCCATTGCGAGTGCATAGGTTTCGAGGAATTTTTCTCTGCCTGCCTCATCCAGATCACAGAATCCGTCGAGCGTTTCGACAGTTTCCGGCAGTGCATAGTTCATATCAAGAGAATCGACGGTTTCAAGGGATGCCTCACGGCTTTCGACCGGGTTGATGAGATATGCCTTGAGCTTATCAAATTCTGCATCGGTCAGGATGCCGGATACAATATAAATGCGTGCATTGCGAACGCGGCAGCGTTCTTTTCCGTTGAGGATCTGAATGCACTGTTCACAGGAATCTGCACGCTGATCGAACTGTCCGGGGAGATATTCGACCGCAAAGATGCGCTCCTGATTGGAAAGCAGCGGCAGCTTTTCATAGACATAATCGACAGCCGGTTCAGAGAACACGGTCGGGATCGCTTTCTGGAAATCCTCTGCCTCGATGTGATCGGCATCGTAACGGTTGAGGACACGGATGTTCTGAACATCCAGACGCAGCGCAGTGCGCAGGTCGGAGAGAACGGATTGTGCCTCTACGGCATATTGCGGCTTTTTCTCGGTATAAATACGATAAACAGCCATGAACAAATCAGCCTCCAGTATCATATAATATGGTGAGGGAATCGGAAATCACCGGTCAGATGTCCGCAGTCGGGACACCGCACAGGCAATCCTCCTCATACCCTTCTATTGTAACACAAATCGCGGAATTCTGCAAACCCTTTTCTGCATTTTTCTGAAAAATTTTCACAAGTGTACCATCCGTCGTATGCCCTTGGTAAAACCGCTGTGCATTTTGCTGTTTTCTGCCCTCGACAAGAACGCTGACCTGCTGTCCGACAAAGCGTTTCAGGTGCGCTGTCCGGATCGCATTGGCAATCTCCGTCAGTTTCGCGGCACGCTGCATCTTGACATCCTGCGGCACCTGATCGGGGAATGCGGCAGCCTTCGTGCCTTCGCGTGCAGAATACGGAAAAACGTGTACCTTCGTGAATCCGATCTCCTGAACAAAACGGCAGGTCTCCTCGAACTGCGCATCTGTCTCGCCGGGGAATCCGACAATCACATCTGTCGTAAGCGCGGCATCGGGGAACAGACTGTGGATCTCGGCGGCAAGTGCGCGGTACTGTGCGGTATCGTAGCGGCGGTTCATGCGTTTCAGGACGGCATCACAGCCGCTTTGCAGCGAGAGATGGAACTGCGGACAGAATTTTTCACATTCCGCAAAACGCCGGAGCGTTTCGGCATCCATGCGCTCCGGTTCGAGAGAACCGAGCCGGACACGAAGGATCCCCTCCTGTGCGGCACAAAGTTCGACAGCATCCGCAAGCGTCTGACCGGTGTCCGTACCGAAAAATCCGAGATTGATGCCCGTCAGCACGATCTCACGGAATCCGGCATCTGCAAGTGTTTTGATCTCGGTTTCCAGACGTTCAGGCGGCATGGAGCGGCATCTGCCGCGTGCAAAGGGGATGATGCAATAGCTGCAAAACTGATTGCAGCCATCCTGAATCTTCAGGAATGCGCGTGTGCGCGTAGTATCGGCACAGGGCAGGGAAGAAAAGACATCTCCGCTGCGATAGGTCGGAATGTTTTTCTCCGGCAAAGCCTGCTGTGATGTGATATAATCCAGTATATCTTCGCGGTTTTTTGTTCCGGTGACAAAATCTGCCTCTGAAAAATCGTCATCCGGAAATGCCTGCGGCCAGCATCCGGTCAGAATGCGCTTTGCATCCGGATTTCTCCGGTGCAGACTGCGAAGAAGCTGCTTTGTCTTGCGGACGGATTCCGCAGTAACGGCGCAGCTGTTGATGATCAGGATATCCGCTTCGGCAGGTGTAGCAGCTTCCTCAAACTGCATCCCGCGCAGGACAGCGGCAAGACCGGAGCTTTCCGCCTGATTCACCTTGCAGCCGAGTGTCAGTATTTTGAATTTCATAGAAATCTCCTATACAAAATGCACAATTTCAACAATAAAAGATTGTGCATCCCCTACAGTATATTTGGAATGCAAAAAAGAAATGCGATTGTCTCCGAAAAAATCGGTCAGGTGTACAAAATGACGTAATTTTGCTTGACTTTTCGGGCGCAATGATGTATATTTTACATAGGGTGATTCATGACAACCCTCCAAAATAATCCGGTGCGCGGGAGCTAGCGGCAGATAACCAGCCGTGCATCCCCCTCTCGTCACGCTGTGCGCGCGGCATCCCCGTACACCCCATATTTTTCAGATTCGTCTGCCTGATCTATGACTTTTAAGCTGAAGTGAGGTAAGGAACGATGTATGTGACCACCGTTTATCTCCCCGAAATCGCCGACGTTGCCGAATTTGTCAACGTCATGAGCCAGTTCCGTTTTGAAGCACAGCTTCAGATCGGTCATTATTCCGTTGATGCGAAGTCTATCATGGGTATTTTCACGCTTGACCGCGACCAGCAGATCCGGCTTGAAGCATCCGTGACCGATGAGGCACAAATCGCAAAACTGAATGAAGCGATCGGCAGATTTATTTATCATCCGGTACATTGATCCGGACTTCAAATTGTTTATTACTTCTCAGGGAGGCTTATGCTGCTCCCGAATCCCCCTTTTTTCATGTTGCTCCCCAACGCATTCGCAGGGGGGCATCAACCCACTTGCGTGTCGTTCTCTGTGAAAGCACACAGAGAATGATGCGTATTTTTTTTGCATTTCAGCCGTACATTCTGTTTATGACGAATACAGTATACCACAAAACAGCTTGAAAAGCAAGCCCTGCGGGCAGTGCCGCGAAAGATATGAATAGGAGAACAGTGTCCGTCCGCGCAGGCACGATCAGACAAAAATCGGCATATATATAAATATCGGATGCGATTATCCTTCCGCAATTCGGGACATACTACGATCAGCATTCACTACATCATCCAGAATGCAGAAACCGAAAGGAAGCATCACTATGTTTACTGTAAAACGCGGCGAAATATATTATGCCGATCTCAGCCCCGTTGTCGGTTCCGAACAGGGCGGCATCCGTCCGGTGCTGATCATCCAGAATGATGTCGGAAACCGCTACAGCCCGACCGTCATCGCTGCAGCGATCACAAGCCGGCGCGATAAAGCAAAGCTCCCGACGCATATCGCCCTCAGCGCAAAAGGATGCGGTCTGACAAAGGACAGCGTTATCCTGCTCGAACAGATCCGCACGATCGACAAACAGCGGCTCAAAGAATGTATGGGCGTGATCCCGCACGAGGTTCTGCGGCAGGTCGATCATGCACTGGAAATCAGTTTCGGACTCATACCGCGTCCCGGAAATCTCCATACTGCCGGACATTCTGCGCAGCTCAGACAATAAGCATTCCCCTGCCGGCGGCACAGCAGATATTATCTGTATCGTGTCCGCCGGCGGAATGTTCCGGCAGGATCCGGCAAATTTCCTGTTATTTCTTGACAAGCCGCAGAAAAGGGTGTATAATAAAAAGTAACTATTACGTAAAGGATAATTTTGTTATGCAGCTCTCTCATGCGCCGCAGCAGAAGCCGAAACTTGTCAAGGGCCTGCTGATCGTCTTTACACTGACACTGATCAGTTCATTCGGTATGGCTCTGCTTTCCAATCTGACAAACGGTTATTCAACCGTTCTGAATGATGAGGACATTGCGCTGATCCAGCTTGATCCGCCGGAATCCGGTGATCCGCTTGCAGTCGTACATACAACAGCCGGTGATATGACATTCGCACTCTATCCGGAAGAATGTCCTGAAACCGTTGCAAATTTCTGCAAGCTCGCAAATGACGGTTATTATAACGATACTTATGTATTCCATACCGAGCCGCAGATATTCTTCTCTGCCGGCAGCAAAAATCCGGAAGGCACGCTCTCCGCAGAAGAATCTGCACTTTCGCAGGAACGCATTCCGCAGGAGCTTTCCGCAAAGCTGTGGCCGCTGCGCGGTTCACTCTGCGCTCTGGAAACCAAAACAGAGGGCGGTTTCTGGAAAACACTTACCAAAACCCGTGACCACCTGACCGGCAGCCGCTTCCTTGTTGTCGATACTGTCGAAATGACGGAAGAAATGCGGACAGGTCTGCTTGAAACAGACGATGAAGCGATGAAAACCATCGGCGAAGCATTTATCGAAAACGGCGGCATCCCGAATTATTCTCAGCAGCTCACCGTTTTCGGACAGCTTCAGGAAGGCTTTGAGATCCTCGACGCGATCACGGATGCCGAAACCGCCGGCGAAGGCGAATCACGCAGACCGGCAGAGGATATTCGCATCACCGGCATCGAGATCACGGAAGCGCCCTGATCGTTTCAGCCGTGTGATATTTGCTTTTGTGCATTCTCATAGAGAATTTCTGCTCTTTTGCTGCCGATTTTCTTGATATTGCTGTAAAAGCGGCGGCTGAATTTACAGTTTATTAGAAAAAGATAACAGAATACCGGATTTCTCCTTTACAAAAGGAAAAAAAAGTGGTATAATATCATTGTTATGTCCGACGGTATAACTGCGCCCTGCCGCAGATCGCCGGAATCAAACAAGGAGAGTATATCTCATGCGTAAACATGATCTCAAGCGCTCCGCTGCTCTGCTGTTCTGCGGTTCGATCCTTTTCTGCACCGGCTGCAAACAGAAAACAGTCACGCTCGAAACGGATATGACCGGTCAGGTCTCCGAGCAGACTGTATCAGCTTCCGATATCCTGAATTATACTTTGCCGCAGAAAGGCGAGGATATCGCTGTCCTGACGATCAAGGATTACGGCGATGTCAAGATCAGGCTCTTTCCGGAAGAAACACCGAAGGGCGTTGAAAATTTCAAAAAGCTGGTCGAAAGCGGCTTCTATGACGAACTGATCTTCCACCGCGTTGTGGACAGTTTCGTGATTCAGGGCGGCGATCCCAGAGGCAACGGCACCGGCGGTGTCGATGCATGGGGCAGCGATACAGGCTTTGAACAGACCATCTCCGGACATCTCTGCCATGTGACAGGCGCTGTTGCATACGCGATCGGCGCAGATAAGATGAACAAAAGTCAGTTCTATATCGTCACCGGTCAGGAGATCACGTCCGATTATCTCCAGCAGCTCCGTGATGCTGCCGGCATTACCCTGACACCTGAGCTGAATCAGCTCTATCAGCAAGCCGGCGGTCAGCCGTTCCTCGACGGCGGCTATGAAGTCTTCGGACAGGTTTTTGACGGACTCGAATACTGCCTTGATATTCAGAAGGTCGCTGTCAACGGCGATCAGAAACCGAAAACACCTGTTGTCATCGAGAAGGCAGTCATCACGAAATACGACGGCGAAGCACCGCACTGGCTGAACGCCGCCGGAGAGGAAATTTCTGTTTCCTCTGATTAAACAGCGAAGGATGATGGAGTCATTTTGGATACAGTAATGGAATCGGCGGCGAACACAGAAACACACTCGCAGCCAGATAAAAATAAAAATAAAATGTGTCATGAACAAGGAGAACAAACCGTGAAAACGCCTGAGAAATTTGTCATCAGCGGCGGCAGAGTTCTGCACGGTGAAGTCGAGATCAGCGGCGCAAAAAATGCCGTTGTTGCGATTCTGCCGGCAACGATCCTCGCAGATGAACCGTGCATCATCGAAAATGTGCCGGAAATCAGCGATGTCACGATCAGCATCCAGATCCTTCGTGAGCTTGGTGCCAAGGTCGATTTCATCGCACCGCATACCTATCGTATTGATTCGCGCAGCATCCGGAATCACTGCGTTCCCTATGAAAGCGCGAGAAGAATGCGTGCATCCTATTATTTCATGGGCGCACTGCTCGGAAAATTCGGACACTGCCGCGTTTCCAGACCGGGCGGATGTCCGCTCGGCGACCGTCCGATCGACCAGCACATGAAGGCATTTGCCAAACTCGGCGCAGAATGCCGTCAGGACCGCGGCATGATCGACATTACCACGCCGAACGGTCTGAAAGGCAATCAGATCTTCTTTGACTGCGTCACGGTCGGTGCAACGATGAATGCGATCCTCGCTGCCGTAAAAGGCAACGGTCTGACCATTATCGAAAATGCAGCAAAAGAGCCGCACATCGTCGATCTTGCAAGTTTTCTCAATTCAATGGGCGCTGATATCATGGGCGCAGGTACGGACACGATCAAAATTCGCGGTGTCAAATATCTGCGCGGTACAAGCTATGCTGTCATCCCCGATCAGATCGAAGCAGGTACCTATATGGTCGCCGCAGCCGCAACCGGCGGTAATGTTCTGGTCAAAAATGTTATCCCCAAGCATCTCGAATCCATCATCTCCGTGATGGAAAAAATCGGCGTGAAAATTGAGCAGTATGATGATGCAGTCCGCGTTTCTGTAGACGGACCGCTCGTCAAGACAAGCATCAAAACACGTCCGCACCCCGGTTTCCCGACAGATATGCAGCCGCAGATCTCTGCCCTGCTCTGCCTTGCAGAGGGAACCAGTATGATCAAAGAAGGCGTTTCCGAACAGCGTTTCCAGTATGTTGACGAGCTGCGCAGAATGGGCGCGGATATTCAGGTTGACGGAAAGGTTGCTGTTATCGAGGGAACAGGAAGACTCAACGGCGCACCCGTGAAAGCGTGTGATCTCCGTGCAGGCGCTGCATTGATGATCGCAGGTCTTGCCGCAAGCGGCATCACGACCATTGAGGATATCTTCCACATTGAGCGCGGCTATGCCGATATGGAAGGCAAGCTCCGTGCGCTCGGTGCCTGCATCACAAAAGAACCGATCACACCGGCACCGAAACAGAATGAACCGATCATTCAGGAAGTTCAGCCGGAGAAACCGCATCAGGATGCGGTATAATTTGGAAAATTACAGGGCGGACAGTTTGTTTCGCCCTGTTCGTATATTCATATACATACAGACTGCACAACGCAAAAGGATGTGAAATGATTGGCGCGAATCTACCCGCTTTTCAGCAGCAGCAAGGGAAATGCCGAATTTATCGGTTCTCCTGCCGGCGGCATCCTCATTGACTGCGGCGTTTCCGCAAAGCGGCTTGTCACCGCACTGGAACGCTGCGGTATTCCGGTCCATGCAGTACAGGGCATCTTCATTACGCATGACCACAGCGATCATGTCGCAGGACTGCGCGTATTTACAAAAAAATACCAGATACCGGTCTATGCACAGCCGATTACGCGGCAATCCCTTTACGATGGAAATTATCTCGAACCGGAACAGCCCTGTCATGAACTGAACGGCGCTGCCGAATGTGCCGGAATCCGCATCACACCGTTTCCGACCTCGCATGATACCGCGCAAAGCTGCGGTTTCCGCATGGAAATGCCGGACGGAAGAACGTGTGCAGTCTGCACCGATCTCGGCTACGTATCCGATGCCGTAACTGCCGGTATCCTCGGTTGTGATCTGGTGCTGCTCGAAGCAAATTATGATAAAAATATGCTGCGTACAGGACCGTATCCCGCATCGCTCAAGCTGCGCATCGCCTCAGAAGTCGGTCATCTTTCCAATGATGACTGTGCAGCGGCAGCGGATATGCTCCTGCGGAACGGTACGACCAGACTCATTCTCGGACACATCAGTCAGCATAATAATCTGCCGGAGCTTGCAGAACGCACCGTTGAACAGGGACTTTGCGGTTTTCGGCGCGGAAGTGATTACCTGATGCAGGCGGCACTGCCCGAAACAGACGGAAGGATGATCGGATTTTGATGCAGATACATCTCATCACAGTCGGCAAGCTCAAAGAGAAATGGCTCCGCGATGCTTACGATGAATATGACAAGCGCTTACAGCGCTACTGCCGGCTGACGCTCACCGAACTGCCGGAAGCACGGCTTTCCGAATCCCCCTCTGATGCGGAGATCACGGCTGCCCTGCGGCAGGAAGGACAGGCGATCCTGCATAGCTGCCGCGGAAAGATCATTGCACTTTGTATCGAAGGAAAACTGCGCAGCAGCGAAGAATTTGCTGATATGCTCGACAGTGCGGCTGTTTCCGGCGACAGCACTGTCAGTTTCGTGATCGGATCCAGTTTCGGACTGTCCGACGAAGTGAAAAAATCAGCAGATATGCGTTTTTCTATGTCGCCAATGACATTTACGCACCAAATTGCCCGTGTCCTGCTCATGGAACAGCTCTACCGCGCATTCCAGATCAGTACCGGCGGAAAATATCATAAATAGTGTAAAGGAGTGTTTTTCATGATCTACCCTGAAATTCAGGCGACGGCTGACGCGATCGCCGAACTCGGCAAACCGCTGATGGTCTACCTCATCAGCCATAAAACCAATCACGCAAACGGTGAACTCATCAGCTTCAAGCTCGCGGTCATTGTTTCAGACAAAACACCGAACATTTCCGAACTGGAATGCTTCCTCTATACCGCCGTAGACTGCGATTATCCCTATGATCTCGTACTTTATAAGCAAAGCGAATGGAATACACTTTCCAGTGATCCGCGTACATTTGCTTGGTCGATTCGTAATACCGGAGGTGTGCTTTATGAGCAGGGGCTTTCGTGACGGTGACAGCAAGCGCTATTTCGACTGGCTTTATTATGCCGCGATCGACCTGCGTGCGGCAAAGCTGCTGCTCGATGATACACGCTGCTATAACATTATCTCTTTCCATTGTCAGCAATGCGTCGAAAAAGCACTGAAAGGCTATCTGCTCTGGCGCAGACACCGCCTCTATGACGGTCACAACCTGCCGTTCCTCTGCAAGCAGGCTATGCAGGAAGACGACAATTTCAGAAACCGCATCGCACTTTGCAGTGAGATCAACCACTACTACATTGAATCCCGCTACCCTGCCGACTTTCTTCTTTCTCTGGATGAGGAATCCGTACAGGATCTGATCGTCAATACGACCGATATGCTGACCTTTATCAACAGCCTTGTCAAATTTGATTTTTCCAGCTATCACGCGAAAAAATCTGCAAGCTGACGGGGGAGCCTATGGAACGCGAATACAAATGGATGATCCCCGATGATACACTTTCCGCACTCGCAGAATTTCTGCATCAGACCGAAAAGCGCATCTCGCATGATACGATCCACATGGCAGCTATTTACTATGATACTGCCGATCAGCTTGTGTATCAGAACGGCGCAGCGCTCCGCATCCGCAAGGAAAATGAGCGTACTGTCTGCTGTATGAAACGGACGATCATGAAACAGGGCGCACAGGCACTCCGTGAAGAATATGAAACCGAAGCGGATTCACTGGCAGAGGGGCTCCGGAAACTGCCCGATGCCGGCGCACCGCGTCCGCTTTGCGAAATGCTCAGTCAGCACGAATTCCTCGAACTCGGCAGAACCGATTTTATCCGGAATTGCTATCTGTTTGAAATTGACGCAGATACATTTTTTTCCGCAGAACTTGCAGTCGATGTCGGCGCACTCGGTGCGGCATCCGATATGCAGCCCTTTGAGGAACTGGAGCTGGAATTGAAATCCGGTGATCCGGCTGCATTCATTGCCTTTGCAGAAATGCTTGAACGCCGTTTTGCTCTGATCCCGCAAAAGCGTTCAAAGCTTTCGCGTGCGATCGAAGCGGCACGGACGACACATTAAATCTTACCATTCCCGAAAAAGGGGGCGATCCTATCAAAGCATCCACCATTGTTGATTCTGTTGTCAAAACAATTATTCTGCTGCTCGCAGGCTTTCTGCCGCTGCTGCTGACAGTCTGCATGATCTATGTCAGTCAGGACGATACCTTTGAAACGCTCGCATACAGCATCAGTCTGCTGCTCGGCGGTGTCCTCAGCGCATGGATCGCAGATAAATTTTACAAAGTACCGTTCAAATCGCAGGGCGGAAAGCTGACGTTTCCGGTCATGCTGTTTGTGATCCTTGCGGCGATTTTCTGGAGTCTTTCCGCCTGTTTCCTGTTCACCTCTGATTACGGCAGATTTCCGCGATATTACGGTAAAATGTTTTCACTCTCCGCTCTGCAGCTCATCGGTATCTCATGGCTGACACCGATCGGTGAGGAACTGATCTTCCGCTTTTCGATCCTGAATCTGCTCCGCGGAAAAAAACGTAATCCGCTTCAAAATGCCGGTGCTGTTCTGCTGACAGCGATCCTGTTCGGCATTCCCCATTTGCTTGCCGGAACAACATCCATTCTCGATCTGTTCCTCTTTGGCTGCATCACCGGATTTATCATGATCCGAACCAGAAACATTGTCTATCCGATCTGTTTTCATTTCGTATCCAATCTGACAACAATGATCGCCTATAACAAGCTCTCCCATGCGACAGTCAAGGACTGGCTCTGGATCACACTTCCGCTTGCGGTCTGTTTTCTCGGCGGCATGATGATCGCCGCAGGCAAACAGGAGCCGGATGAAGATGAGCAGGATGATGAAGAAACCGATGAAACTGCATCTGCCGCAGATGTACCTGCAAACGAGCCGGAATGCCGTGAACCGAAACTTGTTCCGGTCACGCCCGAAATGAAACAGGAATCCAATCCGATCGAGGATTATCTCGCAGCCGGACATTATGATGAATATGATGAAGATGAAACGGATGACGCATACGATGACTGAATCCGGACGAAAGGAACTGAAAATGTCTGATTCGCTTGTGATCCGCACACCGGCAAAGATCAATCTTTCGCTGGATATTACCGGAAAACTGCCGAACGGCTACCATACCATGCGAAGTGTCTTTCAGACGGTCGGCATTTATGATACGCTGACGCTGAAAAAAACAGCGCCCGATCTGCCGATGACGCTGAACTGTAATGTGCCGGATGTTCCCTGTGACGAACGGAATCTTGTCTGGAAAGCGGCTGTAAAGCTCCTTGGTGAACATCCGACAGGACTTTCGATCCATCTCGAAAAAAATATCCCATCGCAGGCAGGTATGGGCGGCGGCAGTTCAGATTGTGCCGCTGCGCTGAAAGGCATCCGGCAGCTTTTTTCGCTGGATGTTTCTGATCGCGAGCTGCATCGTATCGCGGCATCACTCGGCGCTGACTGTGCATTTTTCCTGTACGGCGGAACCTGCCTTGCAGGCGGTATCGGTGAACAGCTGACAAAACTGCCCGATCTTCCGCGCAGTCCGCTTGTGATCGCAAAGGGCACAGAAGGCATCTCCACACCGGAAGCATACCGCAGACTTGATGCCTGTCAGACACCGCTGCCGATGAATACCGATGATGTTCTGAATGCACTGGATCAAGATGCTGATACGCTGTTTTCAGTTTGCGGCAATCATTTTGATGCGATCACCGATCTGGCAGAAGTCGAAACGATCCGCCGCATCATGCGGATACACGGACTGAATCCGGTTCTTTCCGGCAGCGGTGCGGCTGTCTTTGCAGGATGCAGTGATATACAGCGTGCAGAAGCCTGTGCGAATGATCTCCGTGCCGCCGGTCTTGCCTTTGCCGCAGTCACGGAAACCATTCCGGAATGAGAACAATCACCACCTTTTTGAATACAATGAAAAGCCGCGAATCATGGATTTACTCCAAAATTCGCGGCTTTAGCTTGTCGATGAAGTCATGTATGGTGAATTACTTTGTAATTCACACAGCTTGTCGATGAAGTCCTGTACGGTGAATCGCTCTGCGATTCACATAGGGGTGCCCTCTATCGCAGGGCACCCCTCTCTGAAAAAACGATCCACCGGATCGTTTTTTCAGATTCACCCTTGCGGAGCTCTTAAAGTCAGAAGTGTTTCGCGCTTTGCGAAGCGCGCCCAAAGGCTCTGCCTTTGGAAACCGCAAGCCTTTGAAAAGGCTTGACCGAAACTTTTATTTTGGCGTACACATATTTTTTCGACAGACTGAAGCCGCGAATCATGGATTCACTCCAAGATTCGCGGCTTGATTCATTTCACATTTTTACACGCAGGATGCAGGCAGGCTCCCGATCTGTTGAAGGGGTAACAAATCAAAGCGCCGTCCGTGCAGTCCATTGTGTTTCATCCGATTATTTTCCCTCGTGGAAGAAATAGGGCAGTCCGTCGTAGATATAGTGGCGAACCTGCGGCCACCAGTGAACATTGCCCTTTGCCTCGAGGAAATAGAGATTACCCTTCGAGAAATCACTCGTATAGGTAAAGTGCTTGGAATCCGCTTTCAGTTCGTTCAGCAGCGGAACCATGTTGCCGTATGCGATATCTTCCGTACCGGTTGCGGCAAAGACGAAATAATCATCCTTCTGATAGCCGCCCTTGTCGATCGCGGACTGAATTGCACCTGCACCGCCCCAGCAGTGACCGGAAAGCGGCATATAGTATGCGCAGATATCGAGGTTATTGATGAACATATTCCATGTAGAACCGCCGCCCATCGAGAAGCCGCCGTATGCACGGTGGAAACGCGATGCCTTGAGATCGTCAAGCGAGGTGGATTCTGCATAAGTGGAATACTTCTTTTCGACATACGGGATAATGGTCTGGCGCATCTCATTCCAGATATCGCCTGCGCCGTCCGGACTGCCGTTGAAAGTCGGTGTTACAACGATCATCGGCTCAATGTCACCGTTGGCGATCATGTTATCGAGCATGACATCAATATTGATATCATTGTCATTGAAGCAGGTTTCTTCGGATTCTCCGCCGCCGTGCATCAGGTAGAAGACATTGTATTTCTTGCTCTCATCGTAGCCGTAAGGAACATAGACATACATTTTCTTGTTGCCGTTGATGCCGCTGTAGTTTTCGGTGATAACCGTACCGTGATTTGCAGGCTGATTGAAGTAATTGCCCGGTGCTTCGTGATATGACACATTTGCGTTGTAGTTAAACGATGAATATTCCGGCTCATCCGGTTCATCCGGCTTGACCTTATCCGGATACTTGTCGGTCTGTCCGGTCAGATACTGCACGTACCATGCAAGATCATCCGCTTCGAGCTTCTTATTGCAGTTGACATCAGCCGCCTTGATCTTGGTCTTATCGGTGACACCCTGCATGAACATTTCTTTTGCATAAGAGAGGTCAGCCGCGTCGATCACCTCATCGCCGTTGACATCGCCGAGAATACCGGAATCCTTATTCTTTGTCACAATGCCGCCGAACTCATCCACGACTTCGCCGGGGTTGATATCGGTGCTGCCGTTTTCCTTGAACTGCCACCAGTCCACATTAAAGAGGTAGCTTTCGCCGCCGGAGAAACGCAGGAACAGATCATGCTTTCCGGTTGCGCCGGAGCATTTGCCGCTGACGGTTTCCCATGTCTGCCAGTCGCCTGTGACCGGAACGGTTGCCGTACCGACGATCGGACCGTCAACTTTATCCAGATGCACTTCGATCTTGCCGCCGGCACCGTTGGATGATACAGATGCAAAGAAATCAGATGCGCCGTTCTCACCGAAATCAACGCCGCTGACCTTTACGTAGTCGCCGTTTTCAATAAAGCCGATCGCAAGCGTGCCGGCTTCGATCTTTTCGGTCTTGATACCGGATGACCAGCTCATCATCTCCGCCTCAACACGCTGATACGGATTGACGGATTCAAGCTGTGCAGGTCCCTCATTCGTTGCAGAGATCAGCGGGATCGTACCGTCCGGATTGTAGGTAAATTCCTCAACACAGGCACTGCGGTTGAATGTACCGCCGCCCGGCAGGCCGCTCTTGTGATAGAAGAAATAGGAGTGATCCTTGTAATCAATGATGCCGCCGTGTGTTGTAAAGCAGTTCAGCGGCTTCATGATCTGACCGCGGTGTGTCCACGGGCCGGTGATAGACGGGCCTGTTGAATAAGCCTGACTTTCGCCGCCGTCGCTGCCGTAGAAGGATGCATAAACAAGATAATAGAGATCATCGTGCTTGTAGATCCACGGACCTTCGCCGTATGCAGTACCCTTGCTGCTCGGTCCGAATGCCTGTGTCGTCATGTCAAACTTCTGGATCTGACCGTCCAGCGTGACCATGTCCTCCTTCAGCTTGACATAATAGCACGAGGGGTTTCCGAACATCAGCCATGCCTGACCGTCATCGTCGATCAGAACGGTCGGATCAATGTAATCCCAGTTCGGGCCGCAGAGCGGCTTGCCGAGTACATCCTTATACGGACCTTCCGGCTTATCGGCAACTGCGACACCGATCGCTCTGCCGCCGCCGGATTTGTTTGTTGTGGTGAAATAGAAGTAGTATTTGCCGTTGCGCTCGATGCACTGTGAAGCCCATGCATCATTTTCATTACACCACGCGAAATCGTCGTCCTCAAGGATTCTGCCGTGATCTGTCCAGTTCTGCATATCTTTTGTCGAGAAGCACTGCCAGCCTGTCATATAATAGAAGTCATTTTCGCCTTCGCGGTCGCATCCGGTGAATACATACAATTCATCTCCGAATACAACCGGTGCAGGGTCAGGCGTGAAACTTGTCTGCACAAACGGGTTTTGGGCGGTGACATCCAGTACGCTTGTCTGTCCAACTATTCCCAGACAGATCACAGCGGAAACTGTAATGCCGATTCGGATTTTCTTTCTGATTGATTTCATAGAGATTCCCCCTGAGTATATATTTGTATTTTCATTATAACTTACCTGCTATGTAAATTCAATGTGTAATCGCAAGAAAAACTGGATAAAACACATACATTCAAAGCGATAAATATGTACAGCTGTTTCAATACAAGCACGAAATAAAGTTGTATATAAAAAATGCTGCCCCGGATCGCAAATCCGGTGCAGCATCATCTGACTGTTTGTCATATTATCCAGCCAACTTGTATTGCAACATCATTCAGTTCAATACAATACCTTCTCAGCGATTGTTCACTGATTCAGGGTAAAGATCGTGGTGTGTCAGGCGTTCCCATGCGACCTGCTCCCACTTTGTCCCCTTCATGCCGTAATTGCAGTAGGGATCAATCGAAATGCCGCCGCGCGGCAGGAATTTGCCCCAGACCTCAATATACGCCGGCTCCATCAGCCTGATCAGATCGTTCATGATGATATTCACGCAATCCTCATGAAAATCGCCGTGGTTGCGGAAGCTGAACAGATACAGTTTGAGCGATTTGCTCTCGACCATTCTGGTGCGCGGCACATAGGAAATATAGATCGTCGCAAAATCCGGCTGACCGGTGATCGGGCAAAGGCTCGTAAACTCCGGACAGTTGAATTTGACGAAATAATCGCGGTCAGGGTGCTTATTCTCAAAGGTTTCCAGTACCGACGGATCATAGTCCTGCGGATATTTTGTATGCTGATTGCCGAGGAGCGTCATGCCCTCTTTTTCACGTTCACTCATGCTTTTTCTCCTTGTATCATTTTATCATTATCACAGCAGTGCAGGATCATTCACGCCGTTCGCTGCAAATGCCGCCGCACGGTCACGGCAGGTACCGCAAAGTCCGCAGGGCTTTTCGCCGCCCTCATAGCAGCTCCATGTCAGCGCATAGGGCGCATACAGGCGCAGACCCTCTGCAACGACATCCGCCTTTGTTTTCCCGACAAACGGTGCTTCTACGCGAAGCTGACCGCCGCTGCCGAGATAAATTGCCGAATTGATCGCATCATTGAATTCCTGACTGCAATCCGGATATGCGCTGCCTGCCGCATCATCAGCGTGTGCGCCGTAATAGATCACCTCGCAGCCGTGTGACAGTGCAATGCTTGCCGCCGAGGACAGAAACAGTCCGTTCCGGAACGGCACATAAGTCGAGACCGGCTTACCGTCCGCTGCATCAAGCTGCTCCGCATAGCTCTCTTTCGGCACTTCCTGACTGCTGCCTTTCAGGAGCGAACAGTCGGAATCTGCGAAGATCTCCGCAAGATCAAGCGTTTGCAGTTTCACGCCGTAATGCTTTGCAATGGCTTTCGCCGCTTCAATTTCCTTTGTATGCTTCTGCCCGTAGCTGACAGACAGCGCAAGCACTTCATCTGCGCCGTATTTCTCGATCGCAAGTGCAAGACAGGTCGTGCTGTCCAGTCCGCCGCTGAATAATACCAATGCTTTCATTTAACACCCTCCGTCAGCAGTCTTTGCAGATTCCAGTCTTCCTGAAATCTGCCGCAGAATGTCTGCGTAACAGTCCGCGCCGATGCATTGCGAATACCGCGCGCCGTCATGCAGCTGTGTGTTCCGGCAATGACCACACCGACATCCGGCGTGCCTGCCGCTTCCATCAGGATCTCTGCAATATCCGAGCCGAGCCGTTCCTGTAATTGCAGGCGCTTTGCCGCCATATCGCAGATACGTGCAATTTTGCTCAGTCCGATGACCTTTTCCTGCGGCACATAAGCCACATGAACGGACATATCATACATCAGCGCCATGTGATGCTCACAGTAGGAAAACACCTCAATATCACGGACGACCACCGGCCCTGCATTTTTCGGCGCATCAAATGTCTTTCCGAACATCTCCGCGATCTCATGATTGGTATAGCCGATGCCTTCAAATACTTCCCCGTACATTCTTGCCACACGCGCCGGCGTTTCGATGAGTCCCTCTCTGTCGGGATCTTCGCCGAGCGCGACCAGAATGCCGCGGATATGTTCTTCGATCGCTTTCTGATCTATCATTCTATCCTCTCCCTGTCAGACCGTTTCTGCGGTCCTGCTGAAATATTGTAAAAGCCATTGTGCAACACCGTCCTCATCGTTGGATGGGATCACGGCATCGGCATATCGTTTCAGTTCTTCATCTGCATTCCGGACGTACATAATTCCGGTACATCGGTCATTGTCATCGGAAAGAATCTGCCGCTTTCTGATATGCCCGTAAAACCATATTCAAACCCCTCTTGCCATCGGATCCCAGATAAACTTATGAAGCTGTAATTGCAGCCGAAAATCGCCCATGTGCTGTTCTTTCATGATATCCACGATCTCCGCAGGATCAATGCGCCCGAATACAGGGCTGAGATACATTGCACACTGCGGCTTGAACCGTTCTGCGATCTCCTTTGCACGGAACACATCCGCACGCGAGCCGCAGACGAATTTCACGCAGTCCTCATCATGCAGCAGCGCGAAATTCTCCGTACACATCTGCTGTTCCATTTTACTCGAAGGCAGCTTATAATCCATCGTAAAAACCGCGCCGCAGGACACAAACGGTTTCAGCGGCACAGCGCCGTTTGTTTCGATCTCCGCGCGCAGTCCCATACTGCCGAGCCGCTTTATCACATCAAGGATATTCTCCTGCAAAAGCGGTTCACCGCCGGTCAGCGTGACATTCCGCACACCCTGCTGTATCGCCGCTTCTGCGATCTCCGCGATCCGCTGCAAGGATACTTTCTCATGCGGCGCATCCTTGCCGCAGGCCCATGCCGTATCACACCAGTCACAGCGCAGATTACAGCCTGCAAACCGCAGAAACAATGCCAGTTCACCGGCACATCTGCCCTCTCCGTTGATGCTGATAAAATGCTCCGCAAGCCGATATATATTTTCCATTTTCTTACACCTCATAGCTTGCGCAGTTATCCGGCGTTTCGTAGACCGTCACGCGCAAAACCGGAATCTTCTCTGCTGCAAGCTGTTCAAAAAATGCCTTTGCAAAATTCTCGGCGGTCGGACGGTACGGTACTTCGATCAGCCGGAAATTTTCATCCTGCAAAGCCGCAAGCGTTGCAGGCTTCAATGAGCCTGATTCATAGATCATCGCATGATCGTATGCATCGGCAAGCGCACGCACTGCTGATTTCAGATCACCGAAATCAATGACCATACCGCGCTTTTCGCCGGATATCTGAAGCTGCTCCGCACCTGCTTCGACCTCAACCGTCCAGCGGTGGCCGTGCAGATTTGCACATTTTCCGCAGTATCCGGCAAGAAAATGTGCGCTGTCAAAGGCGGCGGATGTTTTCAGTCTGAACATCTGATCCTCTCCTATACGCAAAAAACTCCCGTCCGCACCGCAGACAGGAGTTTCAGAATACAAAAAACATGAAACAGCCCGAGTTTTGTTTTACGACAGGATGGTGCAAATGAACTGTCGGCAGGATGCATTTTCAGTGCGTACTCTTGCAGTAGTAGTATAGCACAGTTTCACGCAAATGTCAAGCAGCAGGCAGCGGATAATCCATACCGGAAAGCTCTGCCGTATAATGCAGCAGAATGTGCATGGCATCCGTCACATCTATTACCGTATCTGCATTCACATCGCCGTTCCGGCGCTGTGTCGCAGTCAGCGATGCGGCTTTCCCCGTGAGTGTTTCCGTATAATATGCGAGCAAAAGCTGTGCATCTTCTACCCCGACGATCCCGTCTGCATCAAAATCACCGCAGAGCAGTGTGCGCGGAATCTCTGCAAGTGCCCGTTCTGTTTCCTGCATGATCGTTTCCGCTTCCTCTGCGGAATCTGCCGCACTGAGCTTTTCGCTCTGCGTCTTTTGCAGTGCTGTGATCTGTTTCTGCTCCGCAGCATCATAAGCAGAAAGGCTGTCTGTAGTCTGACGGTTCAATTCCGCCTGACAGCAGCGAATGCTCTCTGCCAGAAAACCCTTTCGCAGAAATAGTTGCCGTTCCGCCAGATTGCTCCGGACATAATCCACACATTCGGCATACGTGATCCCGTTCTGCGGACCGATCGTCTTATACGGCTTTCCGCCGAACATATGCCAGCGGATCCGGTTCATTTCGGCGGCAGGTGCGATCGCTTCTCCCATTTTTGTGATACCGCCGGACGGATCCGTCAGCTCCGTCAGAAATGCATCCATTTTCTGTTCATACAGCAATGCCGTCCGGCGCACAAAGGCATCATCCTGCCAGAGCCGCAGGATCCATGACTGATCTGTAATACCGGTTTCCGCCGCTGTATCCGGATGATAACCGCTGACCGGCACATACCGCGCGAATATCATATTCGGCAGGATCGAATATCTCAGATTGCCGTCCGGTCCGGTAACAGCAAGACTGTAATTCTGAAAGGCAAGATCAAAGTCCCAGACCGGCGCATAATGCAGCTTGCCGTCACCGGTCAGATCAGAGTCCTTATAAAAAAAGAAACTTGTGGCTGAACCATCCGTATTTTCGGAAATTTCCTGGATCAGATAGCCGATCGCCAATGAATCCACATCGAGATATTCGCTGTAATGCTTTCCCAGACTGTTGCAGCCCGTATCGGAATAGATCGCATCTTCAAGCTCCTGCACGAAACTGCGGATATACTCTGTCTGCGCCTTTGAGGCATATTCCGGCGCATTCATTTCAAAGATCACACCGCGGTTCGTGACAAATTCGCCGCGCTCTGAACGGTGCCGGATCTGAAACTGAATCAGATAGCCGCCCGTGATATCATCGGGATCATGCGGAATATCATAATACTGATAACTGCCGTTTTCCTCTCCGCCGAATGTTCCGCCGGAAACGCATGGGGGATATTCTTCCAGCGGTTTTTCATTGACTGCCTGCGTTTCTTCTTCCAGATCAGTGATCGCTACACGCGCCGGATGCACCTGCACCCGTTCCGAAAGCTGATACACGCCGCGATAATCGCCGTCCAGATAGAGATCGACAAATACGGAATCCATTGTATATGCAAGCCCTGCATTCCGGCTCATCGCAAAGGCGATCTCATTGCGCAGCATCGAATGATCGAAAAAATTGCTGAGCAGCGCCCATTTCTTCGCCGCACCCATGCCGAAAAGCGCGTGCTTTTTCGGCAGCTTGAAGTTATACGGTTTCTTTCCGTGCGCATAATCCCATGAAGAATTGCCGCGTCCCTTTATTTTTTCCAGTTCGCCCTGATACTGCACGCCGCCCTCTGCATCCAGCATCAGTGCATTGCCGTTTGTTTCGATTTTTTTCATTGTTTCGAGCGTTTCCATGCCGCCCTCTGCAAGCGTGACATACATACAGCCGATATTTGACTGCATAACATCCAGTGTACCGAACACCGTACCGCCTGCCTGCATCGTGAATGTATCTGCGGTACTGAATACATCCGTATCCGAACCGGAAAGCACTTCCGTACCATTGAGCAGCAAGGGCGCATCTCCGGCATACGCATAGGTCACGGTCAGATTGGAACGGTCAGCAGCAGCCGGCAGAAACAGATACCATTTTTCAGCCCAGTCCACATAGATCATTTTGATCTGTGCCGCGGCATCCTGTTCAAATACACCGGAGACCGAGAGCTGTATCTCCGGCAATTCTGCCGGCAATTCTGCCGGCGTTTCCGCCTGTTCTTCCGCACCGCAGCGGAATACGGAAATACCAGCGAAGCAGAGTGCTGCCGCCGCTGGTATCAGAATATGAGATAAGCGAAACTTTTTCATGCAAACTCCTCATACTTTGCCGTAAAGTGAATCCAGCAGGACTTTTGCGATCTGCGCCGTTGTTACATCCCAGCTCTCCCGCGCCTCGATCATGATGCAAAATGCGACCGGACAGCTATCGTCCAGACAATAGCCGACAAGCAGCGAATTTTCATATTCTCTGCCGTCATCGCTGACCTGTGCAGTTCCGCTTTTGACACCGCAGGTATAGTTACCAAGCGATACATAATAATGCTCAGATGCATTTTTCGTCATGACCGCCTGCACAGCCTTCGCTGATTCCGGCGTAAACATCTGCTCCGTATGAAAATGTGATGCAAGAGAAATCTTCTTGTTATCGGCTGTTGTTTTCGATTTGAGCATATACGGCTTGACTGCCGAACCCGTACCGTTTGCGATCGCGCCCTGCCAGAGCATAAGCTGATAGGGGCTGACAAGCGTTTTGCCCTGTCCGAGCGCACCCCATTCTGTTTCAAACTGATCTTTATCTGTCAGAGTTGTCGAAGCAGGCTGAATGACGATACCGTTCATGCTGAGCTGTTCTGCCGGTTCGCCGTTGACCGCATAGCCCATACGGGTATATCCTGCGATGATCTCGGAAAGCGGCACGATGCCGGACTGCACAAGCTGTGCAAAATACGGATTGCAGCTGTTGGCGAATGCTGTAGTAAGATCCTGCAAACCGTGACCGTAATCCTGATGGCATCTGATCGCATCGCCGTTCGGATTCGTCCATGCGCCGGTACATTCAAACTGCTGACTGTTTATGATATCCACGCCGGCATACTGATATGCCGCAAGCAATGTAGAAACCTTCTGCGTGGAACCGGGAACAGTCGGATAAAATGCCTTGCAGAGCAAACTGCCTTCCGGCATTTCCGCAATATTGGCATAACCCTGTGCAATATCCACGCAGGGACGGCTCACACAGACACAGCACTCGCCTGTTTTCCAGTTATAAGCGATCGCCGTACCGTTTTTTTCACCGAATGCGTTGAATACGGCACGATTGGCACTGTGCAGGAGCGTTGTTTCCAGAATCGCCGCATCCGAAGAAGAACCATAGGTAAAGCTGTAATTGACCAGATCGCTGAGATTGCGCGATACGATGGTATTCGACATCTGACCGCTGGTATCACCGATCAGATTGCCGACATCCGCAAAATGTCCCCATTCATAATTGGTAAGCGGCTGCGAACCGTCAAACAGCACATCGCCTGTACGGTCAACGACCTTGCCGTATGTTGCCTTTCCGGATTTTGCCATATAAAATGCAGACTGCGTGATCAGCCGCCAGCCGAGATAGATCAGACCGAGAATAAATGCCGTCAGAATGAGTGCCGTCCATTTTCCTGCCCTGCGCATACTGCGCGGTGCAGAAACATCAAGCGCCGGAACCGGCGGACGCTGCCGGAGCTGCTGTCTTGCCATATCAGCCCGCCTCCTTTTTCAGTGCAGCCTGATCCGTCAGAACAGGAGCCTGCGCTGCTTTCAGAAAACCGGCAAGGATTCCGCTTGCAAGCATCGAACTGCCGCCCTGCGAAATAAACGGGATCGTCACGCCTGTAAACGGGATCACATTGCACGAACCGAAAATATTAAGTGTCATCTGCACGATGAACGCCGCCGCCACACCGACAGCCAGTCCGGAATGATAATAGCTGCGCGGCGGAACTGTCAGGATCGAAGCCGGAAGGAACAGAACCAGAATCACGGTCATCATACCGGTAAACAGTCCCCACTCCTCACAAATAGTCGAGAATACAATATCCGTGCGCGATGCGGCAACATGGATCAGTGAACCGTTTCCGGCACCCTTACCGAACCATCCGCCCTCTGCGATCGCCGTCAGCGCCTTGACCTGCTGATAGCCGTCGCCGGACATATCCGACCAGATATCAGAATGCAGACGCGCCTGCACATATTCCGGTGCGAGCTTCAGTGCGAAGATACCTGCAACGACCGCACAGGCTGCAAGAAACACGATCAGACGAACCGACATCTTCTCACGCAGATAACAGAACCGCAGCAGCACCGCACATCCGGCGATCGCAAGAAATGTCGGCAGCGAACCGAGATCCCTGCACCACCATTGCAGCACCGAGATCACGACCGTACAGAGAATCAGCATGAGATTATCCGACACGAAATGGATGCCTGCGATTTCGGATTTATGAAGCTGTGTCCGCACGGAGCTTGCACAGATCAGCACAAATACCGGCTTGACAAATTCCGAAGGCTGAAGCGTGATAAAGCCGAGATCGATCCAGATGCCGCGGCTGCCCGTAAGGAAAAAGATCGCCGCGACCAGTACAAAAAAGATGCCGTACCAGAGCGGTTTCAGACGTTCTGCACGGTATGGATTCCGCGTAACGGCATAGGATATCTGACACATGATAAACGATGCAATGCCGATCACAAAATGCTTCACGGCGAATTGCAGACCGCCGAAGCAGGATTGATAGATCGTACTCATGCCGAGTACAAGCAGCAGAACGGTATCGACCGTACACGCCTCACGCTGCACGATCGCCAGAATGATCGAGCCGACCAGATCAGCCGTCAGAACAGCACACGCCATTTTCAGGACTTCCGGTGTCACACCGAAGGAGCAGGCAACCAGAATCATCATCGCAGAATGCGCGAACAGAACCAGCAGCAGCAGGAACGGATGTGACATTGGCTTTGAACTCTTTGACATTACGCCACATCCTTTCCGTCGCCCTTGATGACGACCAGTCTGCGGTTTCCGATCGTGATCGCATCATTCAGATGAAGCGTACAGGGCTTTGTTATTTTTCTGCCGTTGACCATCACGCCGTTATGCGCACCGATGTCCTCAATGCGCCATTTACCGCCGGAAAGCGTCAGAAGCGCATGAAAGCGCGATATTTCGTTATCCGGAAACTGGATATCTGCCGAAGGATGCCTGCCGATCAGAACCTCCGCAGCACCCAGAGGATAAATTTCACCGGCGCAGGCAAGCATATATCCCCTGCCCTCTTTTGCCCAACGGCGGTCACCGCGCCGGCGTTCTCTGCCCGCGGCGATCAGAATCACAAGCGCACAGATATCAACAAAAATCACAACGAAAGCTGTCGCTGCTTCCCGAAAGAACGGATACCGTTCAAAAAGCGCTGTAAAATCCATATCGATTTTTCGCACACCTTTCTTTTTTATATTGTGTTTGCTCCCGTATTATCTAATGAGTATACCATAAAGGCGGCTGATTGTCAAGCGGCGGCAAAACGAAAGATCATGCAAAAAAATAAAGGGAACTCTCATGCCAGAGTCCCCCCTTATTTTGTATTCAATTTTGACGTTACAGAAAGTGCCTATATCAATGCTTCTCATGAGCATTTGTGCGGAAACTGCTTCACATTCACGGGAATGCGCTCCGGAGTTTCCAAGCTGACGGCAATCATTCGTGCTGCTGAATGCCGATGCACGGAGTAAAGATCACTTCCCATATCATCATTGGCGATATCATGATTCTAACGGCGGCACCGAAATACTCTTTCATCTTTCCGCCGCTGACTGCACCCTTTGCGCAGTCTGAAATATCCTGCCATTCTGCTTCATTACGGCCGCACACTGCTTTCGCTCTGCTCCGTCGAGCAGCGGCATTCCGTGTCTGCTTCCATATCGGAACTGCATCTGCATATCCGGCGTTCAATCATTTTGCCGGAATCAAAGATGCTTTTCTGTCACACCGAATGCACCATGCGCGAGCCTTCGCCAATGAACGGGACATTTTCCGCTGTTTCCATTGGATTCACGCATCCTTTCCGAATCTGTATTTGCGGCCGGATCCAAGCTGATCGCCGATCAGCCGTTCACGATCTCTGCATCCCTGCAAAGCGGAAACGCCGCATGACTCATATAAGAACTGCAAATTCGTATGATATAAGCTGTCGGAGCAGCGATCAGACCGTAAGCTGATTCGTTTGATTTGCTCCGTCCGGAGAATTCCTTTGCCTTTCCTATGGTCTTATTATAGCACATTATTTGTCTTTTGTCAATAGTTTTTTAAAACTTTTTGTGAAACTTTCGTGAAAATCTTCCTTTATAATCAAGGCTTGACATTTTTGGAAAAATGGGGTAAAATATAGTATGCGGACTTGAGCCGTAATTTTCAGACCGGATACATTCCGGCAGAACGGAGCGAAATATGCAAGATCAGAATACACCAATGGAACAGGATGCAATGATGGACGATGCCGATCTCTATACGCTCGTGGATGAGGAAGGCAATGAAAAGCTGTTTGAACTGATCGACATCCTTGAGGAAAACGGGCAGGTCTATTTTGCCCTGATCCCGCACATCGAGGATCCGGCTGAACTGCTTGAGGGTGAAGTCGAACTGGTCGTCCTGAATGCGAAAAAAGATGAGGACGGCAATGAGATCCTTGAGCCGATCGAGAGCGATGAAGAATATGACCGCATCGCAGAAGCATTCCTCGACAGACTGAATGAGGACGATATTGACGAGGATGAGTGAAAACTCACAACATTTTGTGAAATATTTGTGAATTTTGTCAGTTGCTTTTTTACGATAAATCTGATATACTAATGATAGCACAAAGGATTCTGCCTTGTGCGAGCAAGCCTGTTTTGATATAATCCAACACTTATATTAAGGGAATCCATTCTCTGCGCTAAAGATTGCAGACCTCCCGCTTCGGCGGTTGCCAGGGAGCATGAGCTACGCAGGAAGATACCCACCTGCTCAACGCGGGTTTTATTATGCAGGCGACGGCAAGGCGGAGATTTGATTGCAGCGCGGACAGTCCTGAAACGGTCTGTCCGCTTTTTTGCAGATATCTGCAAAATCACTTGCTTTTTTTTGAAAAATATGTTAGAATAACAGTATAAGCCATTATAATGGTGAAAATATATATTGAGGAGGATTCTCAATGTCAGAACCCATGCAGCCGATCACCAACCCCGTTCTTGTGGATGCAATGGCTACTTTTAAGCTCGACCTTGCAAACCACGATAACGAAGCGGTTTTCAAAGAACACGAAAAAGCCTTTTTAGAGGCAGCCATCGAAGCAAAATATCTCCTGCCGGCACAGATCGAACAGCCTGCTGAGCCGCCGAAAGAGGGCGAACCGGTCCAGGCGCGCGTTGCTTTCCAGATCATGACGAATCCGAAGGGCGAAAAGTTTATGCCGGCTTTCACAGATGAAGTTGAGCTGAAAAAGAACCGTAAGCCCGGCGAGCGTTTTCAGGTCGCAGTGATGTCCTTCAACGATCTCTATCAGTTCATGAAAGGCAATGAGGCGATCAACGGCGTTGTCATCAATCCGTTCGGCTCTGCACTCTGCCTGATCCGTCAGCAGATCCTTGCAATCGGCGATCATAATAATCAGCCGGTCCTCTCTGCACCGCCGCGTCCGTCCGCAGACGTTCAGCCGGCTTCCGGTGCAGCAGCACAGCCGAACAATCCGCTCGGTGCTGCCGAAAATCCCCGCGAAAAGCAGCAGGATATGATCCGTGCCGCAATGGCTCAGCTTGATGCGGATAAAGCAGCCGCTGAAAATGCTGAGGCAGAACCCGAAACCGATCCGATCACCGATGAACTGCTTTCTGCACTCAAGGGCGTTCTCAAAAAGCAGAAGCAGATCAAAAAAGCATACATCAAGGCGGAATCCGAAAACGGCGAACGCTATCTGCTCGTTGCACTCGAAGCTGATGAAAGTGCTGACCTTGAAGCCATCGGCAATACCGTCACAACAGAATGTGCAGATTATTCCGATCTGCCTTTCGACTGTGTTCCGGCAGGCTCTATTCGCGCAAAGGAGCTTGTTGCCGATAATAAGCCCTTCTACGAGAAGAAGCGTTTCGGCATTTTCTGATCGCATTCCGTTTCATTCATGCACTTCCATAAACAGAACCGCCTGCCTCAGTGCGTTGGGGCAGACATTTCAGGAAGCAGCATATTATTTTGTTCCGAACAGCATCTGCGCGAAAACGGGTATCCGCGCAGGCTGTCAATACACCGGAAACGGTGCAATTTTTGAGAGGGGAAATGCATCATGAGAAGTAAGAAAATGCTGTCACTCTGTCTGGCAGCACTCATCACCGCAGCCGGTACGGTCAGTCTTGCGGACAGCAGTCCGCTTGCTCCGGTCACTGTTTCTGCGGCTGATGACGGAAATGACGACTGGCTCCATGCCGTCGGCAGTCGTCTGTACGATATGAACGGCAATGAAGTCTGGCTCACAGGCGCAAACTGGTTCGGCATGAACTGTACCGAAAATGTGCCGCACGGTCTGTATGCAAGAGATGTCGATGATATGCTTTCCGATATCGCAAATCACGGCATCAACATTATCCGTTTCCCGATCTCCACAGAGCTTCTGCTCTCATGGATGGACGGTAAACCGCTGCCGGTTTCTTCTGTTCAGGCAAGCTATAATCCGCCGAAGGATGAAGTCGGTGAGGACGGAACGGTCACGCCTGCCGGCAAATACGGCAATATCAACCGTGATTTTGTTCTTGAGGACGGAAAAACACTCAAGGACAGCATGGCGATCTTCGATATCATCATGCAGAAATGCAAGAAATACGGCGTTAAGGCTCTGGTCGATGTTCACAGCCCTGCCGCACATAATTCCGGTCACAACTATACTCTCTGGTATTATGAGCCGACTGCTGCCGATTGTGACGGCATGGCAACCGGTGCTTTCTCCAAAAAGGAGATCACTTGGGATGACTGGAAGGATTCGATCACATGGCTCGCTCAAAAATATGCGAATGACGATACGATCCTTGCATACGATCTGAAAAATGAGCCGCACGGCAAACGCGAATACTCCGGCAGCAAATGCCCTTCCAGTATCGCAAAATGGGATGATTCGACCGATAAGAACAACTGGAAATATTCCGCTGAGGAATGTGCAAAGTCGATCCTGAAGGTCAATCCGCACGCACTCATTCTGATCGAAGGCATTGAACAGTCTCCGATGCTGGATAAGGGTGTGACATGGGATACACCGGATAAATTCAATCCGCAGCCGGGTGAGGAACAGTGGTACGGCGCATGGTGGGGCGGCAACCTCAGAGGTGTCAAAGCGCTGCCTGTCCTGCCGGATTCCGGTCAGATCGTCTATTCACCGCATGACTACGGTCCGTCTGTTTATGCACAGACATGGTTCGATAAGGACTTTACGACACAAACCCTGCTCGACGATTACTGGCGCGATACATGGGCATACATCAATGAGGATGATATCGCTCCGCTGCTGATCGGCGAATGGGGCGGCCACATGGACGGCAAGGCAAACCAGAAATGGATGACATTGCTCCGCGATTATATGATTGACAACCATATCAACCACACATTCTGGTGTCTGAATCCGAACTCCGGCGATACCGGCGGTCTGCTCGATACGCAGTTCACAGGCTGGGACAAAGCCAAGTACGGTCTGTTTGAGGAAGCACTCTGGCAGACTGCATCCGGCAAATATATCGGCCTTGACCACCAGACCGCACTCGGTCAGAACGGTCTGTCGCTCAACGAATTCTATTCCGGCCCTGCAAGCTCGGAAGGCTCGAATCTGGACGGCGGCAAAAAGTCATCCGGTTCAGTTGTACCGGTCGATCCGAAGATCACGACCACCACACCTGCATCTACAACAAGCAAAACAACAACTACAACCACATCCGCTACAACTCCAAAAGATACGACTACAACTCTGAAAGATACGACTACGACTCTGAAAGAAACAACTACAACACCTCAAATCACAACTTCAACTCAGAAAGGATCGTCCGGAAACGAAGATCCCAGCAATAATAAATCCGATCCGGACAACGAACCCCAATGGGGCGATGTCAACGAGGATGGCTCAGTTGATGTTTCCGATGCTGTTCTGCTCAGCCGCCTTCTGGCTGAAGATGCAAATGCGAAAGTATCGCCGCAGGGATTGAATAACGCCTGCGTATGCGGTGCAGCATCGCCCAGCTCGGACTGCACGATCAAGATTCTCAAATTTATTGCAAAACTCATTACCGCAGAAGAACTTGCGCCCGCAAAATAAATCAAGCGAAATCAAGCCCGCCCTCAGATCTTGAGGGTGGGCTTACCGCAAAAGAAATTCTATTGTTCCGAACAGCACGGCGCGAAAACGGGTAATCGCTCCGGCTGTCAATATACCGGAAACGGTAAATCTTTACTGAGAGGGGAAATTATTATGAAAAGCAAACATCTGCTGTCAATTTGTCTGGCAGCACTCGTCGCTGCGACCGGCACGGTCGGATTTGCGGAAAGCAATATTCTGAATCCGATAACTGTTACAGCAGCAGACGACGGCAACGACGACTGGCTGCACTGCGAAGGCAGCCGCCTTTACGACAAAAACGGCAACGAAGTCTGGCTGACCGGTGCAAACTGGTTCGGACTGAACTGCAACGAGGCTGTTCCGCATTATCTCTGGAGTGCGGATATGGATGATGTCGTCAGAGAAATCGCTGATCACGGCATCAACGTCGTCCGTCTGCCGATCTCCACGGAGCTGATCGTATCATGGATGAACGGCAAGCCGAATCCGGTACAAAGCTTCTCCGCAAACAATGATCCGGCTTTCACGATCAATGCAGACTGCGTAAATGAGGACGGCACAAAGAAAAATTCGCTGGAAATTTTCGATATTCTGCTCGGAAAGTTCAAAAAATACGGTGTCAAATGCTTCATTGATATCCATAGCCCGCATACTGATAACTCCGGTCACAACTACAACCTCTGGTACGGCAAAGCAGGTGTTACAACTGATGTCTGGATCGATTCCCTTGTGTGGATGGCAGACAGATATAAGAATGATGATACGCTGATCGCCTATGACCTCAAAAACGAGCCGCACGGCAAAGGTCCGGAAGGTTCAGCAGCCGCAAAATGGGACGGCTCGACCGATGAAAACAACTGGGCGTATGCTGCAACAAAATGCGCAGACGCAATTCTCGATGTCAACCCGAATGCGCTGATCCTGATCGAAGGCGTTGAGCAGTCGATGAGCGGTGTCAAGGAAGGCGACTACTGGGGAATGCCTGACCGCGTTGTTATGCATGAGGGAGATATCCCCTCTCCGTATATCGGCGCATGGTGGGGCGGCAACTTCCGCGGCGCACGCGAATATCCGATCAAGCCGGAGCATGGAACAAGCCAGATCGTTTATTCGCCGCATGACTACGGCCCGTCCGTTTATGCACAGACATGGTTTGAAAAAGATTTCACCGAGCAGACATTGCTGGATGACTACTGGTACGACACATGGGCATACATCAATGCCGAGGATATCGCACCGGAGCTGATCGGTGAATGGGGCGGTCACATGGACGGCGGTAAAAACCAGAAATGGATGACGCTGCTGCGTGATTACATGATCAAGCATCATATCAACCACACATTCTGGTGTCTGAATACGAACTCCGGCGATACCGGCGGTCTTTGGGACGAGCTGGGATTCATGCAGGGAAAAGGCACCACGATCAAATGGAATCAGGAGAAATACGATCTGTTTGAGGAAGCACTCTGGCAGACATCCTCCGGCAAATACATCGGTCTTGACCACCAGACTCCGCTCGGCGCAAACGGCGTTTCGCTCTCGCAGTACCTTTCTTCCGGCGAAAGCAGCAACCTCGACGGCGGCTCAAAGGGACATCAGGGCAATACCGTACCGACAAACACGACTACAACAAAATCGACAACTACTACAACCACAACGACAACAGCAACTACTCCCAAAACAACAACAACTGTACCAACAACCACCACAACAACCAAAACCACAACGCCTGAAACGACCACTACTACAATCACAACAGTAACAACAACAACAACAGCCAAGCCCTCAGATACAACGACCACACTCTCAGCAACAACCCAAAAAGCGAATAGCAATCCCGCCAATAGCGATAAAGTAACCAAATGGGGCGATGCAAACGAGGACGGACAGGTTGATGTTTCTGATGCTGTTCTGCTTGCGCGTCTGATCGCAGAAGATCCCGCCGCAGTAATCAAGGAACAGGGCTTGCTGAATGCAAATGTAGCCGGCGGCGCGTCGATCAATTCCGACTGTGTCATCAAAATCCTGAAATATATCGCAAAGATCATTACTGCCGAAGAACTCGCACCGCAATAATCCAATCAACAAAAAGCCACTCAAATCAAGCATTACGCTGATTTGAGTGGCTTGCTTTTTTCATACGTTGTGTAGTAATACAATTAGCGAATTATGTATCTTCCATTGCAGGCGGAGTATCCGGAAGGCTTTCATCTGTTGGATCTTTCAGAGCAAAAGCCAGTGCTTTGGTCGTATCCCAGCCATCGTTGCGCCTATTAAACTCATCTACGGTAATCGCAAGCGGATAAGTACCGGGATATTTTGATGCCATTACACCGACACCGCGGCAGCCTGAAGTGGTCAGTCGAAATTCAAGAGCCTGAACCTTCTGGATATCCGAAAAATATGCGCAGACCTTACTATAAAGTGTTTTCTCCAAATCGGGTGAGCCAGTCGCAGTGTAATCTTTTTCATTATAGATAGCAGAGCCGGTTGTTTTATAATCATCGCCCTCAAGATCTCTCACCTCAAGATTCTCTGATTCCATTTCGACCAAAGAAACATTGATCGCATTGTAAATAGATTTTGCAGTGTTGTTGCAGGTCGTGATCTTGGCCTTTCTCACGTAGCCGAGCATTGCCGGCACAAGGATCGCCGCAAGAATGCCGATGATCGCAATGACTACGACCAGTTCAATTAATGTAAATCCATGTCTTTTCATTCCAGTTACCTCTCTCTCGATAAGTACCCATTCGATAAAAAATCATCTTAATTGTCGAATTTGTTTGTCAAAAGTATTCTGATAGAACGAATGCCCCCAATTCAGGGGGCATTCGAGTCATTCAGTTTTCAAGTGAAGTTAATCTCACTTCGGACCAACGATAGCGGCTGAAGCGGATGTCGGCTTCTCAGATTCAAAAGCTTCCGGAGTCCATGCATTCGGATATGCACCCGGATACTTACCGTTCATAACACCGCAAGCTGTGCAAGCACCGTCCGTAATCGCAACACAGAAATCTTTAACCTTTGCGATATCAGTAAAGTAACCATAAACGCACTTGTTGAAGCCACTTGTAGCAGCAGCAATAGTAGAACCACTATAGCTAATTGCAGAACCATCCGACAGACCTGTTGACTCATCAATGGTATCATAGTCAACAATAGCAGTGTTAAATGCATTGTAGATGGACTTCGCGGTGGTGTTAGCAGTAGTGATCTTGGACTTTCTAACGTAACCGAGCATTGCCGGAACGAGGATAGCAGCCAGAACACCGATGATCGCGATAACAACGATCAGCTCGATAAGGGTAAAACCTTTCTTTTTCATGATAAATAACCTCCTCAATAATCATGTAAACATTGCGGTCTTTCGCCCGCGGTTCCAGAGTAACAAACCGATGCGACGTCAACACCGTTTGTTGTTCTCTATGGTCTTAGTATACCACATCCAAAAGCAAATGTCAAGTCTTTTCCGTAATATTTCTGAATTGTGAACAAACTTTTACATAACCTGTTTTTTTGCCCTGTTTTTTAGTTTCGTTTTCAGCGTTTTGCACAATTTTGGTAACAATCGCGTCATTCTCAAAATCGCGCAGCCACAATATTTGGACAAATGTGATATACAATCACAATTTATGCATTCTGAAACAGCCGCGCAAAACGTGTTAACGGAGCTTCAAAAGATAGACATAACCATTGACCACATTCACTTCTGCGACAACATCAAAACCGCAGCTGTCATTGAGCGAATTGATGATCTCGGATATTCTCGCGTGTTTTGTACTCTCTTTTTCTTCATTTTTCGCAATCGTATTCTCATCCACGATCACCTGCTGATCTTCTGATCGTTCGATATCCGCAGCAGTATCCTGATCTACAGCATCCTGCCCCATCATTGATTTGATCGCTTCCAGTTGTTCATCTGAAAGTTCCGGCTCATACAGACTGAGAACATAGTCGATCTGAACATCTTTCTCCTTGATTTTCCGGCAGTCTGATTTTACAAATGCATCATAATTCGTGAAAAAGACATTATCGGCATAAGAAAGGCACAATGAGAAACTGCCCATGCGGTGCGAATCCATGTCATTCAAAATGCAAACACAGTTTTTATCTCTGAGAAGCTCCATAAAGTCCGCATCTTTCTCTGAAGAAATATGCGGAAACAGGAATAGGCATTCCTGCGATATGTTTTGTGCAGCGATCAGCACTGCGGCAGCAACAGTCACGACCGGCAGCGTAAACCGTTTGATTTTCGGGATGACAGAAATGAGCTTCATAAACAGCAAAGCAGCTGCAAAGCAGAAGAAAGGGAATGTTGAAAAAACATAACGCAGCGAATACACGCCCATTTTATAGATGTCGGTGATTTTATTGGCTACCATCAGAATCGTGACGGATGCCGCCAAGCCGAAAACAGGAATGTAATTCGCATTTTTCAGCCAATGCAGCAGAATGCCGATCTTATTTTTCAGCCATCCCAGAAACTGCTGAAACCATTTTTCTTTGCGAAACAGAAAACAAAGCGGTACTATAATAACAAGTGCGATGACCAGAACCGCAAGGACAACGCTGTATCCGCCTGAAGAAAACGGCGGTATGCTAAAGTTGAACAGCGAAGAAGTAATGCGTCCGAAAAAGATACGAAGCTGAACGAAATACTCAAACGGCGCATCATCACTGGTACGCTGGTTTCCAAGCATTTGCTTCAGCGAAGCCGGATACACAGCAAAATAAAGACCGAGCGTGCCGGCCATACTTGCGCCAAATGCCAGCATCTTTTTAAAATTACGGCGAATCAGCAGATACAGGCACATACAGGCAGTAAATGCACCGACATAAATAATGCCATAATAGTGCGACATAAAGCAGCAGAATGCTGTGATCAAAATAGTGATCAGGTTCTTCTTGCATTCCAGCTTTTCAAAGAAACAGGCACAATAATAGGTGAACATGACGGAAAACATTGTAAGCATACTGTATTGCCGGACAAAAATAAATGTGCTGAGCGCACCGATCGTTCCGCCGTAGAAAAAGCAGGGGATCAATGCCGCCATATCAGAATGCGTTACTTTTTTTCCAAGCAGATATAGATAGATCTGCGTTACGATCAGAAAAATACAGTTGAGAAAATAGCCGAATCCCCACGAAAAACGATCTGGGAAGAAGGAACAGACAGTATGCAGCAGAACATAATACAGAGGCGGGTGATGGTCAAGCGTCTGGTTGCTGTATACAGAGCCGTAAGAAAACTGTTCCCCTTTCTGTACGGTTATGTAGTCAAGGAACTCCCTGCCCGTGATCCATTCGTGCATATTATCCATAGATTCGATGGAAAAGTCATCAATCCAGACATCAGGCTGTAGATACATAAATGGTTTATAGTAGCTGTTTGCCAGTCCGTAAGACCATATCTCATCTGTGTGACATCCTTCTTTTTTACAGACAAATACATAAGTCGTCCAGATAAGCTGGAATACGATTATAACAGCCAACAGAACCAACGGTAGTTTTCGGCTTTCTTTTTTCATAGTCATCGCTCCTTTTACTTTTG
>JAZQOZ010000192.1:0-4025 GCA_045628085.1 Oscillospiraceae bacterium | reverse complement strand
AGTCATACCATGTATCTGTTTCATGACTTTCAGAAATGATATTTTCAGCATAAGCACAGGCAAATTTGTTATTCTTTGATGTTAATGCTGCAATTATATCTGCTTTGCTATTCATTTCGTTTACCCCACAAATTCTAATTTGTCGAGCAGTTTGCATCCGACTTCTTCTCTCCCAGTATAGCACAAAAATCCAGATATTTCAAGTCCACATGAAAGGAAGTGACACATTGTTTTATAAAGCTGCTGTAAACTTGACTTTTTATATGGTTCATGATATAATCTATGAGCATGGCGTACTGCCGCCGTTATTGCCGTATTGGAAAGGATGGATATGATTGAAAAACTATACCTTCCGTCTGATGTATCAGACCGCTTATGTGACGCTGTCCGTGATTGCATTTCTGGCAAGTCTGGGCTTATTTCGCTATGATTACTATGATAACTGGTATATTCACTTCACAAACCTGAGCAATTACTTCTGCATGGGCATCATGGCAGCAGAACTGACCGAAACAGTGAAGCACAAAGATCGCCTGTACAGTACGGTTCTGCCAAAACTGAAATATATGGGTGTCATTATGATCCTGCTGACATTCTGTGTGTTTAATTTCCTGTTAGCCGGCGCAGAGGGCAGAAATCCGGCTGATAATTTCGCGATCGCAAGCGTTTTGCTGCATATTGTTCTGCCGGTCTTATTCATCGGTGACTGGGTTTTGTTCTATGAGCGCAGACAGGTGAAGTGGTATGATCCGCTGCTTTCACTGGCAGTTCCTTTGATCTATGTCGGCTATATCCTGATCCGTGCGCCGTTTGTTACGCTGGATCCTGCGAATAAAGATATTATGAAGTATCCCTATTTCTTCCTGAATGTCGATAATATCGGATGGGGCGGACTCGCAAAATGGGTCGGTATTTTGATGATCGGATTCGTTGCGGTCGGATATCTGCTGGTGGGATTTGACCGCCTGCCGAAAACAAAGAAACAATGATATGAGCAACAGGCCGATGTGCATGAATATGGTAATATAACGTATAAAATAAGCGGGAGCCGGCTGTGTGTCAGTTCCCGTTTGTGATATTTCTTATGCTATATGAGAATCAAACTCAGTTGCGAAATATCTGTTGATGTGATATAATAAATATGGAAAATTAGAATGAATGGAGAGATCAGCAATGATTCAGGATATTGCTCCCAGCTGCCTGAACAACAGTTGGCAGCAGCTGAAACCATCAGCAGACAGCTTCGTCATGTGTTTCCGTGACGGAAAACTGCTTGCACTCATATCAGACGGCGAGCCACATTTTCCTCGGTATCAGAACGAAGCAGATGCAGTCTATCTGTTTTCGGTTGATGAAGAATCCTTTTTCCTCGCGGATGTCACGGAAATGCCGGCAGGCTATCAATTCTATACGATACGAGAACTGCGTGATCAATGCAGCGGAAAATATCTCTATGCTGCATTTACGGCATTTCATCTGCATCAATGGTATGCAGAGAACCGTTATTGCGGCATCTGCCGCGGCGCAATGCAGCATGATTCCGCAGAGCGTGCACTGATTTGCAGCGATTGCGGACATAAGATCTATCCGCGCATCAATCCGGCTGTGATCGTCGGTGTCGTCAGCAATGGAAAGCTGCTTGTCACACGTTATCGGCGCGGCTATGCGCATAACGCGCTTGTTGCCGGATTCATCGAAATCGGGGAAACACTGGAAGAATGTGTTGCCCGTGAAGTCATGGAAGAAACCGGTCTGCGTGTCCGGAATATCCGGTATTACAAGTCGCAGCCGTGGGGCATGGCACAGGATATTCTCATGGGCTTTTTCTGTGAAGCAGACGGCAGCGAAACGATTACAATGGACGATAATGAACTGAAATCTGCATACTGGTTACAGCCGGATGAGATCGAATTACAGCCGCAGCAGCACAGTCTGACCAATGAGATGATGGAACTGTTTCAGGATTCAAATGGTGAACTTGAAATCGGGAAGATTTGAATTCATGATGCGGGAAATGCTGATAGATCAATGCAGTGCAATATGCATCGTATCGGATAAATATGGAAAAGAGAAACGTTATGGAATATCAGGTTTGCAAACACTATAAGAAATGCGGCGGCTGTCAGCTCAGTCTGCCGTATGAGGAACAGCTTGCATACAAGCAAAAGCTCGTAACCAGGCTGCTTGGAAAATTCTGCCGGATCGAGCCGATCATCGGAATGTATTACCCTTATCATTACCGCAATAAGGTGCAGGCGGCTTTTGCCTACGATAAGCGCAGAAATATGATAATCTCCGGCGTTTTTCAGGCAAACAGCCATAAGATCGTATCAGTCGATTCCTGCCTGATCGAGGACAAAAAAGCGGATGAGATCATTGTCAGTATCCGGAAACTTGTCAGAGATTTCAAGTTTGTTCCGCGCCATGTTCTTGTAAAGCGCGGCTTTTCGACGAATGAGATCATGGTTGTGATCGTGACGGAATCAACGATCTTCCCAGCAAAAAATAATTTTGTGAAAGCACTTCTGAAGCTCCATCCTGAAATTACAACCATTATCCATAATATCAATCCGGCGGACACAAGCCTTGTTCTCGGTACACAGGAAAAAGTACTCTATGGAAAGGGATATATCGAGGATAAACTCATGGGCTGTACATTTCGTATATCTGCACGTTCCTTTTATCAGATCAATCCGATGCAAACGGATAAACTCTATGGAACTGCGATCGAATATGCCGGATTGACCGGTCGGGAAACGCTGTTTGATGCATATTGCGGAACCGGTACGATCGGCATTATTGCCGCGAAGAACGGTGCTAAAAATGTCATTGGTGTTGAACTGAACAAAGATGCCGTGAAGGATGCGATCGCAAATGCAAAGCGCAATCAAATCGAGAATATCCGCTTCACCTGCGCCGATGCAACGGAATTCATCCTTGACATGGCAGCAGCAAAACAGTCCGTTGATGTTATTATGATGGATCCGCCGCGTGCAGGCAGTACCGAGCAGTTTCTGGATGCCGTTGCCGCACTTGCGCCGCCCCGTGTGGTCTATGTTTCCTGTAATCCCGAAACACTTGAACGTGACCTGAAATATATCACACATAAAGGGTATACTGTTGAGAAAATACAGCCTGTCGATATGTTTCCGCATACAACTCACGTTGAGTGCGTAGTTTTGATGTCAAGGGATAAGGCGTAAAAGTGCCGATTTTACGGCAGTTTTCGGCTATACAGTCAATCTGCGAAGTCAACCCTAACCGGCTTTTTACTGTATTTGGAAAAACATCTACGAACTAAAAACGCCTGACAACCAATCTGCTCAGTGAGGTTTGTGCGTAGATTGGATAACAGAGGGTTCGATACTTCGTAGAATGGTTGTCATTCGTCAAAATGTACAAAGTGGAAACAAATCCGTAAAAAAGCACATGATACAGTGACTTAAAACTATAAGTCTACGGATTAATAATCGTTCAAGTGAAAAGAGATGAAAATATGACGGAAGTTAGACTTATCCCGCTGGAAGAAACTGACCGGGAGCAGTTCATAAAGGATAACCAAGAAGCGTTCAATTATGGCGCTCTGGAAGAATTCGGTCTGCGTGATGACCATTTTGAGGAGGACGGGCAGATCATTTCCCGTGAGACGATCGAGCAGTCGATTGACAGTGGTGAAGCCTACCGTATAATGCAGGACGGCAAGCCAGTCGGCGGGGTTATCATCAGGGTAAAGAGAATAATCAAGCTCCGTCAGGTCGGCGGGCTGGCTACGAATGAAATCCTGAAGTTATGCAAGAAGTTCATGCAACTGGGGACAGGAGTATCTGTATTTTTGCATGGAGAGACCATTCGATACAGGTATCCCGATTTGTGAAAATCATGAGTTATTCAAATATGATTTTAATGAGGACGGAAAATATCTGCACAACTACGACATTGGGAAAACGCAGTACAGTTGGGAATCCGCTATGCCGGGCCAATATCACGACTGCAAAGACAGATGTATTTCTACACTTTTCTTTCAA
>JAZQOZ010000191.1:0-8807 GCA_045628085.1 Oscillospiraceae bacterium | reverse complement strand
AAGCCGACATAAAGAAACCGGAGCGCATACAGAGGGGAGAAGGTAAGGAAAGAGGGAGCGCGAGGGGGAAAACCTTAGGGAGAGGGGAGATATGAGCGTAAGCGAAGAATCTCCTCTCCCTATGGTTCTTCCCCTCGCATTTGCGCACCGCGCCCAATAAAATATAACCTCCGGACTAACGATAAAGAATAGTAAACCAAATCCAACAGTAAACCATATTCAATGAATAAAACTATCTTGCCACAACATTCCACTTTTCACTTTTCACTTTTCAGTGTGTGTGGGGGTGAAAAGTACCAAACACAAGAATAATTACTGCCCGAATTTTAGTTATATCGCTGCGATTTTGCCAAAGAATAGTAACCCCAATACAAAATATACAACTATCTTGCCGCAACATTTCACTTTTCACTTTTCAGTGTATGTGCAGGGTGAAAAGTACCAAGCGAAAGAATAATCACTATCTTGATTTTGGTAATATTGGCATACCTCTCTGTGAATCGGTCAGTGTTTTTCCCCGTCCCGATTCCTATGACACATTCCGTGCATTGCACAGTTCTGACAGCCGCATCCGCAGCCGGTCGTCCCCTTCCGCCGCTGATGCACAACAGATGCCGCCGCTGCCGCGACAACGGCAATCACGATCAGCAGTACAATAATCGTTCCGATGTTCGTCCGCAGCCATATCAGCATATCCGTTCAGCTCCTTTTCTCATTCGGATTTTTCCGGAAGATCAGGAACGCCGCCGCCGCAAGAATCATGACCGAGATCACAACGCCTGCCGGACTGACCGCTGCATCCTGCTCCAGCAGTGAACCGAGCTGATTGATGACAAATGCCGTCAGATACGCAAATACGCACTGATAACCCAGCGCAAATGCCGTCCATTTTACACTGTTCATCTCACGCCGTATCGCATCCATCGCCGCGACACAGGGCGCACAGAGCAAATTGAACGCAAGGAATGAATATCCTGCCGCACGGCTGAATGCCGCACCGATCACCTCATAAGCATTGGCTTTTATTACTGCTTCGCACATATGGTCAATGCTGAATGCCGAACCGATCGCCCCAAAAGCATTGCCCCCTGCGTAGAGAACGCTCATTGTGCTGACGATATTCTCCTTTGCGATCAGTCCGGTCAGCGTTGCAACGGCTGTCTGCCATCTGCCCCAGCCAAGCGGAATAAAGATCCATGCGATCGCCTTGCCCATTCCGGCGAGGATCGAACAGTCATACTGCTCCGGCGCAAGATACGTAAATGCACCGTTTAATGTTCCGAACCGCGACAGAAACCAGATCACGACCGCAGAGATCAGGATCACCGTTCCTGCTTTTTTGATAAATGACCAGCTGCGCTCCCACGTCGTCCGGAGCAGATTCGGCAGTGTCGGGAGATGATATGCAGGCAGTTCCATGACAAACGGTGTCATTTCACCGGCAAACAGCTTTGTTTTTTTCAGGATCAGACCGGATATGATGATCGCCGCCATGCCGAGAAAATATGCGGATACTGCGGCAAGCGCCGAACCGCCGAAAAATGCCGCCGCGATCATGGAGATCACAGGCACTTTTGCACCGCACGGAATAAATGTCGTTGTCACGACCGTCATGCGGCGGTCATGTTCATTCTCGATCGTGCGGCTTGCCATAATGCCCGGCACACCGCAGCCCGTTCCGACAAGGATCGGAATAAAGGATTTCCCCGAAAGACCGATCTTCCGGAACAGTCTGTCCATTACAAACGCAATGCGCGACATATAACCGCAGGATTCCAGAAATCCCAGCATCAGGAATAAGACGAACATCTGCGGCACAAATCCAAGCACCGAGCCTACACCCGATACGATACCGTCCAGGATCAGACTTCTCAGCCATTCCGCACAGCCGATACTGTCGAGCATTTCGCCGAGCCGGAACGGTATTCCCGGTATCCATTGACCGAACAGTTGACATCCCTCTCCGAACAGTCCGTCAATCACCCATTGTGATGCCGATGCGCCGACTGTCACCATAGATACGTAATATACAAGGAACATAATAACCGCAAAAACCGGCAGTCCAAGCACACGGCTTGTCACAATGCGGTCGATCCGGTCAGAAACCGTCAGACCGTCCTCATGCTTTCGCTTATAGGACACTTTTATCACATCGGCGATGCGGTTATAGCGTTCATTCGTGATGATTGCCTCTGCATCATCGTCCATTTCGCGCTCTGCCGCCGCAATATCCTTTTCAATATGCTGTAATATATCTTCCGAAAGACCGAGCTGCTGAATCGCCTTTTCATCGCGCTCAAACAGCTTGATCGCAAACCAGCGCTGTTCATCCTCCGGCAGATCGTGAACAGCCGCCTCCTCGATATGCGCGATCGCGTGTTCCACAGCACCGGAAAAATGATGCAAAGGCACTTTTCTGCCTGCCTTTGCGGCTTTGATCGCCGCCTCTGCCGCTTCGGTAATGCTGTCGCCCCGGAGTGCGGACATTTCCACGACCTCACAGCCAAGTTCCTTCGCAAGCCGTTCAAAATTGATCTCATCGCCGTTTTTCCGGACAATATCCATCATATTGACCGCAACGACGACCGGTATGCCGATCTCGGCAAGCTGCGTTGTCAGATAGAGATTGCGTTCCAGATTTGTGCCGTCCACAATATTGAGGATCACATCCGGACGCTCCCCGATCAGGTAATTCCGCGCAACGACTTCCTCCGGCGAATACGGCGAAAGAGAATAGATGCCCGGCAGATCGGTCACGATCACGCCTTCATGATCCCGCAGTTTGCCTTCTTTTTTCTCAACTGTTACGCCTGCCCAGTTGCCGACATACTGATTGGAGCCGGTCAGCGCATTGAACAGCGTTGTCTTGCCGCAGTTCGGGTTGCCGGCAAGCGCGATCCGGATATCTGCCATATTTACTGCTCCTTTCTGTGATATCGTCCGCTGACCTTCCTGTTATTCGACCTCGATCATACCGGCATCAGCCTTTCGGAGTGTCAGCTCATAGCCGCGCACCTTAATTTCCATCGGATCGCCGAGCGGTGCGACTTTGCGCACAAAGACGGATGTACCCTTTGTCAGTCCCATGTCCATGATCCTGCGGCGGATCGCACCCTCACCGTTCAGCTTCCGGACTGTCACCGTTGCACCGACCGGAATATCCTTCAGTGTTTTGACGGGATTCGCTGTCATAATAATCACCCCTTCTGCTGTTATTTTGTTGAGTTAGTCTCAGCTAACTATCTTGATTTTATTATACTCTGCCCCTCATGTTTTGTCAAGACGCATATCCGAGATTCGACATATCGCCTTATATGCTGACATTCCTTTCAAAACTCTTTGGACGATTTGCTCATACATACGGCGAAACCAAACTTGACAACTATATCTGCACTATGTTATAATATGATTGACAGAGCAGATTATTCTGTCAACAGCAGTTCTGTTTCTGTCATGTTCGGCATCCGTCTGCCGGAAAGACGGCCGGCACCCTCTCTCATACTGCCGGAAAAGGAGCGCATCATGTTATGTCATTGCAATGATCATCCAAGCGATCTTTCGCTGCTGGAACCGGTGCTTGCAGAATATGCCGATATCAAAGGCAGTCTGATCACAATATTACAGCAGGCACAGGAAATCTACGGTTATCTCCCGACAGATGTCATCTATCATATCGCCGAACGCACAGGCCTGACACCTGCGCGTGTACTCGGCACTGCCACATTCTATACACAATTCCGTTTTCAGCCGGTCGGCAAATACCTGATCATGCTCTGCGACGGTACTGCGTGTCATGTCAACGGCAGTTCGCGGATCGCCGCCGCCGTACAGGAATATCTGCACGTTGAAAACGGCGGCACAACAGAGGACGGTCTGTTTTCATTCAGCATCGTTGCCTGTCTCGGATGCTGTTCGCTCTCCCCTGTTATGATGATCAATGAAGAAACCTACGGCTCTCTGACACCTGCAAAGGTTCTGGATATCCTGAAAGAGATCAGGGCAAAGGAGGCGGCAAAATGAGCATTCGCATCGCTGTCGGAAAAGGAAGCTGCGGCATCGCAGCCGGCGCAGCCGCGCTCTCGGATGCACTTGCACCGCTTCTGGAAAATTCCGGCGTTTCACTCGGTACGGTCGGCTGCATCGGTATGTGCTGGCTCGAACCGATCGTTGATATTTACAAAAACGGTCTGCTGACGGCACGCCTTGTCCATGTGCAGCCGGAGCAGGCTCCGATGATCGCACAGGCGGTCAAAACCGGTGATTTCTCCGTGATCGAACCGCTTCGCATCACAAAAGAGGACAGCGCATTCCTCGAACAGCAGACGCGCATCGCTCTCCGGAACTGCGGCATCATTGATCCGGAATCCATCAAAAGCGCACTGGATGCCGGCGGCTATCAGGCGATCGGAAAGATCCTCTCACCCGAAAACGGCATGACACCGGAAGATGTCATCGAATGCATCAAGGTTTCCGGACTTGCCGGCAGAGGCGGCGCAGGCTTCCCGACATGGTTCAAATGGAACGCAGCGAGAAATTCCGCCGGAGATGAAAAATATCTGATCTGCAATGCAGATGAGGGCGATCCCGGCGCATTCATGGACAGAGCCGTGATCGAATCCGATCCGCACACCCTGATCGAGGGAATGCTGATCGGCGCTTATGCGATCGGCGCAAAGGAAGCGATCGTCTATGTCCGTGCGGAGTATCCGCTTGCGATCAAGCGTCTGGAACACGCGATCTCTGAGGCGCGTGCGGCAGGCTATATCGGCAAAAATATCCTCGGAAGCAGCTTTTCCTGCGATTTCCGCATCAAGGCAGGTGCAGGCGCATTTGTCTGCGGTGAGGAAACTGCTCTGATACAGTCCTTAGAGGGACAGCGCGGTATGCCGCAGCTCAAACCGCCGTTTCCGGCTGAAGCAGGCTACTGGAATAAGCCCTCAAATATCAACAATGTCGAGACTTTTGCCAATGTCGCATGGATCATCAACAACGGCGGCGAAGCCTTTTCCGCAATGGGAACGGAAGATTCCAAGGGTACAAAGGTCTTTGCGCTGACCGGAAAGATCAAGCGCGGCGGACTCGTCGAAATTCCGATGGGCATGACACTGCGGCAGGTCATTTTTGATATCGGCGGCGGCATCCGTGACGGCGGCACGTTCAAGGCTGTTCAGATGGGCGGCCCGTCCGGCGGCTGTATTCCGGCATCGCTGCTCGATACCGTGATCGACTACAAAAAGCTCTCCGCGACCGGCGCGATCATGGGGTCGGGCGGTATGGTCGTCATGGATGACAGCACCTGCATGGTCGGCATGGCAAAATTCTTCCTCGATTTCACAGCAAAGGAATCCTGCGGCAAATGTGTTCACTGCCGCATCGGCACAAAGCGCTTACAGGAAATTCTCACGCGCATCGTTGAAGGCAGCGGCAAAGACGGCGATATCGAACTGCTCGAAGAACTCTGCAATGCCGTGCGTGACGGCGCACTCTGCGGTCTCGGTCAGACTGCACCGAATCCGGTGCTTTCCACGCTCCGGTATTTCCGCGATGAATTTGAAGCACATATCCGCGAAAAGCACTGTCCGGCACACACCTGCGCCGCACTGCTGCATTATGAGATCAATGCGGAGAAATGCAGAGGATGTACTGCCTGTGCAAGAAAATGTCCGGTCTATGCGATCTCCGGTGCTGTCAAAGAGCCGCATTCGATCGACCGGTCAAGCTGTATCCGCTGCGGACAGTGCATGGCAACCTGTAAATTCGGCGCGATCAGCGTCAGTTGATTATTTGTTAGGATATCGTGAGGTTTAAGAAAGATCATGAGCCAGATTCATATTACGATAAACGGCATCCCCTGCACCTGTGAAGCAGGCACTTCGATCCTGCACGCCGCACAGCAGAACGGCATCGAGATCCCGAATCTCTGCAATGATGACAGTGTGCGCGTATACGGTGCGTGCGGACTTTGTGCCGTTGAGGTACTGGATGACGGCAGAGGCAGAGCGCTCCCGAAACTGCTGCGTGCCTGCTCTGCAAAGGCAATGGACGGCTATGTCATCCGGTTCGATACAGAGCGCGTCAATCAATCCAGAAAAATCGCACTGGAACTGCTGATGAGTGACCATACCGGCGACTGCCGCGGCCCGTGTCAGCTCAACTGCCCTGCCGGAACAGACTGTCAGGGCTATGTCAGGAAGATCGCAGAGGGCGATTTTCACGGTGCAGTCGGGATCATCAAGGAGAAAATTCCGGTTCCGGCATCCATCGGCAGAATATGTCCGCATCCCTGTGAGCAGAACTGCCGCAGAGGCATGGTCGAAGCACCGATCTCCATTGCACACCTGAAAGCACACGCCGCTGACCGTGATCTTGCAGCAGATACCTATGTTCCGCAGGTTCAGCCCGATACCGGCAAGCGCATTGCGGTCGTCGGCGGCGGCCCTGCCGGACTGACAGCAGCTTATGATCTGCGCCGCAAAGGTCATGCCGTCACGGTCTATGATGCATCGGCACAAATGGGCGGTATGCTCCGCTACGGCATTCCGGCTTACCGTCTGCCGAAAGAGATTCTTGCCGCAGAGATCGCGGAGATCGAACGGCTCGGCGTGACAATGAAAAACAATGTCCGGCTCGGCAGTGATATCACGCTCGATGATCTGCGCAGTCAGAATGATGCGGTCATTCTCGCAACGGGCGCATGGAGCAGTATGCAGATGCGCGTCACGGGCGAAGATCTGAACGGCGTTGTCGGCGGCATTCAGTTTTTGCATGATATCAGCTCCGGCGAGGGCGATATTCCCGACCTGACGGGCAAAAAAGTCGCAGTCTGCGGCGGCGGCAATACCGCTATGGATGCCTGCCGCACGGCGATCCGCTGCGGCGCTGATACCGTATATGTCATTTACCGCAGAACACGCAGCGAAATGCCTGCCGATGCACTCGAAATCGAGGAGTCGATCGAGGAAGGCGTGACCTACAAATTCCTGACGAATCCGGCTGAGATCATCGGTGAAAACGGCAGTGTCAAACAGATTCGCCTGCAAGTCATGGAGCTTGGCGAACCGGATGCATCCGGACGGCGCTCCCCTGTTCCGGTCGAAGGAAAATTTGAGATTCTGGACGTTGATCTGGTCATTATGGCGATCGGTCAGAAGCTCGATCCGGCAGGTCTGGACGGCATCACGCTGACCAAAAAAGGCACGATCGAAGCCGATGCCGCGACTTATCTGACCAATCTGCCGGATGTCTATGCGATCGGTGATGCAACAAACCGCGGCGCATCCATTGCGATCGAGGCGATCGGAGAGGGCGGACGCTGTGCAGCCGTTGTGGATTCGGCACTCCGCGGCGCATTGAAGCCGTACCGCGCACCGTTCTATTCCAAGAAGAATGTCACGCCGGATGATCTTGCCGACCGTGAGAAACAGCCGCGCTGTGAGATGCCGGTACGTCCGGCGGCAGAGCGTGCAAAGGATTTTGCGCCGGTCAATCTCGGTCTGACGGATGAAACCGCAATGCAGGAAGCAAAACGCTGTCTGGAATGCGGCTGTCATGATTATCATGAATGCAAGCTCATTCACTTTGCACAACAGCAGGAGATCCATCCGGAACGCTTCGGCGGCATCAAAAATACACATGAAACCGAAAGAAAACTCGTCTGCATCGAGCGTGACAACGGCAAATGCATCCTCTGCGGCTTATGTGTCCGCATCTGTGACGAGGTTGCAGAGCAGGGTATTCTCGGTCTGATCGGCAGAGGTTTCCCGACGGTTGTCAAGCCGGAATTCAACGATCCGGATACAATTCAGGTCTGCGCATCCTGCAAGAAATGTGCGGCATCCTGCCCGACCGGTGCATTGAAGATCATCGGCTGAATATCCATCCAATAAACAGAGCCTTGAAATCGAGCTGTTACGCTGATTTCAAGGCTTTTTCATTCACATTATCGTTTTCCGGTTCTATTGGCGTGCCGGAATAAGAGTTCTGAGTGTTTCACATAGGCATCGGAAAAAAATTATATGATTTTTTTGCAGCAACATAAGAATATTTCACCCGATATACAACTAAAAAGTGAAAAGTGGAATGTTGCGGCAAGATAATTATACTCCTTGAACATGGTTTACTTTTCTTTACTGTTGGATTTGATTTGCTTTTCTTTATCGTTAGTCCTGATGTAAAATTTTGTTGGGCGCGGGGCGCAAATGCGAGGGGAAGAACCATAGGGAGAGGAGATTCTTCGCTTACGCTCATATCTCCCCTCTCCCTAAGGTTTTCCCCCTCGCGCTCCCTCTTTCCTTACCTACTCCCCTCTGTATGCGCTCCGGTTTCTTTTATGTCTCATTTTCATTAAATTCTGCGGAGCAATGGGGTTAGGAATCAGGAAGGAGGAACGCGAGGTCGGCAGTTCCGACAGCTGATATCGCTTCCCGGTTCTATGAGCGTGCATGAAGATTTATTCTGAGCGTTTCACATAGGCAAGGGAACAACTTCACTGATGCGCACTGGTTTCTTTATGTCGGCTATTTTGAATTAGATTCTGAAATAATATAATAGCGTGCATGAGGATTTGTTCTGAGCGTTTCACATAGGCAAGGGAACAACTTCACTGTTGCTCACCTCTGTATGCGCGAAATTTCATTCACTATGCTTTATCAAATTGACACGGTAAAACGAAAGTTCTGCGGAGCAAGGGGGTTAGGAATCAGGAAAAGGGAGCGCGAGGGAAAAACCTAAAGGGGATAGGGGGAATGCGAGCGCAAGCGAGTTTCCACCTGTCCTCTTTGGGTTGTGCCCTCGCAATCGCGCCCCGC
>JAZQOZ010000190.1:0-10380 GCA_045628085.1 Oscillospiraceae bacterium | reverse complement strand
CACATATTAACTCTAAACCGAGGATATATCAAGCCGCTAAAACCACAGAATATCGAGGAAAATACAGCCTTGATGATTGTGTAGTATACACCCTTGACTTACTTGCAATCGTGTGGTAATATGGGGTACGATGGAATAGGTTCTCACATTTTCCGGCGCCCCCGGAGGCTGTAAAATCAGCCGCCGGAGATAACCTCGAACTCATCTGCGCCTTCAATCAGCGCAAGGCTTCTGCCGTTGTCCCACTTCATATGAATGTTGCCTGCGTCGTCGATGATTGCAACCGAACCGGTCATACCGGGCGGCACGGGCGCGATATCGTCCGCCATGCGAATCAGGCGGATGCGGGTGCCTGCGGGATAGCGCTCCCGCAGGGCTTTCAGTTCTGCTTCATTCGGAAACCGCATCGTCAGCACCTCCTTCGGGCTTGCCGTGGCGGAAGGCTGAGCTTCCGGTCAGGCGGCGGAGAAGTACCTTGCGGGCTGCCTTGTAGTCTGCGCCGATCATGCCGAGGCGCAGGAGGAAGCAGCGGAATGCGTACTTCTCGTTGTCGCTGGCATCGGGCTTGTTGACCACACGCTGCAGGTTCTTTGCGAACTCGCAAAACATGGTGATGAATTTTGCGTAGGCATCGCCGTCACCGTCCTTATCGACCGTGAACCACGGGAACTCGATGGTTTCCTCGCACTCGTTGATTGCAAGGCTGTCCGTTTCAAGTGCGTGCTTCAGGAGCGTTTCCTTGTTGGCGATGAGCTGGAGCAGATTGTTCATTGACTGCTCCGTGAAGAAGTCCCTCGGCATCGAAATCGTCAGGGCTTCCGGCTCGTCCTCGGAAGTGTAGCCTGCCTTTTCAAGCCCGTCCAGAACCCTCTCGATGACCTCGGTGTCCATACGGTCTGCGAAGGAAAGCACCGCATCCTTGCTCAGGGAGAAGAATCCGATCTCGTAGGCGCAGCTCGGAACGCCGCAGTAGCGGACATCCATCTCAGCAAGCTCGCCGATCTTCTGCGCCAGTGCCTTGCGCTGGCTCTTTTCAATATTGAATCTGATATTCATGATGTGACCTCCTGTTTTTCACCGCTTGCTGCGGTTTTGATTGTAGTCACATATTAACTCTGAACCGCACAGATAGCAAGACTGTAAAACGGAGAATATGTGCGGGACGGTTTTGCGCCGATTTGTGCATAATACAGCGTTTCCGGATATTGACATATCGGCGGCGGTGCTGTATAATTATAGTAACAGAAATCGAAATATATGGGTGATAAAAATGGTTATCAGAAGTGCTAAAGTATCTGATGCGGAACGATTACTTGATATTTATTCATATTATGTGAAAAACACAGCCATTACCTTTGAATATGATGTTCCATCAACGGAAGAATTCAGTTCCCGCATAAGAAACACATTAGAAAAATATCCATATCTTGTGCTTGAAGAAGACGGAATAGTTTATGGATACGCTTATGCAGGTGCATTTCATAGCCGTGCTGCTTATGCGCACTGCTGTGAACTCAGTATCTATCTTGATAATAACGCAAAAGGGCATGGCTATGGTCGGATTCTTTACGAAGCATTAGAACGTGAATTGAAATCAAAAAGTGTTCTTAATCTTTATGCCTGCATTGCTTCTCCAATCGTTGAAGATCAGTACCTAACCAATAATAGTGAGCAATTTCATCAACATTTGGGTTTTATCAGGATTGGTGAATTTCATAAATGCGGTTATAAATTCAATCGGTGGTACAATATGATTTGGATGGAAAAGCTGATTGGAAATCATAACTGATAAATTCTGCTTTTGAAATAACGAAAGCCTGATAGCATCACGCTTTCAGCTTTCCTTCGTTTCGACCTCTTTGACCAGATCGGAATAAGGAATCTGCTGTCCATTACGAATCACATACACGCCTTCGGCATTCCCGGTGTCTTCAACATAGCGCCGGAGGATGACGGAGGCGTATTTTTCATCAAGCTCCATCATGTAGCAGATGCGGTTCATCTGCTCACAAGCCATGAGTGTAGAGCCGCTGCCGCCAAAGGTGTCGATAACAACAGCGTTCTCCTGCGTGGAGTTGCCGATGGGATAACCGAGCAGGTCGAGGGGCTTGCTGGTCGGGTGGTTCGCATTGCGCTTCGGCTTGTCGAAATGCCAGATGGTCGTCTGCTTGCGGTCGGAATACCACTTGTGCTTGCCGTTCTGCATGAAGCCGTACAGCACCGGTTCGTGCTGCCACTGGTAGTCGGAGCGTCCCAGCACAAGGCTGTCCTTTACCCAGATGCAGCAGCCTGCAAGGTGAAAGCCTGCGTCGATAAACGCCCTGCGGAAGTTCAGTCCTTCGGTGTCTGCATGGAACACATAAGCAGCGCCGCCTTTTTCGAGGTGGTCTGCCATACACTTGAAAGCGGAGAGCAGGAAGTTGTAGAATTCCTCGTTCTTCATGCTGTCGTTCTGGATGGTCAGACCGCTGGCGCTCTTGAAAGATACACCGTAGGGCGGATCGGTCAGGATCAGATTTGCCTTGACATCGCCCATGAGTGTATTTACATCTTCTGGGCTGGTCGCATCACCGCACATGAGGCGATGCCTGCCGACCGTCCACACGTCGCCACGCTCCACGAACGAAGCCTTCTCCAGCGCAGCAGTCAGGTCGAAATCATCGTCCTTCGCATCGCTGCCGGTTCCATCGGAGAACAGGTCAGCCAGCTCCTTTTCATCGAAGCCGGTCATGGAGAGGTCGTAGCCGAGGTCTTGCAGTTCCTGCATCTCCACAGCGAGCAGTTCCTCGTCCCAGCCTGCATCCAGCGCCATACGGTTATCCGCGAGGATGTAGGCTTTCTTCTGTGCATCGGTCAGGTGGTCAACATAGACACACGGTACTTCCGTAATGCCTTCCTCCTTCGCCGCCATCAATCTGCCGTGACCTGCGATGACATTATATTCTCGGTCGATGATGACCGGATTCACAAATCCGAACTCACGCAGCGAGGAACGCAGCTTCTTGATCTGCTCTGGCGAGTGAGTGCGGGCGTTATTTACATACGGGATAGCCTTCATTGCACCGACGCTGCCGCCGTAGCCGCAGGCAAGCTCCGCGACCTTGCCTTTCTGCCGGAGATGACCGTTTTCGCCGTGCTTGACAACCGGAACGCCGAACATCTTTGATGCCGATGCACAGTAAATATCCGCGCCGTTCGCAAAGGCGTCCATACGCCACTGCTCTCCGGCGATCCACGCTATAACTCGCGCTTCAATTGCAGAGAAGTCCGCGACAATAAACTTATATCCCTGTCTGGGTACAAAAGCAGTGCGGATGAGCTGCGACAGCGTATCAGGCACATCATCATAGAACATCTCGACCTCGTCATAATACCCGTACTTGACTGTCTCCCGCGCTTCCGTCAGATCCGGAATATGGTTCTGCGGCAGGTTCTGTAACTGTATAATGCGTCCTGCCCAGCGTCCCGTGCGGGCAGCGCCGTAAAAGCTGAACATCCCTCTCGCTCTGGAATCCGAGCAGGCTGCTGTCTGCATCGCCTGATACTTCTTGACGCTGGACTTTGATAGCATTAACCGAAGTTCCAGCACGGACTTCACCGGATCTTTTGCTGTCTTGAGCAATTCCTTCACAGCCGCCTTATCCAGACAGTCCGACTTATATCCCTGTTCACCGAGCCACTCCAGAAGCTGATACACGGAATTCGGATTCTCAATGCCAGTAAGCCTGCGCATTTCCGACGACAGCGTTGCCTTCGCCTGTGCATCCAGCGTCAGCGCTGCCTCAACCAGTTCCATGTCAACACGGATGCCGCGATCGTTGATCTCCTGATCGAGATAAAACTGCTCCCAGATAAAATCAGGTACCGGAAACCGGGAAAGGCGCTGGTCAATGGCAAGCTCCGCCTCCACATCCTGTTTGTTGTATGCTTTGAAGGTTTCCCACTTCTCCGGTGCATCGGCAGGTGTATGAAACTGCGGAATGCCGTCAACGGTATCATAGGGAACACAAAAATACTTGATGAGCGCCTTGCCCTCCGGCATCTTCTGCTGTTCCAGCTTCAGCGCAGCACCGGCAGAGGCAAGCGTCGATGGCAGACCGAGCGTCCTGCAATGGATCATGGTACACTGCCAGCCGACCGGACTGAGATAATCGCCAACAGTATCCTCATTGATGCTGTAGCTGCGGAAAAACTGTGGATACTCCTCGCGCAGATATCGTAATAAGGAACGAGAACCTGCTTGCAGCCGAAGATCAGCTTGTTCATCATCGTCACGAAGGCTGCCTTTATCGCTTCATCCTTGATAAACATCATGGAACAGGCGTCTTTATTATAAAGGTGTGTTGAGCAAGCCCATGCGATACCGCCGCTCTGTGTCTGCCGTTTGAACTTGCCGCCGCACTCCCCGCAGATGATGATACCGGAAAAAGGATACTTGTTATGGTACTTTCCCATATCCTTTACGATGCCGTGTTCATCAATACGTTTCTGTATCATGACCTGCACCCGGTCAAAAACCTCTTTGCTGATAATCGCTTCATGGTGGTCTTCCGCTATGAAACTATCGACCTCACCATGATTGTTATGACGTCGGAAGTTGCTGTCGGTGTAGGTTTTCTGAAAGGCAGCAGCGCCGTAGTATTTCTCGTTCACAAGAATACCCTTGACCGTCGAACCTGACCATTTGCCGCCCTTGCGGGTAGGAACATTCCTTTTATCGAGCAATTGCGCGATCTTGTATGTTCCCATACCGTTCAGCGCAAGATCAAAAATCAGCTTGACGATCTCGCTCTCAACCGGATCAATGACCATGTTTCCGTCCGCATCCTTTGTGTAGCCGTATGGAAGATACCCGAAAACAAAGGTACCTTCTTCCATTCGCTTTTTCACCGACCACTTCACGTTCTTGGAAATGGACTCGGATTCGCTCTGCGCCATGCTGCTGAGAACTGACAGAATCAGCTCACTTTCCATGCTCCCGGTGTCAATGTTCTCCTTCTCGAAGTAGATCGGGATATTATAGGAAAGCAGCTCACGCACCAGCGACAAGCAGTCGGATGTGTTTCTGGAAAAACGGCTAATGGATTTTGTCAGCACATAATCGACGCTTCCGGTACGGCAGGCGTACTCATGGCGCATTATCATGACGGAAAAGATATGCCGTTCAGCACGGCGGCGATACCGAGAACGCTTGTATATGCCCTTGAGGTCGAAAGCATAACAGGTAAAAGAAAGCCTGTAAAATAATTCTGACTTTGAACCCATTTGATTCAAAGTAGATGATAGAAAAGCTCTCAGAAATGAGGGCTTTTTCTTTTCCTGCCGATTGACCTTTCGCCCGTGGTATGGTTTAATTATCCTGAGAGCCACTGCAAGAGGAGTGATCCCCGGGTATGTTATGTATGCGAGTTTCTCCCGGGTATGCAGGATCATGGAACTCCTGCATCTCAACCCCAACAAGTTTTATGGAGCAATACGAGCTGATCGAAATCGGACACGAGGTGTCATCCAGAAAGGCCACCGCTCTGCCAAAGAAGAAGCAAATAAGGCGGCTCCGGGAATGCAGTCCGGTCAGCTATGTTTGAGGTGTGAATAAGATCACTGGGGAGTAGATACTATCGTCTTCTCTGCGGTAAATTCATTACAAGAAGCCCACTAAGCACCATCCGGAGGGTTCGGAAGATGCTTGGTGGGCAGGATTATTTCATCTACTGTTGAAGCATTCACTGGTGAAGAGGTTTTTGCATATATGGTGCGGATCGAATTTCCGCAACATGATGGGGTAGAGTTAACGAAATGTCCAATATACCTCCAAAAAAGAGTGATGGAAAACAAACGTTGGTTCAAACCACGCCGTGGCAGAGGAAGCCGTATCAGCCCGGAGTATCATCTGATAATTACAGAATGCTTTTAAAACTATCAACTCCAGTCTGCCGGAGAATATCGACATATCTACAATAAAGGTGGCGTTCCTGAGTGCGATTTAGATGAAGCTTACTTCTGCATAATACTATATAATAGCACCCTCTTGCTTTTTCACGAAATTTGTGGTATACTATATCTAAATACTCATTGTTAATCAATGATGCAAATACTATGTTAACTATGGGCATAGGTAATGGAACATGGGAGGAAATATGTCTGCTACAATTAAAATAGAAAACCTCTGTGCGGTAAGATTCTGCAAAATGAATGTTGACGATTTTATGGTGTTGACCGGAGAGCAAGCAGAGGGCAAAAGCACAATTGCGAAATGTATTTTTTTATGTCGAACAATAAAAGATGACGTTTTTACCCTGTTAATGAAAGACATGTATTTTCAGGATCAGAAACGTATTTTAAAAGCAATAAAAAGCACACTACGCAACAAGTTCCTGCGAATGTTTGGAACATCACTTGCTATGAGTGCTAATATGGTGCTACAGTATTGGTACTCTGGAGAGTCTTTTATAATGTTCTCTATAAAGAAAAACGATGCTGAAACTGACCTAATTGAAAAATTTGTTGAGGTCACATTTAGTGATAAGCTTTTAAATGATCTAAAAGAGGTTATCCAAAATCGTAACAAGATTGATGATCTAAAAGCAGCGATATCTAATTTGTTTTATGATGAATATCAAACCATCTTCATTCCGGCAGGTCGTAACCTTATAACTTTGCTGACCTCGCAGTTAAACTACTTGTATGCAACAATGGATGACCGGCAAAAACGAATGATGGATTATACGACACAACAGTATATTGAGTATATTCTTAAAATTCGTCCTAGTTTCGGTGATGGACTAGAAGGTTTGTTGACCGACCTAAATAATGGTAATCGAAAAAAAGCATTAAAGATGGTCGATTTGATTCAAACAATATTAAAAGGAAGATATGTATATCGTGATGGTGCTGAATTACTATATTTGGCTGGTGACGATTCTTATCGTAATAAGTATGTTAGAATTAACTTTACTTCTTCAGGTCAACAAGAAACTGTCTGGATATTCAATATTCTCTTTTATCTTTTCGTAAATCACACAAAAGCTTTTATAATAGTCGAAGAACCAGAAGCACATCTTTATCCGGATGCACAAAAAAAGATCACAGAATTGTTAGCATATACGTATAATCAAAATTGTCAAATGATGCTTACAACGCATAGTCCCTATGTTCTTGGCGCACTAAACAACTTGATTTATTCGGATTATATCGCAGATAAAAAAAAGATGGAAACGCAAGTAAATGAGTGCGTTGGAAAAGAATTCTGGATTCATCAATGTGCTGCTTATCAGGTTGCAAGAGGTGAAATTCATACTTGTATCGAAGACGAGGAAGAACACCTTATATCAAATTCAGTTATAGATGGTGCTTCTGAAGATATCAACGAGTTATTTGACAAGCTCTTCGATATTGCTCAATCTAATGAAGAATAAGGGGACTATTACAAATGATAATGAATCAGGATTATGCCATCCCATATTCTAAGGGAGCAATAATAGTTTCATCAGAAAATGGGAATGAACATCGGTTATTTAATGATTCCCCATTTCCAGCATATCAATTTAGAATTGACGGTGAAAAAAATAATTCTGGTAAGCCTAAAGCAGCTTACGCTCATGGAACACAACCAGAACGCTGTGACTTTGTTGTGGAAATAGACGGACAGGAAACATTATCACGATTATATGTTATAGAATTAAAGGGATCAAATTTGCTTAAGGCACTTTCCCAAATTGCCACTACAATTCAATCGATTCAAAAGGATAAATCACTATTCAGTGGCTACAATCCTAAATTACATGTATTCTATCCTAGAGTAGTTATTCACAGAGTGAACACTCACGCTATAAATCAAGCTGAAACATTGAAGTTTAAAAAAGAGTACCCGAATCTTGTAATAAAATGTAAGCAGCTTTCTGAAAAGGTTTCCGCCCCAGCCAAATAAAGCATCCAATAAAGCTAATAATCTTCTTGATATTTACAAGAAATTCATAAGCACAGACTTTATTAATCAACTATTCATAGCTATTTTTTTAGATCGATAGATCCGCATCATGATTTTGTCCATTTGACAATTAGGATGATTTCAGTTGAAAGGATGTTAATAATGAGTGAGTATGCTATACTGAAAATAAGGAATCTAGATTTATATGAGTTTAGAAACTATTTGCAAAGTGATATAGTAAGGCTTTTCTTTACAAGAAAGGATTACACCTGCATCCCACAGCATTATGATGACCCAAGTGATGAAGATGCTGAGCCATATACGCAACACATATATAAAACAACAGTTGAAAGAGCAAAGCAACGGCTTGATGCACTTGGTTATTCAATAAAGAATTTTGAAAAAATATTTGAAAGAACAGTTCATGAAGCTTTATATTATGATTCTTTTTTATCGCATTTACATGTTGACTACAGTTTATTCGAGGAAAAGGCTAATGTGAGAATTGAAAAATATGTTTCGTTCAAAAAGTGGCAAAATTCTATCAGTAAGATTATCAAGTATGAACTAGAAAACGGGAGTATATGGTCACATTCTAATGAAACACTTAATGATGTTGGAATAACCACAGAATGCGATAAGGTAATTTATTACTCTTTAAAAGATGATTATAGAAAATCGTTTTATGGGATTGATCCTGACGTTATTCAATTGGCATTTATATTTAGACTTATTTTAGAGAATTGTGCTCCTTCTGATAAAATAGAACTTGATTTTTCAAATTTTGATGGCTGGGCAGAAAATAGTATTCCACTAGCTATTGCTGCTACAGAAATTGAAGAGAAAATAATTGTATTAGTTGAGGGAACTAGTGATAAGTCTATTCTTGAATTTGCATTAGAAGAGATGTACCCACATTTATCAGACTTGTTTTATTTCATGGATTATACTGACGAAAAAGGAAATAAAAATAAACGAGAAGGTGGAACTAGCTTTTTGATTAAGAGCATGGACTTATTCTTCTTTTCAAGGCTTAAAGCAAAATTCATTGCAATCTTTGATAACGATGCTGAAGGGTATAGAAGCAAATGTGCTTTGGAAAACAAGAGAAATTGGCCAGATAATTTTAGAATACTTCAATATCCTAACGATTTGCTTTTTAGATCTTATCCGACAATTTTACCGAACGGCACAATATGTAATGATGACATAACTAAGAAGGCTTGCTCTATAGAGTTATATTTGCCTGATTCAATTATTCAAGAAAATGGTACATACTATCCTATTGAATGGGAATCTAGGCTTAAGATTAATAATAAAGGAAAAGACGAGTATAAGTATCAAGGTGTAATTTCTCAAAAAGATTCCATCAAAAGAAATGTGTTCGATCTTATTAATAGAATTAAAACAAAACGGTATTCTTTTGAAGAGTCAGAATGGAGTCGAATTAAGCTAATATTAGAGACCATTGTATTTGCTTTTTCGGTGGAATCATCATCCACAACACAAGAATGATTGTCAAACATAAATAAGCAATAGTTTTATACAAACAAAATGCGCCCCTGTCAAATCAGAGGGTGCATATCATAATATTGGCCTTTAGCCAATTTGAAAGCCCTTAGATATTTTCATTAACGAACTTATCAATTCAGTGCAATCAAAAAACATCCAATCCCCACTGTCAAACCTCTCGTTGCTCTGATATGGTTGTCGCCATGACATCAAATGCTGGCTTCCGAGGCACGTTGAGTGCGTAGTATTGATGTCAAGAAACGAAAACTGAAAAATCCCTATTTTACGATGATTTTCGAGATAGCAACAAAATCGCACACGGGTGTCAGATATGCTTTTTGCTGTATCTGGAAAGACATCTACGCACTAAAATCGGCTGACAACATTTCTGCACACTGAGGTTAGTGCGTCAAAATGATAATTGGCGTTTGAGAGTGCGTCAAAATGTTGTCACAGGTTGAAAATGCCGTTAAATCGCAGAATTTAATACTTATCAAAAATTGCGATTGCAAAATATGGTTGAGTGCGTGGAAATGTTGTAAATGCTGAAAAAAACAAACGATGAGACAGGGAGTTCAGAACAAACATAAGATATGCTTTCAAAAATGACGGCATATTTCTTCTCGTTAATAAATGTGTATTATTTTGCTGATCTATACGGTCTGTATATCCATGCAGCCTTCAAGTGAAAAACATCTATAAATCATATTGGCATTATGACTGATTTGTGGTATAATACCAATAATTAGTGAACGCCCGCTATGTAACTCGTTTAACTTATACAGGAGGTAATACGATGTCAAAAAATTACTTTAAGAAAACTTTGGCAGGCATCTTCGCCGTTGCGCTTGTCGCATCAGCCGTTCCGCTTGCCCCGTACACAAAGGTGCTGGACAGCATCTCAATCACCGCAAGTGCGGCTTCGACCGCAGATGGCTTTG
>JAZQOZ010000189.1:0-5615 GCA_045628085.1 Oscillospiraceae bacterium | reverse complement strand
TACCTCCGTTCCGACAACGAATATATCACCATCATTATATCACTTTCACAATTTAAAATCAAGATGCAGATTGCAGCTGCGGCCATCTCAAAGCAACTTATTCTTCTTCCTGCGCGACTTTTCGACAGTCTGCCGTTTGCGCTCCTCCTCAACGAGTTTGGAGAAATAGTCGTCCCGTGAGATTGCCCGGTAAGTCTGCATGGTGTCACTGTATACATCAAAATGCTGCTTCGCTTTTTCATATTGATTTTGCAGCATGGAAAGCCGCTTTTCGGCATTGCCTCCTGAATCTTGATTGATTTGAGAGAACCGCCTCTCATACAGCCCTACAGAAATGCGCAAAAATAATAGTCTGCCCCTGAATCTTTGTCTGAGTGCACAAAACGGCCGGCAACATTCTGTGCATTGTGCTTCTGTTTCTGGGCTTGTGGAGATTTACGGTGGCTCTCACCTATATCCTCAAAACTCGACTGATTTTTTCACTTTGAGGAAAAGATTGTGAGTCTGCACAAACAGCACACAGAATAGCCTAACCAATTCCGGTAATCTATTGACAAGCGAATGAAATCAGATTATAATGAAGGTAAATATAAACCATAGCGAAATGAGGGACGCTTCAACGACGAATCCAATTCCGGAACCGACGCGTGATACGCAGACAGAATATATATTCGATGCGACTTGCTTCGGCGTTCCGGTAAATCCGAAGAGCGCAGAGGATGTCGCGGAAGGCAATGCCCGCGCAATTAAACTGGACGAGCATCCTGCATTTTTAGAAGGAATTGCCGAACGCCTGACACAACTCGGTACAGCCTGTTCTGTTGATGATACCGGGATCATGCTTGCCGAAATCAAGCGGCGATACAAAATAGTACTTGGCAAAGCCTGTCCGCGCACCGTTCAGGAATGGATCAAAGGCAAAACGCCGGGCATCACAAGCCGGCAGAATCACTATGCGCTCTGTTATGCACTGGAAATGGATCATCAGCAGACTGCGGTGTTCTTCCGGAAGCATTTTCTCACGATGCCTTTCAATGTGAAACATAAAGAAGATGCGGTATTTTTCTATTGCCTGTATCATAAGAAAACGTATGGCGCTGCTGAAAAGATGCTCGCGGATGCATCTGGATTTGTCAGTCAGGAAAATGCACACACCGCAACTTCTCAGATCATGACAACGATCATGCAAACCGATGATGATGCAGCGTTTCTGCGTTATCTATCTGCGCATTGCTACGGAAATGAACAGCAGTATCAGCTGGCGCGGCAGATCGTCAAACATGAAATTAATCTGGTCAAGGAGATATTGAAAAAAGAAGCCGCGCTCGGCATGACGGAAATCCTTTCGCCGGAACGGTTAAACAGCCGCACTATAGCTGAACTGCTCGGATTCAGCTATCAGGGCAGCGAAAATCTGACCCCCGTGCATCGGCTCCCGAAACGGTTTACCGAATCGCTGCCGAAGGATGTCACACTCGGAAAGATCCTCCATGATGAGGATGTTTCGTATGAAACGCTGCGGAAAGCCATGATGTTGCTGCATTTTTACAACTTCTATCATGATGCCGAGCAGACAGACAAGTACACAATCGGCGGCAATCTCATCGACTTTTACGAGGAACTGGATGGGCTTCTGCTTTCCTGTGGTTTCGCGCAGATCTATGTGCGGCACCCGTTTGACTGCCTGCTGCTTTACTGTGCCAATTCCTATGATCCGATCCTGACACTTCACTATCTGAACGAGCGGAATTGATTTTTATATCACGCGCTGTTATTTGTGATACAATAAAACGGAAAGGAGGCTGATCCTATGAATGATGAATTGCAGGTCGGCGAAGTGCTGAGTGCAGACGGACGTGAATATACCATTTCGCAGTTTCTCGGGCGCGGCGGCAGCTATACAGCATATCTTGCAGAGTGCAAATACGATGGATTCATCACAAAATGCATTCTGAAACAAAGCAGATCGGATGAACCAGCTTTCAGTGACGAAGTGCTTTTGAATGCTCAGCCTCATTATCTGCTCACGGCTCAGACACAGCATAATATCCGGCGCATCGCACATCTGACTAACCAGACGCCGCCCGTAAACAACACATTCGAGGTGAACGGAAAAGGCTTTATTGAAGTTGCGGCATATAACGGAAATACGCTGGATCAACTGCCGGATCTGACCTTGCCGCAATACATGGAAATCTGTCTCGCGATTGCAAAAACCGCGCATTATTACCATGAAGCCGGATACCTGTGCCTTGATCTCAAACCAGAAAATATCTTTATCCTGCAGAATGCGCCGGATGATACAATCACGCAGCTTGTAGAATTCATTGATTTTACAAGTGTCAGCCCAACCGGTGAATATGACTTAAATCCACGTTCCTATACAAGAGCATGGGCTGCACCGGAGCAGATGAATCCCTATTCTGTCGGAAAAATCGGTGTGACTGCGGATATCTATACGCTTGGGGAGATCGTATTTTATCTGCTGTTCGGGCGGCATTCCGCTGATCAGGAGCATCGCGGATTTTCAAAATATCCGTTCGATGAGGTCAAGCGAGAATACCGCAAATACACCGAACGACCGGATATTCAGACGCTGTTCACAAAGCTGTTCCGCGGCACGATCCGTTCTGCTGTATCGAATCGTTTTCAGGATGTTTCGGATGTTGCAAAGCTGCTCAATTCGCTTTGCAATGAACTGAACAGGAAAGACTATGTGATTCCGAAGCTGCCTGCGGTCTCGCCGCATTTTGTCGGCAGAGAGGCAGAGATGAAAATGATTGAGGAGCATCTGAACCGGAATCCCGTACTGTATGTGACCGGTATCGGCGGAATCGGGAAAAGCACGCTGATCCGGAATTTCATGCAGCGTATGAAAACGAAATATGATGTCCTCATCTATCTGGAATATGACGGAGATTTTGTGCATACATTCTGCGATGATATGCAGCTGCAAATCAGCACGATCAGCCGCCTCAGCAGCGAAGGCATTGACGAATATTTTGACCGCAAGCTGTTGTATTTGCGGAATATCTGCGCGGAAAAGCGTGTGCTGTTAGTGCTGGATAATTTCGGCGGCAGAGTGACAAAAGACCTGAGCCGTGTGATTGACTGCGGCTATGATACGGTCATTGTTACGCGGAATCAGCCGCCGAAAAACAGCTTTACGTTCATTGAACTCGGCGCGATTGCGGATGTCGCAGAGCTGTTCCGGCTGATTGCGCTGAATCTCGAACGTACGCTGACCAAGGATGAGCGCGCCGCCTTTGCCGAGATCATTGAACGGGTACAGGGACATACACTCGTGATTGAGCTGATTGCAAGGCAGATTGCAGCCGGAAGGCTGGATATCGAAACGGCACTTTTCTTGATTCGGGAGTACGTTTTTTCACGCTTTTCCGATGCGAAGATCGGTAACTATAAGGACGGCGAAGAAGTATACGATACGCTTTCCGCAATCATTTCGGCGCTGTTCGATGCGGGCGGCATGACGGCGCAGGAACGTATGACGATGCAGGTTTTGGCGCTGCTCGATGTGCGCGGACTGAATGCGGATTTGATTCGTGACATTGTGCGGCTGGATCTGCGCTGTGTGCCGGAGCTGCATACGCGGGGCTGGCTATCCGCAGGCAGCGTGATTCGTGTGCATCCGGTCATTGCGGAAACAGTACGTAATTGGGAATGGTATGCGGACGATGTGACCGTCATGGAGTATCATCAGAAAATGATTGACATATATGTGGGTATGGCAAATGATTTGCAGATCAAGGTGATTATAGATGAAGCTGACATCTTCAGAAAGAAGCACCCGCGTCACATCATCACCGGAATGTATTATGATATGCTTGCCTGGTATTATGATGTTCTGACCTGCGGTGCATACGATCCCGGAAACGAGCATGAAGCGGAATCACTGCGGAATGAGCTGGACGCAATGGATACGGCGATCGCAGAAATGGAGCAGTCCTCCGATCTGCGAAGCATAAAATATCTCACGAAATACTATATATCCTTGGAAAGTGTTCTGATACACAGCCATACTGATTTATTCGATGAAGCCGCTGCCCTGCTGATCAGGGTATCGGAAATGATAGAAGAAAACAGCGAAAATCATTGTTATTACTGTATGGTGCTGGCAGATTACTATTCGCTTGCTGAACCGGATATTGATGAAACACGGCGATTGACAGAACAGGCGGAGCGTATCGCAAGGCAGGTTTTCCCGACCGAGTTGGAAATCATTGACATTATTCATATCCCGACAGCGAATTGCTGGTTCTATCACGGCGATTTTCAAGCTGCTGCGGCGAAACTGGAGGAAGCGGCGGAGATATGCAAAGGGCATCCCGATATGCTCCCCTACATCGACAAACACGCCGAACTGTTGAACTGTCTGCTGGATGTTTATGCAGCATTGGAAGATGATGCAAAATGCCGTGAACTGATTGCGAAGATCGACCGCATCAATGAGGCATACCGTGAACAGGGCGTATTCCGTGAGGTTTCGCCTGCAATACGCGAAAAAGCAGGCGTTTGATAAGCCTGCTTTTCGTTTGATATCTCAAAAAAGTTGCGCCTGCTTTGATTGATTGCAGGCGCTGTTCTAATGTGGGAATATGATTCTACGAAACACATTTTCCGCAAGGCGTATATGCCTGTGCCTCGCTCCAAGAAATCCATAATTTATTTTCTTCGCTCATTCGTCGGGCAGCAGGACAACTCTCCGAATTATGATATACACCTGTCTTGGTATTCAATAAATATGAACCTGAACCGGTATTATTAGATACGGAAGGCGTATAACTTGGTGTGTCCGCGGGCGGATCGGGTTCCGGTGCGATTCTAATCCGTGGAGGCTCAGTTTCCACAACCTTTTCCGGCATAGGCTTTCGGCCGGACACAATCTCCACAAGCTCAGCTATCGTCTTCGGTCCTGCTGTACCGTCTGCACCCAAGCGGCAGCGTGTTTGGAATTCGCGAACAGCAGAGTCTGTCTCATCATCGAACACACAGCTATTATCAAGATTGGCGTACATTGCCTTGTTTAATGCGCATTGCAGCCAGCCAACTTTGCCGCCTTTGCTGCCTCTTGACAGCGCCGGTGTACCGCTTGGACGCGGATAGTCAATGCCGAGTTCTTTATCAACATACAGCTCGTTGCCAATTATGCCGGTTTCGTATGTACTGTTATTCTCGATGTAGTCATAGCCCCAGTCTGCGATTTCTCCTGTCGGATGATACTGTTCCGGCAGAATATCTGCATCTACAACGATTCCGAAACGATCTGTAAACATATGAACAGAAATCCACGCAGGAACATCTGTGCTTTCTTCTTTCAACTCATAATTTGTATAGTAGTAACTATTCAGTCCCACAAGCGAAATCGCCCTGAAAAAGATCAAGTAAAGCAGAAAAAGCAGTCTGCCCGGTTTTCGCAGCAGTAGAAGTAAATGATTTCAAAGTAAGGAAATCAGTAGCGCCAGCCACAGAGCGAAAGCAACCGATTACCTTGTTTTTCATTTTCACCATACGCAGGTCGCGTTCAGCCTGATTGTTTGAAAACGGAACAAGCGGGTTATCTGCAAAACGGCATACCTCTCCCTTGTATTGGATCA
>JAZQOZ010000188.1:0-49534 GCA_045628085.1 Oscillospiraceae bacterium | reverse complement strand
TGGAAAATTATTTTGAAGATTTTATAATGCTTACCAATATCTTTTCCAACTCAATGCAATCAGCTAAAATTGATGAACTTTCTTCCTCTGAAAGAAAGTCTGTCGCTTGTAAAAGTTTAATCCGATACTGTGTTTCATTTGCTTCTTTTAGTGCGATGTTCATTTTAGCAACAAAATCAGGCTTTGTTTGAGCTTGCTCTGCCTCAGCCACATTTGCACCTATACTTGTACCACTGCGAAGTAATTGCTTTGAAAGAACATATTCGTTCCATTTATTTGTAAGATATTTATATAAATTGATAACCCTTACAGCAAAGTTAAAACTTTTTGATTCAATTATATTATTCATACCAATCACTTTCAACTTTCAATTATCAATTTTCAATTTGTCACCGTGGTGACACAACCTGAACCATGCGCGTCTGCCAATTCCGCCATATCCGCACATCCTTGCCGCTGTTTCCCTGCGACTTTGTTATTATAGCACATATCGAAAGTTTTGTCAAGGGGTTTTCGCAAATTTTTCAAAAAAATTTTTTGCATTTTTCTCAAAAATGTGTTATAATAGGAACAGAGTAAAATGAGGGAGTGAATTTTCATATCATGATGATCTATCTGGATTCCGCTGCAACCTCTCGTCCGGGAACGGCGTGTCTCGATGCGATGTGTCAGATGATGCGCAGTACATACGGGAATCCGTCCTCTTTGCACAGGTTTGGACTGGAAGCACAGCTTTGTATGGAGCAGGCGCGCAAGCAGATCGCGGCAGCACTCGGCTGTGAATCTGCCGCTGTCATGTTTACATCGGGCGCAACGGAAAGCAATCATCTTGCAATTCGCGGCGCTGCTTATGCATACGGAAAAAGAAAACGCCGCGTTGTGACTACAACTGTCGAACACGCATCTGTGAAAGGTGCTTTTGATATGCTTGAGGCAGAGGGCTATGAGGTCATTCGGATCGCACCGGATACGGACGGTATCCTGCGTGCTGAGAAGATTGCCGAAGCCGTGAATGAATCAACCTGTCTTGTCAGCATGATGCTGGTGAACAATGAAATCGGCGCTGTACTGCCGGTTCAGCAGGCATTTGCCGCGATCAAGCGTGAACATCCGCAGGTCGTGACGCATTGTGATGCTGTGCAGGGCTTTCTGAAACTGCCTGTCAATCCGGCAAAACTGAATGCGGATCTTCTGACGGTCAGCGGTCATAAGGTTCACGCCTGCAAGGGTATCGGTGCGCTGTACCACAAGAAAGGGGTTCGTCTGATCCCGCTGCTGAAAGGCGGCGAACAGGAAGGCACAATGCGTCCCGGAACGGAATCCGTACCGCTGATCGCCGGATTCGGTGCGGCAGTCAGTGAATTGAGCGGAACGATTGCAGAACGTGCGGAATATGTTTCAAAATTGCGGAGTGAATGCATCCGGCAGCTTTCCGGACTGGAAGGCATAACGGTCAATTCGCCGGCAGACGGCAGTCCGTATATTCTGAGTTTTTCAGTTAAGGGACTGCGTTCGGAAACAATGCTCCATTTTTTGTCTGATCGTGAGATCTATGTTTCAAGCGGCTCTGCCTGTTCAAAGGGAAAGCAAAGCGGTGTTTTGCAGCAGTTTGGCATCAAACAGGATCTTGCAGACAGTACACTGCGCGTGAGTTTCTGTGCAGAGAATACTGAGGAAGATATGACCGCACTTTGTACTGCATTGAAAGCAGCACAGGAACAGCTTGTGCATAAGCGAGGATAAGAAATGATCCGGAGATATGAAACGCGCGATCTGCCGGAATGTGCTGATGTTTTTTGCAGTGCATTTTCCGCTGAACCGTGGCATGAAAGCTGGACGAAAAGCCTTGCAGAAACGCGCATTTCCGAATTAACGGGAACACCTTTTTCGCGTTCGTTTGTATATGAGGAGAACGGCAGGATTCTGGCACTTGCCGCCGGCCGTGTATGCACATATCTGTATGGCAGAGAATATGTGATTGACGAATTCTGCGTTTCGGCAGATATACAGGGAAAGGGCATCGGCACAGCGATGATGCAGTGGATCAAAAATGAAATGTGCGCAGAAGGATGTGTCAGCATTGTTTTGCAAACGACACATGGTTATCCGAGTGAGCGCTTTTATCTGAAAAACGGATTCCAGCGGAATCCGGATATGATAACCATGTATCATTTGCTCGGTGAATAAGAATTGACCGGATGTTCATTCCGGAATCTATACTATATATAATGAGGTTTGTGAAATGAGAGAGATCATTCTGGTAAAATACGGCGAAATGGCGCTGAAAGGTCAGAACAGAAGTTCTTTTGAGGATGTCCTTCTGCGGAACATCCGGTTTCGTCTGAAAAAAATCGGTCAGTTTTCTTATTCCAAAGCGCAGTCAACGATTTACGTTGTGCCGGAAGCGGAAACGGATGAAGCCTGCGGCGAACTGCTTGCGAAAGCAATGCCGCGTCTGAAAAAGGTTTTCGGCATTGCGGCGCTTGCCCGTGCATTGACCTGTGAGAAATCCTTTGCGGATATTTCCGAGCGTTCGATTCCGTATCTTGCGGATGCGCTGAACGGCGCAAAGACCTTTAAGGTTGAGGCAAAACGCGCAGATAAGGCATTTCCGATGAAGTCGCCGCAGATCTGTGCGGAGCTTGGCGGCATTCTTCTGGAGCATTATCCGCATCTGACCGTTGATGTCAATCATCCGGATGTGACCGTGACGGTTGAGATCCGTGACCGGAATGCTTATGTTCATGCAGCAAGGGAGAGGGGAGCAGGCGGTCTGCCGGTCGGTACGGCAGGCAATGCGATGCTGCTGCTGTCCGGCGGCATTGACAGTCCGGTTGCAGCGTACATGATGGCAAAGCGCGGTCTGCGTGTGACTGCCTGCCATTTTGCATCGCCGCCTTATACTTCTGAACGTGCATTGATGAAAGTAGAACAGCTTTGTGAAAAATTAACGCCGTGGTGCGGCAGTATGGCGTTCTACTGCGTGCCGTTTACAGAGATTCAGGAACAGCTTCAGCGGAACTGCCCGGAAGAATACTTCACTATTTTGATGCGCCGTTTGATGATGGAGATCGCCTGCCGGATCGCCGAGCGTGAGGAATGCGGCGCGATCATCACCGGAGAAAGTCTCGGACAGGTCGCAAGCCAGACGCTTCCGGCACTGCAATGCACGGATGCGGCGGCAACGATTCCGGTTCTGCGTCCGCTGATTGGTATGGACAAGACTGAGATCGTTGAAATTGCACGTAAAATTGATACTTTTGATATCTCGATCCAGCCTTATGAGGATTGCTGTACGGTCTTTACGCCGCGTCATCCGAAACTGCGTCCGCATCTTGATGATGTTGCGGCCGCACAGTCAGCGGTTGATTTTGCACCTTTGGTCGATGCAGCGGTTGCAGGTACGACAAAGAAAGTATTTGCACAGCATATTTCAGAAGAATGTATGTTCTGATCGTGCAGCGTTTCATGTGGAACATTTTGAGAGCGAAAAGGCATGATATACAGATATAATTGTATTAAATGCTGATGATGAAACGCATCGTGCAGCTCTAATTTGGTGCAAATAACAAATATCAGACGGGCGACTTGACAATATGCGCCGTGATGTAGTACAATATGATTTGAGAATAGGCTAGTTGTAGCTTGCGGAAATTCAAAAGCACGGTCTGTTCTCTGAACGATACATCAGTGTCAGGCGCATCCCGTGTTTTTGAACCGGTAGTGCGGCTGCTCTGACCGGATGGAGCGAAACTCGCTTCATGTTTTCGTCCGATGAATCAGTGGATTTCCGGACTGTGATCTGCCGCAATATTCGGTGACTGCATTTCAGCAGCCGTATCACAGAACAGAATACTTGCTGAGGAAGCGGCAGGACGGGAATCCGGAGCAGAACGGCGGAACTTCTGTCCGTACTGCTGACACGGTTTCTATCGGTCGGACGCAGTTCAAATGTCGGAACATCCGGCATTATCCGGCGATTTTTCATGAAATGTGAATCTCCGAAATAATGGAGAATCATTGCAGAATGGGAGATGTACAGACTCCCGGCTGCATAACCTGTTGCAAATGCAATGCGAAAGACAGAGCTGTTCCTATGCCTGCCTGAAGCAGCGCAGATGCAGATGATGGAGGCGTTCAAATGGATATCAGGCAAAATCCCTATCAAGAACCTAGCTGCCCTGACGTACCGCAGGAAACTGCCGGTGCGCAGAACGCAGTACCCGGAAATGATTCCCCGCTTCGGGCGGATGCCTTACGGAACGGGACCGGAAGAACTTACGGTTCACATCGGATGCTGAAGGGAGCCGCGGGACGTGCGGACAATTCAGCGGAGGATCGTCTGAACGATGTTCTTCAGGAAACGGAAAGAGGGCAGAGTCATAAACGGGACGACATTTCGGCAATATTAGATGAAGTCGATACAAAACGTCATACTAGATCTGCTGAACAGCCGAAAGTCGAATATTCTTCCGATCGTCCCCAAGCATCCGACGGACATCGCGTCCAACGGGAAGCGGTCACAACTGCTCCGGCAGAAAGACCAAAGGCTGCGATGCGGGATCCCGGAAAGCCAAGACCTGAAACACATACGGTGACGCAGGCGGAGGCTGACGCGGAAACAGTAAAGCGGCAGCAGAAGGATAACGGCAAGAAAAAGCGCAGCAAATATTCTTTTACGGAGATACTGAAATTCTTTGTTCCGTGGCGAGGGGATTCCATCTATGAATCGGTCCGGAAAATCATTTTTTCGGTCGCACTTGTTATCGTCGGAGTCTGCACATTCCTGATCAGCAGCTACTATATTGACCTGTACAAGGCCAAGCAGATGTATAAGGAATTGCAGGCGCGTATCGAAGCATCAAGAGCGAACCGCGGTTTTACGGAGGACAGCTTCACAGAAGATCCCATCACCGGCGATATGATCGAATGGCTCGAATATAATTACTACGGTAAAACACTGCTCCCTTTGAACCCTGATGCCTGCGGATATGTCAGCATCGAAGGAACTGAGGTCAGTTATCCGGTCGTTCAGAAACAAAGTTTAAGTGATCCGAACCAAAACCCCAATGACTACTATCTCTATCGGACATTCATGCAGGAGCAGAGCAAATCAGGCTGCATCTTTATGGACTTCCGGAATCATTTTGATGAAGTAGTCGATCACCGTCGAATTTTCGACAATTCCGGAAATGTTTTCATTTACGGACATAACATGAACAATAGAACGATGTTCGGAAGTCTGCGCGATTATATCAACAATCCGTCATTCTACAGCGCACATCCGATTGTCAACTATTCCTCGCTTTATAAGGATTATCAGTTCAAGATTTTTGCGATCTTCATCGTAGACGGTGAAGATTATAAATCTGAATATGCCTTTGACTGCTGGAATACACTTGATTTTCCGGATGAAGACTCGTTCTATCAGTATGTGAACGAAGCAAAGAAACGCACAATGATCAACACAAATGTCGATGTGAAGTATGGAGATCAACTCTTGTCGCTGTACACGTGCAACGGACTGGTCGCCAATGCCAAGCTGATACTGATGTGTCGTGAAGTTCGTGCCGGCGAAGACCCGAAAGAGGGTACAGAGAATGCCACATTGAATCAGAATGTGCTGTACCCGAAGGCCTACTATAACAGTGGGCGCCCTGTTAATTACGATCCCAAGAAATTCGTTCCCTATGGACCGAATGCGTAATTCAGGTTTTGATTTCATAGAAATCGAACTGAAAGGGAATGGGATGTCAAGGAGGTAAACGTACTTGTTTCCGCTTTGTGCGGACTGTTTTCTTTCGGTTATGCTGTTTCATATCGTATCTGAGCAGTGAGCGTACAGCCACTCTCACCCGCAGACAGTAGTGCGGTGCACATCTCCGCGGTATGGAATCTATCAGCTTAACAGAGAGATGTACGCAGGTAAACTGCGACGTAGAATAACGCGCTGTTTCTCTGAATGGCGCGCGCTGAAAGACCGGATTGGGATCGGTCGGACGGCGAAGAGGAGACACGATCGGTTAGACAAAATCCCCACAGCAATCTTGGGGAAATAAAGCCGGGCAAACCCGGTGAGATTGATATAATGGAGATAAATTATGCAAGCTCGAACGCGAAGAAACCGCGTGGCGATTCTGGTTGCAATGGCTTTGTGTTTCACCAGTACATGTGCGATGCAAAGCGACAGAGACGCCATGCTGCGCTCAGGAGCTGCCAACATTGCGCTTGCCGCTACAACGGAAGGCTGTGAGGTCGAGACGGATGTACAAGCCGTTATTGGCCCTGCCGACTCGAGCAGCAACCTTCAGTCAGGTGCAGGCGTATATGAAGTTGCCGAATTGCGGAAGGCTGATCTTTATGAATATGATGACAGCCTTATGCTTGTTCGGTATGAGGCAGTTGATTCAGAGCCGGACGAACCGCTTACGACTACTACTGCAACGACAACCGCTGTCACAACTGACAGTGAAACCAATACTACAACGGTTACATCAGCTGTAACAACCTATGAAGAACCGTTGATTACAACTCGTGAAACCATAGCCGCTGAACCTGGCAGCGTCGTGTTCTATACCTCTGGTTTTGGTCACGGCGTCGGTATGAGCCAGAACGGCGCAAATTTCTACGCAATGTATGATGGCTGGTCTTATGATCAGATCCTCAGCCTTTATTATCCCGGTACGGTGCTGGTTCAGACCGGCGTCTCCGAATGGGATACCATGACAGTCGGCGGTAAAACCGATACGATCGTATCAATTTTGTCGCAGATCGTCAATAACGAAATGGGCGATTCCTTCTCTGTCGAAGCTCTGAAAGCACAGGCAGTTGCAGCTTATACCTATTATCTGTATAACGGATATGGTGCGGGTATGATTTGCAAATCGAGTCCGTCCGAAAAAATTGTGGATGCTGTTCGTTCTGTACTCGGTATCGTTGTTTACTATGAGAACGCTCCGGCACTCACTTCGTTCTATGCATCGAGCGGCGGTGCAACTGCTTCCTGTAAGGATGTCTTTTATGCAGACCTTCCTTATTTGCAGAGTGTTGCTGTTCGTCACGATGAATCATCCGATCCGCATTTCAATAGTTCAAAAGTTTTTAGTGTGGATGAACTCAGATCCAAGCTCGAGAATACTTACCATATTTCGCTCTCAGGCAACCCGTATGAATGGATTCAACTTGAGTACGGTGACGGCGGCTATGTTGCAAATGCTGTCATCGGCGGGCAAGTTCGCGTGAGGGGCAATGACCTGCGCAGCGTTCTTGGTTTGAAATCGCCGAAGTTTGAATTTGTGTATCAGACTGCTGACGGAACAGTGGATAACGGTTTGGATGTATATGCCTTATCTCAGGATGAGATTTCTGCGGACGGATCCGCTCAGGATCTGTAATTCGCAAAAAATTTGTTTGAAAAAATCCCGTACAGGATCATCTGTACGGGATTTTTTGCGCGTTGGTAAAACAAAAAACGCGAAACCCGTTCAGGCGGGCTTCGCGTTTAGATCGGTTGAAATGATCAGGCTTCCATTGTAGGAATCCAATGCAGTACCGACATTCCGTTTTTCTGAAATGCATCCAGCAAAGCATTCCGTTCGGAATCTGTCAGCATGACAGAAATCAGGCAGGCACTGTCCGTTGCGCATACCGGTTCATTGTCGTGACCGTTTGCAGCGAGATATTTGGATGCAAACTCACTGATTTCGGTAGCATGATAGTTCTGTTTAAAGCGGATCATCATTCCACAGTTCATTGCGTCAATTCCTGCAATGAAATCCTGTGTTCCGGTATCTTCCCAGAACTGCGAAAAGACTGTTCTCTCATGCTTGATCGCTTCGATCACATCGCCCATAACAGCACTTGCAGTCGGGAATTTGCCTGCGCCTCTGCCGCAGAAATATGCACGGTCGATCGCATCGCCGCAAACCTCTACGCAGTTGAATACGCCGTCCACACGGGAGATCATATTCTCATGCGGAACATACATCGGCATAACTGCCGGAAGAATTCTGCCGTCGTCCAGTTTTTTCACAAAGGCGATCAGCTTCACAGCGCCGTCCAGAGCATCCGCAGCGGCTGCATCTTCCAGAGAGATCTCACGGATTCCCTTGGTATAGACACTTGCCGGATATACGTGCTTACCGTATACCAAAGACGAAAGAATGCAGATCTTGCGGCAGGCATCGTGACCGTCCACATCGGCGCTCGGCTCACGTTCTGCATAGCCGTGCTCCTGTGCTTTCTTCAGCGCAGTCTCAAAGGTCATGCCGTCTGTCAGCATTTTATTGAGAATGTAGTTTGTCGTGCCGTTGAGGATTCCGTAAATAGCGGAGATCTCATTTGCGGCAAGGCAGCGGTGAAGCGGGCGAATAATCGGGATCGCGCCGCCGACGCTTGCTTCAAAATAGCAGTTGCAGGAATGCGCCTTTGCTTTTGCAAGCAGCTCCGCACCTTTTTGTGCGATCAGTTCCTTATTGGATGTTGCAACGCTGATACCTTTGTCGAGACATTGTGCCAGATAAGTGAAAGCCGGCTCAACACCGCCCATGCATTCTGCAACGACTGTGACATCCGGATCGGCAAGGATCGTATCCATCGACTTTGTAAATTTATCGGCATAAGGCGAATCTGGAAAATCACGCAGATCAAGGATATAAGCAAGCTCAAAATCCGTGCCTGCTTTTTTCATGATCTTCTGCTGATTCTTGTAGAACAGCTCCACAACACCGGAGCCGACCGTGCCAAATCCTAAGACTGCAAATTTTTTCATTTTCACTTTTGCTCCTGCGGAAGGAGCTGCTGACCTCGATTCATTAAAATTCATTCGGAATTCTGCTTTTCAGGTTCCGGAAAGCAGCCGAACTTCAACAACGCCCTTTCGTTCACCAAGCGTGCTGCAAAGTGCCGAGATATTTGCGGAATCCTGAAGCTGGAAGGTGACTGTGACTGCGGCAGCGCCGTCTACCGGAATACTTTGATTCAGCGTCAGGACATTGGCATTTGCATCTGAAAGCGAATGCAGAACGCCTGACAGCACGCCGGCTTCATCATGCAGAACAAGATATACTGTGAAGATCTGGTCACGCATCTGTTCCTCATAGATGAATACGGAATCGCGGTATTTATAGAATGCGCTGCGTGAGATCCCGACCGATCTGCAAGCCGCAGAGGAGCTTTTTTCCTCACGGTTTGCAAGCATTCGCTTGACAGTCAGTGTTTTGAGAATGACTTCGGGCAGAACGGAGGAATCAACGACCACCCAGTTTTTCTCATAATCAGACATGGATTGCGTTACCTCCTGATGCCTTCCCTCTCAGACGGACAGTTGTTTTTGATATATGACCATTATAACATATATTCTGCGAAATGTCAAGTGCTGCTAAGAAAACAGTTCCGCGTATTTCACTGAGAAAACTATTGTTCTTTTTGGAAACAGGAAATGAAGTGCCTTCCGGAACAGTTAAAAGATTATAAGATAGCGGAATGCTATTGACAAACGCCATAAAAGATTATATAATAGAAGTCAGCACGATTTATTGTGATAGAATGCAAAGTCAATCACTATATATTGTGTTTCACGCATTTATCACTGATTCTACGGCATTTTCCGTTTTTTAGATTGGTTCGATGCATTAACAAAATGCAAATGGGGTGTGGACTTGAAAATTGCAGGTTTACAAAAGCTGACACTGCTTGATTTTCCTGAAAAAACTGCCTGCACGGTCTTCACATGGGGCTGTAATTTCCGGTGCCCGTTCTGCCATAATGCCGATCTTGTTACCGGTACGTTTGAAGAAGCCGTTACAGCGGACGAGCTGTACGCATTCTTAAAAAAACGGATCGGTTTGCTTGACGGTGTATGTATCACAGGCGGTGAACCGCTGCTTCAGCCCGATCTGATTTCGTTTTTGCAGCCGATCTGTCAAATGGGGTTTGCCGTCAAGCTCGACACAAACGGCACACAGCCCGATCTGCTTCGCAAGATCTGTGAAAGCGGACTCATCAGCATGGTCGCAATGGATATCAAAAACAGCCCTGAAAAATATGCTGTGACCGCCGGTACTGAGCGGTTCAGCATTGACGCTGTGCATCAGAGTGTTCGTTACCTGATGCAGCAGAAGAACATTCCGTATGAGTTCCGCACGACAGTTGTAAAGCAGTATCATACTGCTGAGGACTTTTCTGCGATCGGAAAATGGATCCGCGGTGCAGATGCTTATTTTTTGCAGAATTTCCAGAACAGCGGCAGACTGATCGACAATTCAGTTTCCGGCTGTACGCCCTCTGAGATGCGGGCGTTTCTGGATATTGTTCGCAAAGATGTGCCGAATGCCGCGCTGCGCGGGATTTGATTCCGCATTCAATTTATTATCGGGAGGCTCATGAAATGTATCAGGTTCAAAAGCGTGACGGCAAGGTCGTTGACTTTGAGATCACGAAGATCGCGGAAGCGATCCACAAGGCTTTCGATGCCCAGAACAGAAATTATCATCCGTCTGTGATTGATTTTCTTGCATTGCGCGTGACTGCTGATTTTGACAGCAAGATCAAGGATGACATGATCGCGGTCGAGGATATTCAGGACAGCGTAGAGCACGTTCTTGCTGAAGCAGGCTACAGCGATGTTGCGAAAGCATACATTCTCTATCGCAAGCAGCGTGAAAAGCTCCGTAACATGAAATCCACGATCCTCGATTATAAAGATACCGTTGACAGCTACGTGAAGGTCACAGACTGGCGTGTGAAAGAGAATTCAACCGTGACATATTCTGTCGGCGGTCTGATCCTGAACAATTCCGGTGCGATCACGGCAAATTACTGGCTTTCTGAAATTTATGATGAGGAGATCGCAAATGCGCATCGTTCCGGCGATATGCATATCCACGATCTTTCCATGCTGACCGGTTACTGTGCCGGCTGGTCACTCAAACAGCTGATTCAGGAAGGACTCGGCGGTGTTGAAGGCAAGATCACTTCTGCACCGGCAAAGCATCTTGCAACACTCTGCAACCAGATGGTGAATTTCCTCGGCATCATGCAGAATGAATGGGCAGGCGCACAGGCATTTTCTTCGTTTGACACCTATCTCGCTCCGTTCATCAAGGCGGATAATCTCCCGTACGATCAGGTGAAGAAGTGCATCGAATCCTTCGTATTCGGTGTGAATACGCCTTCCCGCTGGGGTACGCAGGCACCGTTCTCCAATATCACTTTGGACTGGACTGTTCCGAATGATCTTGCTGAACTGAATTGTATCGTCGGCGGCAAGGAAATGCCGTTCAAGTACAAGGACTGCAAAAAGGAAATGGACATGGTCAATAAGGCGTTTATTGAAACCATGATCGAGGGCGATGCACAGGGCAGAGGCTTCCAGTATCCGATCCCGACATATTCCATTACCAGAGATTTTGACTGGTCGGAGACCGAAAATAACAAGCTGCTCTTTGAAATGACCGCGAAATACGGTACACCTTATTTCTCGAATTATATCAACAGCGATATGGAACCGAGCGACATCCGCAGTATGTGCTGCCGTCTGCGTCTGGATCTCCGTGAGCTTCGCAAAAAGAGCGGCGGTTTCTTCGGCAGCGGCGAAAGCACCGGTTCTGTCGGTGTCGTAACGCTCAATATGCCGCGTATCGCGTACCTTGCAGAGAATGAACAGGATTTCTATCATCGTCTGGATAAGCTGATGGATATAGCGGCACGCAGTCTGAAGATCAAGCGCACGATTATTACCAAGCTGCTGAATGAAGGGCTGTATCCGTACACAAGACGTTATCTCGGAACGCTTGATAACCATTTCTCAACGATCGGTCTGATCGGTATGAATGAGACAGGTCTGAACGCAAAATGGCTGCGGAAAGACCTCACGCATACGGAAACGCAGGAGTTCACCAAGCAGGTACTCGATCATATGCGCGAGCGTCTGATGGATTATCAGGAGCAGTACGGCGATCTCTATAACCTTGAAGCAACGCCGGCAGAGTCTACAACATATCGTCTGGCAAAGCATGATATCGCAAAGTATCCGGATATCATCACCGCAGCAGCAGAAGGACAGACACCGTATTATACGAACAGTTCCCATCTGCCTGTCGGATTTTCGGAGGATATATTCTCTGCACTGGATATTCAGGATGATCTCCAGACACGCTATACATCCGGAACGGTATTCCATGCATTCCTCGGTGAAAAGCTGCCGGATTGGAAAGCTGCTGCAAATCTTGTCCGAAAGATCGCAGAGAACTATAAACTGCCGTATTATACAATGTCCCCGACATATTCGGTCTGCCGCAATCACGGTTATCTTGTCGGCGAGCAGTATACCTGTCCGGAGTGCGGTTGTGAAACAGAGGTTTACAGCCGAATCACGGGATATTATCGTCCGGTCAAGAATTTCAATGACGGCAAGGCGCAGGAATTTAAGGATCGTAAGGAATATGTGATCGAGCGCAGTATTCTGAAGCGCAAGGGTGCTGTGAATGTGCCGGAATCGGTCGGCGCAGTCAAGTCCGGTGCATCAGAGCAGGAGATCCTGCTCTTTGCAACAAGAACCTGCCCGAACTGCAAAATGGCAGAGCGTTTTCTGAATGAAGCAGGCATTGCATTCAGAAAGGTCATTGCAGATGAAGAACCGGCGATGGCTGAGCGCTATGACATTCATCAGGCACCGACGCTCATCGTTCCGAACGGGGATTCCTTTGAGCAGATCGTGAATGTTTCCAATATCCGCAGATTCACTGAAACTGCGGTGAAACAGGCAGATTAAGATGCAGAAGGTATATGATATTGCGGTTGTCGGAGCCGGCCCTGCCGGTCTGACAGCCGCGCTCTATGCACGCCGTGCCGGAAAATCCGTGATCGTGATCGAGAAAGAAAATTTCGGCGGTCAGATCACATATTCTCCGAAATTGGAGAATTATCCGACTGCTATGGCGATCAGCGGTGCTGAATTTGCAGAGAAGCTGATCGAGCAGGCAGAAGCGCACGGAACAGTGCTGGAGATGGACAATATTTCAGCGGTTGAAAAGAACGCATCCGGATTTATGCTCAGCGGAGAATACGGCAGCTATGAAGCGAAAGCTGTGATTCTTGCCGCTGGCTCCAAGCATCGGACACTCGGCATAGCGCGCGAGAGCGAACTGACCGGACACGGTGTCTGCTATTGTGCCGTATGTGACGGTGCATTCTTCCGCGATCAGGATGCTGCAGTCATCGGCGGCGGCAATACCGCTTTACAGGATGCGGTGTTCCTTGCTGATCTTTGCCGATCGGTCACGATCGTACAGAATCTTCCGTATCTGACCGGCGATCCGGTATTGCAGGAGAAAATCAAGTCGCTGAATAATGTATCCGTGATTTGTGATGCCGCAGTCGATGCGCTGCTCGGTGACAGTAAACTGACAGGTATCCGTATTCTGTGCGGTGCGGAGAAAAAGCCTGCGGAGCTTGCTGTGAACGGATTGTTTGTCGCAATCGGACAAAAGCCGGAAAATGATGCGTTTGCGGCGCATACAAAGCTGGATGCATCCGGATATATCATCTCGGATGAAAACTGCAAAACGGATACGGACGGCATATTTGCAGCCGGAGACTGCCGTACAAAGCTGATACGTCAAGTCGTCACGGCGACAGCAGACGGCGCATCCGCCGCACTTGCTGCGTGCAGATATCTGGACGGCAGATGATCTGTGCCTTTTGGAAAATGAAAAGAAACAGCCCGCGAAACGGATGCCGGAAAACGGCAGGTTTCGCGGGTGCTTTTTTATATCAGTCTGGACAGAAAAACGATGATTTCCGCAGGAATGATACAGCATAGAATGATCAGCAAAGTTTTGATATGGTGCTTTTTTTCATAATGCAGTGCGGCAATAAATTCTCTGATAAAGGCATTGATCCAGAAATATCGTTTTGTTTTTGCGCCGATGCCTTCCATCGGAATACCGGCTTCATCGGCGATACAGCCTGCTCGGAAAACGTGATAATTGGTCGTAGAGAAGGCAATGTGTGCGTTAGGATTCTGTTCTCGGATCAGCGAATATGAGAATCGGATATTCTGATCGGTATTTTCCGATTGATTCTCCGGAAGGATGCGGTTTTCCGGAATACCTTTTGCAAGCAGATAATTCCGGATTGCTTCCGCTTCTGCGATCACTTCATCCGAACCCTTACCGCCGGACGGAACAAAAATGATTTCCTTTCCGGTTTTTTGCTGCTGCATTTCTGCAAATTCAACGGCTCTGTCCGTTCTGGATTGCAGCAGTTTTGTCAGACCGCCGTCTTTCGTGATCTGGCAGCCGAGAATCAGGATGTAATCCTTATCAAACGCAGGGATATGCTTTGCTGCTCTGACAGCGGAGATCGCCGTTCCGAGCAAAATACATTCCAGATATGCCATGATGATCGAAATGATATCTTCCAGACAATAGACGATCATCAGGAAGATACCGGATTCATTATGAACGTCAATTCCAAGCGCATCGAACAGGGGATAGATAAACAGCATCGCAATCGTTCCGGTACACAGTGCAATACCGAGGAAGAATCCGAGCATATTTTTGAACCCGATTCCCTCATGCCGCATCAAAGTCAGGTTGCTGATACTGATTGCAGCGGCGATCACAACAGCAAACGGCAGCAATACGGTCGTGAATGTCTGCGGATAATGCAATGTCTGTCGGCAAAGGGTAAGAATTGAAAAAACGCTGTCTCCTGCGGCAGATACGATCAAAGTGAAGATTTGCGAAATGAGCGTAAATAAGATGAAAACAGCAGTACCGAGTAGCCATGCATTTGCGTATCTGCACAGACTGGTCTTCGTACTTTTCCGGTATCGTGCGAGCTGTATAAGCAGGAGCATTGTCAGCAGAATTGCAATCGAAACAGAAAAAGCAGCAGCACCTCTGATCTGTCCGAAAAAGCCGCCGACAGAGATGATGCCGGATGGATGGGCATAGAGCATTTCTGACAATACCGGATCGTCCGAATCATAAACGCTCAGCAGGCTCTCACCGGCGGAAACAGCCTGAAATTGCAGAAACAGCGCATCACCGTCTGATCTCTGTTCGACGCATTTGATGATGCTTTCATCATATTCAAGTGAAATGTTTTCCGATGAAGCCGGCTGAATTTTGAACGTGTATTTTTTACCGAACAGAAAAATGCTCAGAATGGATAAAATAAGTAAAATGAGTGTCAGAAAAAATAGACCGTGTTTTATCGCAGGATTCATTTTTTCTTGGTGTTTTGCTGCCGGCGGAGCACTGAAATCCATATAAAACCTCCATGCGTATGCAAAAATACAACAGCTATATTATATCATAACAATAGAGGGATTGTAAAGGGGGCACTGTGGATTTTTTTCGCAGTGAACGGCAGAAAAATTCCTGCATCAGAGATGTATTTTTTCTATTGTAATTTTATGAACAATATGCTACAATAAACGTAACGGATGTCGTTCATCTATCCTGTCAGATGCAGCATTCGATCAAACCGAATCGAGTACGATCAAGTAAAGGAGTGACCATTTTGAAACTTCGCACAGGAATATTCAGATTTGCTTCAGCATTTTTTTTCGCAGCAATTTTCGCAATGAATAGTTCATCATTATCCGTTCCGGCTTACAGTCAGCCGCAGGAATCAGAACCGATCTGCTACACATTGACTGAAACAAAGGACGGCTGGCACTATATGGATTCGGAAGGGAATATTCTTCAGGAGCAGCTCATTCCGTATCAAAGAATACAGCCGCTGGTCGGCGCATCTGGAGAAACAAACCGGTTTCCGGCACGCTATGATATGCGTGAGGAAGGTCTGCTCACAAGCGTGAAGAAACAGAACGGCAATACCTGCTGGGCATATTCTTCGATCGGAGCAATCGAATCAAACATGATTAAAAAGGGAATGGGAGATTCCACGCTTGATCTGTCAGAAGCGCATTTGCTTTGGTTTTCGCGCGGACAGGGAAGTCCGGCTGATCCTTCGCATCCGCTGTACGGAGACGGGCTTTGTAACGGTATTGCTGCTTATAAAGGAAGCGGCAATATCTATACTGTCACCGGAACGCTGGCGGCATGGCAGGGCGTTGTGTTTGAGGATTCTGTTCCGACACCTGCGGAAGAAGTTGAACTGGATGAATCGGTGCGTTTTTGTTCAGAAGCACATTTGCAGAATACGAGAAAGTATGCGCGTGAAGATATGAACAGCATCAAGGAAGATCTGCTGAATTTCGGCGCAATGCACGTTACGTATTATTCAATGAATGAGCCGAAATGTCTGTCTGAAAAAAGCGGTTATTATCAGACCGGCTATGTGATAGGCGGCGATCATTCCAATTTATCCGGCGGACTGCACGGTGTGGTTCTGGTTGGATGGGATGATCATTTTTCCAAAGATAATTTTATTGAAACACCGCCCGATGACGGCGCATGGATCGTGCGGAACAGCTGGGGAGAAAAGTCAACCAATACAGAAAAAGGATATATCTATATTTCATATTACGATCAGTCGCTTCAGAATTTCTATATGTATGATATGGAGCCGACAGACAATTACAGTGGGATCTATCAGTATGACGGAGATTCATCTGTCAGTTATACATCGGGCGGCGGTTCAGATACAGGATTCCTTCAGGCAAATGTATTCAAGGCGGCAAAGGACGAGAATCTGACTGCGGTCGGCTTCTATACCAATGATGTATCCATGCCATACGAGGCGACAGTCTATGCGCTCAAACCGGATTATACGACTCCCTGTGACGGTACGGTTCTGACAGAGACAGCAGGCGAGGAGCAGTATATCGGATATCATACCGTACCGCTGCCGGCAGGCTGTTTTGTACGTGAGGGACAGTATTTTTCCGTGGTGATCAAAACTGCACAGCGTCTCGGAACGACCTGTCATTTTGATCAGCACTGCTTTGCGCCGCGCACTTCCTATTATACGACATATAATTCCCAGACCACGAAAGTATGGAAAGACTGCTATGAAAAGAAACGCGGCAACGTCAATGTCAAGGCATATACGACGGACGGACTGGGGCTGTGTGAAGAATGCTGTCCGGATCCGCTGATTCGGGATCAGCTTGCAGCGCAATATGATACAAACGGTGATCTGATCGTGACGGATTCGGAATTGGAAGCAGCGCTGAAAAATGAGCTGACCGGTGACATTAATGCTGACGGCTGTGTGGATGCGCGTGATCTGACACTTTTGAAGCGTGCCGTTCTTGCATTGCAGGAAACCGGCAATGATTATCACTGGTTTATGGGTGATCTTAATAAGGATTATGTTCTGGATGCAGATGATGTTTCGGTGATGATTGATATGCTGCTGAATGCACAAGAACAATCATAATGTGAGAATATTGCGCAAATAAAAGCTTGACAATTCTGCCGGCATTTGGTATACTGTAGAAAATAACAGCAGATGCTACAAAATCTTATCAGAGGTCTATTATGCAGAATATCAGTTTACTTGCGCCGGATGATACCGGAAAATATTTTCAGATCAGTGATATCACGGCCGGCGATCTTGGTGCAGCCTTCTTAGCCGAGCATATTTCTGAATTATCAACAGAGCAGAACATAATCGGAAAAATCCTTCTGAAAATGCCTGTCAGTCCGGAGATCATCCGCTATCGGCAGGATGTATATGCCGAACTGCGCGGCGATGAAACGCTGTGTGAAGAATTGTTCAAAATCTGTGATTCTCTGCGCTTTTCATTCAATGACCGTCCCATGCAGATCGGCGACCAGTCAACGATCTGGGAACTGATCCAGCGTTTTCGTTCACTTGAGCATTATATCCGATCCGTCATGAAACTGCGTGATCTGTTTGCTGACAGGACATTCAGATCGGAAGGACTGCAAAAGCTGGCTTCCTTTGTCCAGACGATCAGTACCGACAGCGGTTATGATGAACTTGCAGAGGATATCTCTGTTCTGGACGATAATGTGAACAGTATCCGCAGTATTACGATCGGTGTCAATCTCACGCCGGATTATTATCCGGCAGAAGTCGGGATCGTGTCGTTGAATCAGCATTATTTTTCCGAACAGAGCGCACTTCAGCGTTTCATGGCATTTCACAGGAAAGATCAGATCACCAAAGACCGTGATCTTTACCCCTTTTCTATGGAGATGCATGAAGATGGGTGGGACTGGTTTGAGAAACACTGTTACGGGATTCAAACGCCTGCACGCGCTTCAAGTAATGTTCTCAGGAGTAATCTGACTGCGATCGTCGAACGGATGCTGCCTTCACTGACAGCCAAGCTGAAAAAGGTACTGGACAAATATGTGCATATCAGCGGCAGGGCTTTGGCAGATCTTGCAGATGAACTGATGTTTTATTTGCGGTTTATCGGTTTGGAAAAGAAGCTGCGTGAAAACGGTTTCCCGTGTTGTGACGGAACAGAATCGTCTGATGATACTGCGCTTTCTGATTTTTACAATATCAAGCTCGCAGTGATATCCATGCAGGGAAAGCTGGCGGAAAAGGTTGTCTGCAATGATATTGCGTTTACCGAGGATCAGACTGTTCAGATATTGACCGGACCGAACCGCGGCGGCAAAACGATCCTTACGCAGGGCATCGGACTGGCATTTTTGCTGTATCAAAGCGGTGTGTTTCTTCCTGCGTAATCGGCAAAAATTCGTTTTTGCGACGGTATCTTTACGCATTTTCCGGTTGAAGAAGAACGCACGGTTTCACTTGGCAGACTCGGAGAAGAAGCGGAACGATGCAGAGAGATATGCAAAGCGGCAACAGCTGACAGTCTGCTGCTGTTCAATGAATCCTTTGCAACGACCAGTCATACCGAATCCCTGTATATTGCAGAGGATGTTTTGAAATATCTCTGCTGTCTCGGAGCGCGAACCTGTTTCAATACACATATGCACGAGCTTGCAGAGCATTGTGATACACTGTCGGAATCGGATGCGGCTGTATGCAAAGCCGTGAGTGTCGTTATGGAAAACGGCGCTGATAATAAGTACAAGATCAGCTGCCGGAAACCGGACGGCAAAAGCTACGCTCATGCGATCGCACAGAAATATGGCATCACATTTGAGCAGCTCAGTACACAACTGAATGTATAACAAAAGCAGGACGGATCAGAAAGATTCGTCCTGCTTTTTGTGATATTATTTTGCGGGTTCTGTCTGGTTGGGAATGATTTTCTCTGCTTCTGAACCTTCCGGTGCGGTGACAGTTTTCAAAGCTGTGCATCCGATAAACAGATCACTGCCGATATCCGTCAGTCCGCTGCCGAGCGTGACGCTTTCCAGTGCATCACAATCCACGAATGCGCCCGTACCGATCGAAGTGACCGAATCCGGAATCACGATCGAAGTGAGTGCATCACAATTATAGAATGCGCCGTCACCGATGAACGTAACAGTTTCCGGAATGATGATCTCCTTGCAGAATGCATTTCGTGCGAATGCATCAGGTGCGATCCCGACGCAGTAATCTGAAAGGGTGATCGTTTCATCTTCACTAAAGCAGCGATAGAAAACATTATTAACATAGAGCGTATAATGCTGTGTTTCGGCGCTGTTCTGGAACTCTGTGCCGTAGAAGGCTTCCAGACCGATCTTTTCGAGTTTCAGATCCGAGGATGAATAATTATAGTAATTCAGATAACGGAAACTGCTGCAATTCATGAAAGCATAATCCCCGATCTCGGTCAGGCATTCCGGAATATAGACGTATTGGAAGCTGTTTGCAGGCATACAGGGTGTACCGCTGCCGATTTTTGTGACCAGTTTGCCGCCGATCGCATACGGCAGATAGCAGTATGAGTTATCGGTACCGGCTTCCATAGTGATGAAGTCGATGCAGATGGTATCTGTTTCTGGCATAACGTGATAGGTAATACCATTCGGTTCAAAGTCGAGGATGTTCTTTTTCTGGAGATTATACATATCATAGTTGTAATATCCCCTGAAAAGAACAGGCTGTTCATTCTGGACATACTCGCCGTTTTCATCTGTATGATAACCGATGGAATACTCACTGCAGTAAGGATATGTGCTGCTGCAAACGATTTCTTTCAAAGCAGGACAGTTGAGCAGGGATCTGGAGTAGAACGAGAAAGAAGATGATGTCTTGATGTTCAGCTTTTCCAGAGAAGTACAGCCCTCAAATACGCTTTCGTTGAGATAGGTCACAGCCTGCGGAAGTGTGATTTCTTTCAGTGCTGTGCAGTTCTGGAATGCTCTGCTGCTGATATAGCTTAAAGAATCCGGGAATGCAATATCCGTAAGTGCAGTGCATCCGCTGAAGCAGTCCTCATAGATCGAATTGAGTTTATTGGAGAAAGAGATCTTGGTCAGTGACGTGCAGTTCTGGAAGCTGTGGTCGCTGAGATAAGTGACAGACGGCCATTCAGTGATATTCAGAGATTTACAGTTACGGAATGCACAGGAACTCAGTGAGGTCAGACCGTCAACATTCAGTGCTGTCAGTGCGGTACATCCGTCAAAGCAATATGAAGGGATATAAGTGATGCCTCTACCAAGCGATACTTCTTTCAGGTTTTCCAATCCTGCGAACTGTGCGTTCTGCAAATAGGTGATGCTGTCAGGCAGCGTGATCTTTTCCGCCTTGCTGTCCTTGAAAGCATCGGTCATCAGATCCGTGATCTTCATGTCGGAATAGCTTTCCGGAATGCGCAGTTCCTTGCATGACGGATCACAGCCGCAGACGGAAAGTGTGTCTCCGTGTACCTGATATACCAGCCCGTTTTCCGTATCAGAGAGGGTGACTGCTGTTGTAGTCGTGACCGGTTCTGTTGTAGTAGTAACAGTCGTTGTCTGTTCGACGGTCGTTGTTGAATCAGAGGTGACCGGAGCTGTTGCTTCGGCAGCGGTATACTTCAAACGATAGCTATTGAAAACAGATTCCGTTTTCGAGCCTTTCGGTACGATGAATTCAATATCGGGCATTTCCGACATTGTATAGAGTGTGGAGATGTTTTCAGGCATTTCGAGCTGTTTGAGAGCAGGACAATTCTCAAAGGCATTAAAATAGAATGCGATGATGTTCTCAGACAGACTTACGGATTTCAGTTTGGTGCATCCGCTGAACAGTTTTTCCTGAACATTGCCGACACCGGACGGAATGACAATTTCGGTCAGCTCACTGCATTCGCTGAATACATAAGAGCCGATGTTCAAAAGTGAATCCGGAAGCGTGACAGCAGAAAGCGGAGTTTTGGAAAATGCCTGATTGCTGATCGTTTTCAGTGTGTCCGGCAGTGTGACAGATACGAGTCCGGATTCTGAAAATGCAGAAGAGCCGATCGTTGCGACACCTTCCGGGATCACGATGTCCGTAAGCGAAGTACAGCCTTTGAACAGTCCGTTTGCAATCACCTGGAGCGCAGAAGGAAGCTGAATATCTTTCAGAGCCGTGCAGCCGGAAAAAGCACTGTCCCGTATGAGCGAAATACTATCCGGCAGTTCGATATTTGTCAGCGCCGTGCAGCCGGAGAAAGCGCTGCTGTTGATGGTATGGAGCGTATCAGGGAGTGAAACGCTTTCCAGTGCAGTACAGCCGGAGAACAGCGAAGCAGGAAGTGAGCTGATGTGTTGGGGCAGAACGGCTGTTTTCAAACCGGACGCATTTTTGAAGCAGCTGGCACCGAGCGATGTAACAGAATCCGGAAATGCGATCGTTTCCAGTGCAGAACAGTTGTTGAATGCAGTTTCACCGATACTGGTCAGCTTTTGCGGCAGACGGAGTGTTTTCAGTGCGCTACATCCGTTGAATGCAGATTTGGCGATCGAACGAATGCTGTCCGGGAGCGTGATTTCTTTCAGTGCAGTGCAAGCAAGGAACGTATTTTCCGGCAAAACCGTAATGGTGATATCGTTTGCCAATTTCACATTTTCCAAAGATGAACAGTAAGAGAAGATATTCGTTCCCATACCGGTAACATTTTTCGGAATGACAGCCGATTTCAGATTTTTGCAGTAAGAAAATGCAAGATTCTGGATAGATGTGATATGCTCCGGAATGACGATCTCAGTCAGGGCATTGCAGTTCTGGAAAGCTCCCCCTGGGATATAGGTCAGGTTTTTCGGAACAGAGATCTCCGTAATGCCTGTATTTGCAAAGCAATTATCCTGATAGCTGCGGATATTGCCTGCGAAGCTGATCTTGGTTATGCCGCTGCATCCGTTGAAAGCGCTTGCACCGATCGTGCAGTTTGCAGGGAGTACCAGCTCAGGGCCAAAGCTCTTGCAGCTCTGAAATGCACTCGAACCGATCACGGTCATTTCAGACGGGAGAGTAAACTGTAATTTGGAGCAGCCGGAGAAGAATCCGTTCGGAATAGAAGTCCAGTTGCCGTGATAGTCAAATGTCGTTAAACTCGTGCAGTTTGAAAACATTGAATCCGTCAGTTTGTACTGAGAAATATCATCAGTCAGGCAGACATAGGCGAGGTTGGAACATCCGCTGAACATTCCGTTCGAGAATGTGATGCCGGAAGGAATATACAGACTGCGCAGGGATTTGATTCCGTAAAATGCATATTCATCGTAGCTGACATCCGGTGAAAGCGTCAGGTTACGGAGCATTTTGATATTGGTGAATGCCTGCCGTTCGATACGGACGACCGATGCAGGAATCGAATCAATAATGAGAGAAATGCATCCGTAGAATGCGTTTCTGCCGATGGCAGTAACGGTATCCGGCAGAGTGATCTTCGCCAGTTTGCTGCATCCGTAAAAAGTATTCTCCGGGATCTTCGTTATCGTTTCCGGCCAGACCACTTCGGTCAGTGAAGAACAGCTGGAAAAAACATCTGATCCCAGCGTCTTGACACCGGAAATATCCGGTATATTGGTCAGTGCTGTGCAATAGCGGAACGCTTCTTCGGCGATCGTTTCCAGATGTGAGCCGCAGTTGAGGGTTTTCAGCGAAGAACACTCACAGAATGCATGATAACCGATCGAGGTCAGGTTTTCTGCGGTAAATTCTACCAATGATTTACAGGATGAAAATGTGCTGCTGTTGATCTGTGTCATACACGGTGCGAGCTGAACAGTTTTCAGCTTTTTGCAGTTTTCAAATACGGAATTGCCGACGAAGTAAACAGTATCCGATGCAGAACCGTCGCCGAGTGAGAGTGTTTCGAGCGCAGTACAATAACTGAAAGCATAATCGTTGATCGAGAAGCTTGCGTGCTTTGCTTCAACGGATTTCAGCGCTGAGCAGCAGCGGAAAGCATAATTCCCGATTGATTTCAGCGAATCGGGCAAAGAGACTGTCTGTAAAGAAGAACAGTATTCAAATACCCATTCACCGATAGATTTCAGTGTGTCCGGCAGTGTAATGCTTTCCAGCGCAGTACAGTAATCAAACGCATACTGCTCTATGGATTCCAGTGAAGCCGGAAGTTCAACTTCTTTGAGCGCATAGCAATAGCGGAACACAAAAGAGGGGAGCGTTTTCAGGGAATCGGGCAATTCGATCTTTTCAAGAGAACTGCAGTATTCAAATGCAGACTGACCGAGGGATTCCACCGAATCAGGCAGTTTGATCTCTTTCAGTGCGGAGCAGTTTGAAAAAGCATAATCAGAAATTTCCTTGCAATTCTCCGGAAGCTGAACACCGGTCAGTCTTGTGCAGTTCTGGAACAGCGCGGAAGGGATCACGGTGATGCCGGATGGAAACTGCACCGTTTCCAATTCATACTTCATTTCGGAAAAAGCGAGACTGTCAATGGCAATGACCGGACAGCCGCCTAATGTTTCCGGAATGACAACATCGGAGCGATTGCCGTTCCATTTGAGAATGACCGCTTTACCATCATGCAGTTCATATTTCGCGCCGGAATCGGGATCGGTCAATGCAGGTGCTGTTGTTGTTGTCGAGATAACAGTAGACTGCGCTGCAGAAGAAGTGGTAACGGATGTTGTGGCAATGGTGGTCGTTGTCACCGGTACAGTTGTTGTTGCGGCGGCATTGGTCGTTGCCGGAGCAGTTGTTTTCGTGGTCGATACAGCAGTAGTCTTTGCGGCGGCAGTGGTAGTCGCCGGAGCAGCCGCTTTCGATGTAGTTGCAGCTGCTTTCTGAGTCGATGGCGTTTCGGCAGCAGTATTTTCTATAACTGCATACCGATTGTTCGACTGCATTTGATTTGCCGAAAGGGGTGTGCAGTCAACAGCAGAAACCTGCATGGATGCTGCCGCCATTGCCGCAGCAGTCAGTGCTGCGGCAAATCGGCGGAGCTTTTGATTTTGAATCGGATTATTCGGATTCATGCTTCGCACCTCCGTTTTGTTCTTGTGCTAAGTATTCTGAAAAGCTGGATGTGACCATACCAGAAATACAATCAGTGTAATAGCTCAGAATTGCCATGGCATCTGTGACATCAACTGTACCGTTTTTGTCGATATCTGCACAGCGGCGCTGCGTATAGGAGAAACCGAGTTCAGTCTGTTTTGCAACGCTTCTGGAATAGCAGGTCAAAGCCAGCAATGCATCGTCCAGATCTACTTTGCCGTCCAGATTGACATCACCAATCACATACGAATCCATGCCGCTCTGTGAGATGATCACACAGTCGCTGTTATTGTTTTCATCTGCATCGGCAGTATCGGCTTCAGCGGTCACATATACAAAGTCACGGTAAATGTCACCGAGCATATCCGCAGAATCAAGCTGCCAGTATACCGAGGAATGCGGTGCAATCTCATCTGTGAACAGAAGGAGTGTCTCTTCTTCTGCGGATGAGGGCTGAATGTGAATGACAGCAGATGTCGGAACATTGCTCAGGTTATTGGCAAAGATCGTGACCTGTGTGGTATTGCCGACATAGGTGATATCCGTTTCGATCGAAAGATCTGTTTTGGAGAGGTCAAGCTCTGCCAGATTATTGTCAGGCGTTCTGTCGGTTTCGCCGGAAGTCACGGATACGGTATAGACCGCAGGGATCAGTTCGGCAGGGAGAACCGGAGCAAAGGTGATCGTTTCAGATGCACCGGATGCTATAGAAACCTTCTGTGTATCGGATGCGATCGAATTGCCGGAAGCGTCCTGAACAGAGAGAGTCAATTCTTCTGTGCCGACCGTGCCGTCATTGCTGACGCTGATATTCATCGGGAGTGCTTTGCCGGATTCTGCATCTGTATAGATGAATTCGGGTTCTGCGATCCGGATATCAGAAGTTTCACCGAGAATACCGCCAGTGAGCGCTCTGGTGGAATCGAATCCGCCTTCTTCGGAAGGAATTGCAGTCGTGCGGGACATTGCATAAAGCGTATCCGAACCGGATTGTGTAACTGAAATGGTATCGTAGTAGAGATTTTCGCCGGATTCAATGCTGACAGGTGCAGAGAATGTGCCTTCTGCCGCATCAAACCGCATACTGAATACTTCGGAACGCTTATTGGTGTTGCGCAGGAACAGGATACGATCGCCGGAGACTGCGAAATGTTCTGTTACATCGAGCTGATCGCTGCAAAGTTCTTCAATGTTGACGAGATCGGCGGATGCACAATACTTTCCGTCCTGATACCAGATCAGACCGGAAGCATCTTTTCCGGGGATCGCTGTGAACTGCGGTGAAGCGATATCACCGGATGCAAGAAGCGTGATATTGCCGGAAAGATCTTCAAGATAAAGGTTGTTCATGACGAAACCTTCTTCATCCGCTGAACCGGTAACATACGCACAAACCGGATTGCCTTCTGCATCAGTACCGGCAGAGAGTGAATAGATTTCCGGAAGCTGTTCTGCAAGAACAGTCGGTGTATCCCAGCCTTCTTCGGTTTCCTTTGCGCAGAGGATCGTGTTGCTGTCATCATTGCCGAAGATCTGACCGTTTTCATTTTTCGTCCAGAACAGATAAGTTGTGCCGTCTGCCGCCTGTGCAAATGCAGGAGAAGAAGCAAATCCGCCTTCTGCGTTTGCATCTATGGATTTGAAATCTGCAAATGTGCCGGATTCAGCATCAAACTTTGCTGTTTTGAAAACAAGCTGTTTTGCATAATCGCTCAGGCTCGGTGCTTCTTCGTCTGTAAAGACCGCGCCGGATTCCATATAGGCGATGCGGATGCCGTCTGCGGCAGCGCAGAGAACAGGGGAAGTATCAGCATTGCCGTTATCGTCAACTGCTGTGGGTTCAGACCATGCTTTTGTTTCGGGATCATAGACAGAGAATACCAGATAAGATGCGTTTGCGATACCGCGGGCGGCGTCCTGAACTGTCCATACCATAATGGTATTTGTACCGTCTGTTGCAAGAAGCGGTGTCGTGCCTGCTGCGATACCGGACTGCATTTCAGTGATGCCGTCACCATACTGACCGTTCCATGCGCCTGCTGTCGGCAGAGAATCTGCGGCAGGAATCGAGTAATTATCCGTATTCTTGACGATATTATCCAGCGTCTGTCCGTCTTCCATGATCATAGGCGGACGGCCCTGTGTGCTGTTTGAAGGATAGAACTGGAAATCGTCAAATACGATCAGGCTGTAGCTGTTCAGTGTATAGCTCAGCGCAATGACATCAATATAGATATCGCCGGTAATTTTTGCGGATGTGCAGTTCGGAGTCGGGAGCAGATTGCCCTCGCCCTTCAATATGCCGTCGCCGCGGAGCTGAACTGCCAGAACCTTATCGCTGCCGATACCAAGACGGGGCGATACGGTGAACGAACCAGCCCAGCCGAGTGAGAGTGACAGATCTTTATTGTTCGTAATGAGATTGTGCGTATACTTGACACTTGCATTCACTTCGCCGCTTGCAGTAAATGCGACCTTGAAATAACAAACCTCATAGAGGAAACGGATTTCAGGTGTTGTTGCAGTACCGCTGAGTGAGACTTTTGCGGTGAGAGAAGCGTCAAGAACATTTGTAACAATGTCTTCTTTTGCAGAGAGGGTAAATAAGATCTTGAAATTCATGCCGACAGAGCCGATCTTGAATTTCTTTTCATTGGAAATGGAGAATGATATCGTCGGGACACCGTTGTCGTCTATTTTGATATTGAATCCGATATTGCCGATATTGCCCGTACCCTTGTCAACATTATATCCTTTGAGATTCGGGAAATTGATCGTGTAATCGAAAGCAGTGCCTGCTTTTTCCTTCAGATCGGCAGGTGCGGAGATCACAATTTCCTGATCGTCACTGAACAGGTCGATCAGATCCTGCGCCAATGCCTGAGCGCCCGGATCAGATGAAGGATTAGCCGGTATGCGGATGACATTCAGACCGATCTCGGTTTCAAAGGTGTCACCTTCCGGTGTCGTGATGCGGATGCTGACCGGTTCATCAACATAGAACTGATTGGGTTTCAGATCTGTAAAGGACATATATCTTCCGTTTGCGTTGATCGAACTGATCGTGTGGTTGCCCTGAACCAGTGCATAGGATGCGCCGGCAGTCGGCGTAGAAGCCGTGATCGAAAACGTGATGTCAGCATTGCGGTCAATGGTATACGTTTTGGTAAGAAGCGGAACATAGCCGGCGCTTGCTTCATGGAATGAGCAGTAGGTCAGCGAGAAGTCGTCATTCTCATAATCGCCGCTCATGACGATGGTTTCCATGTAAGTGGATTTGCGGTTGGGGAAATCATAGGCTTCATCGTATTCGGCATAGCCTGTGGCTGTGATGTTGAGATGATATCTGTCATCGGAATCGCCGCGCGAAACAACCAGTCTGCCGCGTTCATCTGTTGTGCCGGATGCGAACGCAGAGCCGTTCTTTGTCAGCGTGACGGATGCATCGCTGATCGCTTTGCCGTTTTTGTTTTTCACAAGGAGCAGGAAATCATGCTCCGGATCAAAAGCGATGCCGTAAAGCGGATCGTTTACATTTGCGATCTTGATATGCTTGACCTGAACCTTGACATTTCCGCTTGTGGAACTCTTTTTGATCTCCGATTCGGTTTTGCGGTAATATCCCGGAATGCTGTTTGCGATGATGCCGCGGATCGCATAGACCACGCTGAATTTCTGACCGGGATGCAGAACGGAGATGCTCTTGGAATCATCAACGATTTTCAGTATGCCGTCTGTATCGGTAAAGCGTGTCTGATAGACCTCAACGCGGGGCGAACCGTCCTGATCTGTTCCGACCGTATCGGAGATGACATTTCCGATATCCGTAGAGAGTTCATTCAGATCGATCTGCGAATTGTTTTCAACAAGCACTTCTGCGTAAAGGGTTTTGCCGGAAATGACAGGATCAAAGTTTACGGTGATCGTTGCGGCTTCCTGACCGTAGACATGGATCGGCTTGTCGGAAGGGAAGTTGATCGCAACAGGTTCATTGAAGGGCTGGAGTGTTGCACTGAAATCGGCGCTGAAATTGTAATCGCCGTTGCGGTCGCCGCGGACGATCCAGCTTACGACCTTCTGTGAACCGCCTTCGATCGTACCGATGCTGGCAACACGCGGTTCAGATGCAGGTGTATCTTCCACGAGGGAAAGTCCGTTCGGAAGATTCAGTGCAGCGGTGCAGTCTGTCAGAGAGAATCCCTTGTCAGCATTGTTCATCACGATCATATCGACCTTGAAAAATTCCTTGATGAACTGCGCCTTGACCGGAACACGCATCAGAACAACGGTCTTGACATCGTGCGAAATGGTCTTGACAATGTAGTTATAATCACTGCTTCCGCTTCCGCTGCCTCCGCCGCCTCCGCCGCCGGAAATGGTATAGCCGCCGCTGGTACGGTCGTAGTAGATGCGGATATGCTCTGTGACAGTCGATGTGACTGTGTAGGACAGATCAACATCAATTTTGACCATCTGGCAGTTTTCAGGATCTTTGACATTGATGCCTGCTGCCTTGATCTCTGCGAGTGTCATGCGTTCGACCGTGAAATCCGCCTTGACAAGCTGATCTTCAACGATCGAGAAATGCAGGTCTTTCTTTTCGCTCGGCTGGAGCGTGACCGTTTTCGTTGCAGGGAGATAACCGCTGCCGAATACACCGAACTCATGGTCGCCGGCAGTGCAGGTGATATCAACCTCACCGTTGGCGTTTGTGACATACTTGCTCTGCTGATCGGTTCCGACATCGACATAAACCGCTGCACCGGCGGCAGGTGTGCCGTCCATTTTGGTCACAACTGCGTGAACCGTTGACATGATGTCCGGCTCGGCAACAGTAACCGAGACTTTTTTCGTATCGGACAGGCCGGACGCATTTGTAACAGTCAGTGTCACATCGTAAGTACCGGCTGCTTCATAGGTATGCGTAAAGAGCGCATTCTGAACGGACTTTTTCTGTGCTGATGTACCGTCACCGAAGGAAATGGTCACATCGGTGATATCTTTTGCATTGCGGGATTCGCGGGCATCATAGTTATAGGATGCGCCGAGAACCTGTGAAGGCGTATAGTCCAGAACAGCCTGCGGGATCGCCTGAATGGTCAGCGGATCGAGTGTAACAGAGACACTGTTGCCGTTTGTCATCTGTGCGACAATGCGGTAGATCATACTGCCGCCGACAGAAAGATCACGGTCTGTGCAGGAATATTCTGTCACGCCGGTTTGCGGAGATGCCATCGCAATGCAGACTTCATTGCCGGCAGTACCGATCTTCCGCATCAGATAAAATGCGGAAACACCGGTGATATCCGGACAATTCCAGCTGACAATGACCTGTTTATCATCGGTTTTTGCAGCAGCATTTTTGATCTCTGCTTTCCGGTCGTCGATCTGGAACACGTATTCACCGATCGTGATATTCCCGGCTGCATCTGTTACCGTCACCTGAACGGAAACTGCATTTTCTTTGAGGATGCTTTCAGGCAGATCTGTCCGGACGATCAGTTCAGAACGAATGCTGTTCTGATTGATCTCGGAGATTTTCAGTGTATTCCATTCATCAGAATCTTTGCAGCGATATGCTGCTGTGATCGAATTGATCTTATTATTGTCTGTTGCCATGATCTGCAATGTATGATGTGCAGAGCAGATGGTCAGCTGTCCGGTCGAAAGACCGCATTCAGCAATCACCGGCTTTTCAGTATCCGGTGTACGCTTGACTTTGCCGGACAGGACAGCGGCGCTCAGATTGCCTGCACGGTCGATCGCATATAATCTATAATAGTATTCGCCGTCCGGCTGGACATTGTAATCCGTGAAGGTCTCTGTATTGGTACGTGTTGCAAGAACGGTATAGGCATCATCGTCATCTGTGCCGACAGCACGTTCAAGGCGATATGCCGCGACATCTTCAGAGCCGGAAGCAGACCAGCTGATCACATTTGCGGTCTGTTCGGCTGAGGCAGTGAGTTTTCCGGGCGCTTTCGGGGCTGTATTATCGACTGTTACGGTATATACCTGTGCAGATTCAGGATCACCGGTATTACCGTAAGAATCTTTTGCATAAGCGCGGAGATACAGTGTTCCTTCCTTGAGACTTGTATCCTTAATAACGAAATTATCTTTCTGGGAATACAGGCTAAGCGTTGTCCATTTTTTCTGATCCTGCGAATAATCGAGATAACGATTCGTAACGCCGGCAGGATCACTTGCTGATATACTGACAGTCAGCGAAGAATTTGCGGAAACATATTCGGAAGAAATGCCGACATACGTAATGGACGGCGGTGTAACATCACTGGTGGAAACAAAGCGAAATGTATCAGAGGGAGTACCTTTATTTCCGGCAATATCGACAGCGTATACAGTGATGGAATAGCGTGTATCCGCAGTCAGGCTGTTCAGTGTCAGACCGAGTGTATCTTTGACGGTGCGTTCTGAGGTGTTCGTGCCGTCGGAGATGATCACAGTAAAGTGATCGAAATCCTCGTCAGCAACGTCATCCCATGCGATTGCAGCAGCATTTGCGGAAACGCTGACCGTCCGGATATTTTTGACCTGTTCCGGTGCAGTGTTGTCAAAATTGATCGAGATCACATTGACACCGCTGCTCTCATTTCCGGAAGTATCCGTCGCCATTGCGCGAAGCTGATAAACGCCGTCTTTCTGTTTGGTTGTATCCACATTCCAGTCAGCGGAATCTCCTTCTGCTTCGCAGAGTGTTTTCCATGTTTTTCCTTCATCCGCAGAGATCTCGCAGCGAATGGATTTCACGCCGCTTTCATCTTCTGCGCTGATCGAAACAGGAACGCTGCCGGAAACACGCTGACCGTTTGCCGGCTTGAAAACCGTGATCTCCGGTGCAGTTTTGTCTGCTGACGGTGTAACGGCAACAGAATTACTCTTGACACTTTCCTGTTCACTGGAATCTATGCTTGTAACAGCATAAGTGTATTTTGTACCGGCTGTCAGGGCACTGTCCGTATAGGAGAGTGTATCACGGTTCTTGATCTCCGCGATCATTTCCCATGTTTTACCGTCAGCATTCAAACGGTAAACGCGGTAGCCGGTGACAGCAGCTTCTGCTGCAAGCGACCATGTTAAAACAGCAGTTCTGCCGCCTGCTTCGCCCTTTAAGGTGAGCGCTTCAAGCGGATGATTCAGGACATTGACGGTCGTATCCGCAGATACAGCTGTACCGTCTGTATCCTTGACGGTCACATGGACAGAATAAGCACCGTCTGCCAGTTTGCCGACATTCCAATGATAACTGACGGAACTCAGATCTTCACCGTTCAGCTCAACGGTTTCCGAAACGGTTTTGCCGTCAGGACATTTGATGTCAAGCACCATTTCTGAAAGCGGAACTGCCTGTGAAAGCTCGACCGTCAGATCACTGTTTGCATCGGAAACGGTGTCAGCCGAAAATTCCGCACTGACGATCTCCGGCGCAGCGGTATGGACTGTCAAAGGCTGTGACTGTGCAGTTTCGATTCCGCTTGCGGTGACAGCAGAGACCGTATATTCATAATCCGCATCCGTATTCAGTTTGGAATCGGTATAAAAGGTATCAGATGTTTCTGCGATCTGCTTTCCGCCGCGGAAGACGCGGTAACCGACAACGGGCTGCTCCGTAAACGGCATATCCCATTTCAGAGAAACAGATTTGCTGCCGATTCCGGCTGCCTGAAGTGCAACCGGTTCATAAAGCGGCTGAACATTGACTGAAGCCGTCGGCTTCACACTGGTATAAATACCGTAATCAGAGGAGAATACGTTTGCGCCCTCGACCTGAATCGAGAAATCGCCGTCTTGTTTGGCAGGTGCGGCAAAGGTCAGCACAGCGATATCGCCGCGGTGAAGCGAATCATCAGAATGCAGTCCGGAAAGTTTTACGGTTCTGTTGCCTGCGGCGTATTGACCGTCATCGGATATGAACTCTGCCCCCTTGAACTGCAAAGCCGTATCAAATCCGATCGTGATGTCGTATGCAGCGATATCCTTGTTCCAGTCTACAAACGACAGCGCAACTTGAAAATCATCGCCGGGAAAACAGAAAGCATTCGTGAGTCTTAGTGTAATGTCTTCTGCAAGATCGTCGCCTGTTCCGACCGGAAAATCCGATGCAGAACCGGATAGATACTGCGACAGCGCATAGCGGTCGCGGACATCAATGATGCCGTCCTCAGTGATGTCGTACTGCACATACTGTTCCTCGGCAAACAGTGTTTCAACGTGTTCACCGAGCAGCGTTGTCAGTGCTTTGAGATCATCGCTGTCCTTTTTTCCGTCACCGTTTACATCACCGCGGTTTGCGGCGGCAATTTCGGCGGCGAAAGCAGTTTGGGCTGTTTGCAGCGGCAGGGCGTTCGCCGTTAGGAACGCAGCTGTACCGAAAGCCAACAGTCGGTTTCGCAACTTTTTCATAGCAGCTCCTTTTCGTGGATTATTATTGTTTGTTCGCACATCTGTCAGCAATAAATTTACAATTAGTATATTTATTACAAAGATATACGGGCAATGTTATTATATCATAATTATAGTGGATTGTCAACAATTATCGGAAGAATGGCGCAGTCTCTCTGCAATTCAGCAGCAAAATATAAGTAAATCTTATAATAAGTGCTTCCTGCAAACAGCTTGACATCTTCGTGGAAATATGATATAATTTTCTCATAAATGCGAGAAAGGGCAATACCCTTTTGCAGCGAATCCGACAGTATCGCCTCTTTCCGTATCAACGGGGAGAGGCGTGCTTTTATATCAATGTGAGCAGGAGGAACACCAGATGAATCATGCCGGGAAATATACGCGGCAGTTTTTTGCAGCACCGGAAACATCCTGCAAATGGATGCAGAAAGCCTATATTGACCAAGCACCGCAGTGGTGCAGTGTGGATCTTCGTGACGGAAATCAGGCACTTGTGACACCGATGAGTCTCGGGGAAAAATTGGAGTATTTTGCGGAACTTGTACGAATCGGATTCAAGGAGATCGAGATCGGATTTCCGGCGGCTTCCGAAACAGAATATGATTTCTGCCGCACACTGATCGAGCAGGATCTGATCCCGGACGATGTCACGGTTCAGGTTTTGACGCAGTCGCGTGAGCATATCATTCAGCAGACCTTTGAAGCACTGCGCGGATGCAAAAATGCGATCGTGCATCTCTATAATTCGACATCGGTTTCACAGCGTGAACAGGTATACCGCAAAAGCCGGGAGGAGATCATTGAAATCGCGGTTTCCGGCGCAAAACTCTGCAAGGAATACCGTGAGAAATACGAAGGAAATTTCCGGTTTGAGTATTCGCCGGAGAATTTCACCGAAACAGAGCCGGAATTTGCTCTGGAGGTCTGCAATGCTGTATTGGATGTGTGGCAGCCGACAGCGGATGATAAAGTCATCATCAATCTGCCGGTCAGTGTGCAGCTTTCCATGCCGCATATCTATGCAAACCAGATCGAGTATATGTGTGAAAATCTGAAATACAGAGATCATGTGATCGTGTCGCTGCATCCGCATAATGACAGAGGATGTGCCGTTGCAGATACGGAACTTGGTCTGCTTGCGGGCGCATCGCGTGTGGAAGGTACACTGTTCGGAAACGGTGAACGCACCGGAAATGTCGATATTATTACGCTTGCATTGAATCTGTATTCACAGGGCGTTGAGCCGAATCTCGACCTGAGTGATATCCCTGCGCTCACGGAACTGTATACCCGTCTGACGCAGATGGAAGTCAATGACCGGCAGCCGTATACAGGAAAACTCGTATTTGCAGCATTCAGCGGCTCACATCAGGATGCCATCGCAAAAGGCTTGAAATGGCGTGAAACGCATCCGGATGAATGCTGGACCGTTCCGTATCTGCCGATTGACCCGGCAGATATCGGCAGAGAATACGAAGCAGACGTTATCCGCATCAACAGTCAGTCCGGCAAGGGCGGGATCGGATATATTCTCGAAACGAGATACGGCTATAATCTTCCGCGCCGTATGCGGGAACACGTCGGTTATCTGGTCAAGGGCATCTCCGATCAGCAGCATAAGGAACTGATGCCGGATGAAGTCTATCTGATCTTCAAGGAGCATTTTGTCAACATTTCGACACCGCTTGATGTGACCGGCGTTCATTTTATTCAGCATAACGGCATTGAAACAACGATTGATCTGTTATATCACGGTGAGATCGCTTCCGCAACGAACAACGGCAACGGTCGTCTGGACGCGGTCAGCAATGCGGTTCGATCTTATCTGGGACTGGATTTTACGATCAATACATATACAGAGCACGCACTGGAGGTCGGTTCGTCCTCAAAGGCTGTGTCTTATGTTGAGATCCTCAGCGGAAGCGGCGACAGCTTCTGGGGTGTCGGCATTGATAATGACATTATCACATCTTCAATTAAGGCATTTATCAGTTCGGTCAATAATATGCTGACCGTATCGGAAAAGAAGGAATCAGACCGCAACGGATAAGCGATCCGTTCAGAAAGGATTTGCCTTATGGGAATGACCATGACGCAAAAGATTCTTGCTGCACACGCAGGACTGCTGTCGGTTTCAGCCGGTCAGCTTTTGCTTGCCGATGTGGACTGCGTGCTTGGTAATGATATCACATCACCGGTAGCGATCCGTGCATTTGAGACGCTTGGACACAGGGAACTGTTTGATCCTGACAAAGTCGTTATGGTCATGGATCATTTTGTTCCGAATAAAGATATCAAAGCAGCGGAGCAGTGCCGGATTTGCAGGGATTTTTGCAGTGCGCAGTCTGTCACACATTTTTATGATGTCGGAAAAACAGGAGTTGAACACGCACTTTTGCCGGAGCAGGGACTTGTGACTGCCGGTGATCTGGTTATCGGTGCAGATTCACATACCTGTACCTATGGTGCGCTCGGTGCATTCTCGACCGGTGTGGGTTCAACGGATATGGCGTGTGCGATGGCGGCAGGCAAAGCATGGTTCAAAGTGCCTGCTGCGATCAGGATCGTACTGCACGGAAAACTGCGCCGCTATGTCTCCGGAAAGGATGTGATCCTGCATCTGATCGGTCAGATCGGCGTAGACGGTGCGCTGTATCGTTCTCTGGAGTTTTCCGGTGACGGAATGCATACGCTTTCCGTCAGTGACAGACTATGTATCGCCAATATGGCAGTCGAAGCCGGTGCGAAAAACGGGATATTTGCTGTGGATGATCTGACGCTTGCATATTTGAAGCAGCACGGAGCAGCTGTGCCGCGTATATACGAAGCCGATCCGGATGCTGAATATGAGCAGACGATCGAACTGGATCTGTCACAGATCGAACCGACCGTTGCATTGCCGCATTTGCCGGAGAATGCCGTTACATTTGATCAGATCGGAAAAATTCCCGTTCATCAGGTCGTGATCGGTTCCTGCACCAATGGCAGACTGGAAGATCTGCGTGCCGCCGCAGAGATCATGAAAGGAAAGCAGTGTGCGGCAGGTATCCGTGTGATCGTGATTCCGGTAACACAGCAGATATATCTTGATGCAATGGCAGAAGGTTTGCTGAAGATCTTTGTCGAAAGCGGTGCGGCGGTATCGACACCGACCTGCGGGCCGTGTCTTGGCGGATATATGGGGATCCTTGCAAAAGGGGAGCGTGCAGTTGCAACAACAAACCGGAATTTTGTCGGCAGAATGGGACATCCTGAATCTGAGGTCTATCTTGCAAGTCCGGCGACAGCGGCAGCGAGTGCGCTGACAGGATATATTACAAGTCCGTGGGAGGTCATGCAGTCATGAAATATACCGGTCAGGTGATTTGCTACGGCGATCATGTAAATACAGATGTTATCATTCCGGCGCGATACCTGAATACCAGCGACCGGACAGAGCTTGCAAAGCATTGCATGGAAGATCTGGATGCGACATTTGTCAGCAGAGTACAGCAGGGTGATATTCTCGTGGCAGGTCAGAACTTTGGCTGCGGTTCATCCCGTGAACACGCACCGATCGCAATTCAGGCAAGCGGGATTTCTCTGGTTATTGCAAAGAGTTTTGCTCGTATTTTTTACCGGAATGCAATCAATATCGGACTTGCGATCATTGAATGTCCGGCGGCTGTGGATGCAATGCGGGACGGTGACCGCATTGAGGCAGATCTCGACAGCGGTACGATCCGGAATCTGACATCCGGCGCAGAATATCATACGGAACCGTTTCCGGCATTTATTCAGACGATCATTTCACACGGCGGTCTGATGCAGGCTGTGCAGGAAGGAGCGCTGTGATGCTGATTTACAGAACTGCTGTTCCGGAGGATATTCCCGAAATAGAGCAGCTTGTCGGAGCAGCTGTTTTTGAAATGGAACGCCTGCAGATTCATCAATGGGATGCGCTGTATCCCGTACATGAGGATTTCGAGGAAGACATTCGCAGACACACAATGTATGTTGGCATGATTGATTCTGAAATCACTGTCATATTCACGCTGAATCAGAATTGTGATGATGCCTATGCAGATGCAGAATGGCGTTATAACGGCGAAGCATTTGCAGTTTTGCACAGATTATGTGTCCTGCCTGCAAAGCAGCGTCAGGGCATTGCCGGAGAAACGCTCGGGTATATCGAGACAGAGCTGAAACAGCGCGGATACAAAGCGATCCGTCTGGATGTATTTTCTGAAAATCCGTATGCGCTGCGCTTATACCGGCATCATGGATTTCAGGAAACCGGAACGGCAGACTGGAGAAAGGGCAGATTCCTATTGATGGAAAAATTGCTCTGAGCAAAGGAGGCAGGGAGAATGCGATACAGGATCGCTTTGCTGAAAGGTGACGGCATCGGGCCGGAGATCACAGACAGTGCAGTTTTGATTCTTGAAAAGATCGGTATGAAATTCGGACACGAGTTTTGTTTCACGCCGTATCTGATCGGCGGCTGTGCGATTGATTCTGTCGGCGTACCGCTGCCGCAGGATACTGTTGACGGCTGCCTTGCAAGTGACAGCGTACTGCTTGGCGCAGTCGGCGGTCCGAAATGGGATGATATCGCTGCTGAACTGCGTCCGGAAAAAGCACTTCTCGGTATTCGTTCTGTGCTTGGATTATATACGAATTTGCGTCCTGCTAAGCTGTTTCCGGCGCTGCGCGGCGCATCTCCGCTGCGTGCAGATCTGGTCTCTGCCGGATTTGATATCATGATCGTCCGCGAACTGACAGGCGGAATATATTTCGGAGAACGCGGATACCGCACCGGAAAATACGGCGAAGAAGCATTCGATACAGAAGCATACAGCGTAATGGAAATAGAACGCATCGGCAGAGCTGCCTTTGAAATAGCGGCGAAGCGGAATCAGCGGCTCACAAGTATTGACAAGGCAAATGTTCTGGAATCATCGCGGCTGTGGAGAAAAACGATGCACCGGCTTTCTGCGGAATATCCCTCTGTGACGTATCAGGATATGTTTGTGGATAATGCCGCAATGCAGCTTGTGCGCGATCCGCGGCAGTTTGATGTGATCGTAACATCGAATATGTTCGGAGATATTCTTTCGGATGAAGCATCGCAGCTGACCGGTTCGATCGGAATGCTTGCATCGGCTTCGCTCGGCGATTCATCGCGCGGACTTTATGAGCCGATTCACGGTTCTGCGCCGGATATTGCCGGACAAGACAAGGCAAACCCGATTGCTGCGGTTCTTTCTGCGGCGATGATGCTCCGGTATGCATTTGACCTTTCGGATGAGGCACAGTGTATTGAGGATGCGGTGGATGCTGTTCTTGCGGCAGGTTTTCGGACGGCGGATATTGTCGGCGGAAGCGATGCGGATATATGTTCCTGTTCGGTTATGACAGCAGAGATATGCAGAGCGATCGGATAACAGAAGCGCCTTGGGATACGATGAACCCAAGGCGCTGTTTCATTTTCCGGATACTGCGAAGAAACAGAAAAGTTGGTGCAGTTTGAAAAAATGAGATGTTTTGGCATGAAATCTGAAATGTTCATATAATGTCATTGACTAAATCAGCAGAATATGGTATACTGAAATGCAGAACAGTATCATTCGCCTGCAATTACAGTCGGTTGCGAGTGTCGTTTTCCTGCAATCCGTTTTCGGAGCAGAAGCAGGAGCAATATGAACACTGCAATTCCTGTCAGGATAAATCCGGTACGCTGCTGCGGTTCGGCTGTTTGAAAGTCAATGATGCGTGTCTGCAAATCGGCAGGATCATAATACATCGTCAGACGGTCACCGACCGAAAGGGCTTGATTGGATGTTGTGGCAACCGTTTGTCCGATCTGTTCCGGAAGCTCCGGCTGAATGTTATCCGGCTGTAATACAACGATCAGTGAACGGGAAAGCCCTTCTGAATGCCGAAGTTCTTTGATTTGAACTGTGACGGAAGTGTATTTCTCTTTTGCATCATCAAGTTCAAGCTGTGTGCTGGTTCCGATTACAATGAGAAGCAGACCGTAACCGAGCGCAAGGATCAGGATCACAAAGAGCAGCGCTCTGATGCAGCCGAGTATGATTTTGTTTGGTTTGGCATTTGCCAAGCAGCATCCCCCTTTTCCATGAAATGGATATCGTTATTATAACATATCAGCCGCAATTCTGCAAGCCGAACATTGCGGTTATGTAATACGTTTCTGTCAAAAACAGCCTGACAGAATCAATCAGTGAATATGAGGTGAAAACTTGAAAAAATGTTTCATTGCCGCTGCTGCATCAGCAATGCTGTTATGCGCCTGCGGTCAGACTGAATCCAACGAGCAATCTTCTGCGGAAATGACATATATCAAGACATCGGTTTTATACGATACGCTTATGGAAATGTATACTTCTCCGGACGATTATCTCGGCAAAGACTTCCATATTGTCGGAACGCTGTTTTTATCTGTAGATGATGACGGAACGAAGATTTACTCTGTATACGGTAACCAGCAGGGGAGTGAAGAAGGCATCGGACTGGAACTGGATTGGTCAGATTTCAGCGGCTTGGCAGAACATGACAAGATCATGGTCGAAGGAAAACTTGATCGTGAAAAAGGTACATATCACGGAGAAGAAACGGAATATCTGGTTCTGCGTGTCACCACGCTGGAAAAGCGTGAATGATCTGATCGGTTGACAAAATCTGAAATATCTGATATGATATAGAAAGTACAATCTGCAAATCAGGTTGTATCATTATATAATAGAAAAGAGGAAGTAATATGGCATTTCAGCCCTATCAGACAGCAATGCTGTCCCTTGGCAAAGCTCCGTCTGTCATTCGTGAAACATTTGAATACGGAAACCGCCGTGCTGCGGAGATCGGCAGAGAGAATGTGTTTGATTTCAGTCTCGGTAATCCGAGTGTTCCTGCTCCGGAATCCGTGCATGATACGATTCGCAGACTTCTGGATGAAACAGATTCCGTTCAGCTTCACGGCTATACTTCGGCGGTCGGCGCTGAACCGACACGCGCTGCGATTGCCTCTGATATCAATAAGCGTTTCGGAACAGGCATTACAGCGCAGGATATCTATATGACCTGTGGTGCTGCGGCATCGCTGACTGTTACGCTTCATGCGATCCTTTGTCCCGGAGATACTTGCATGACCTTTGCACCGTTCTTCCCGGAATACCGTGTCTTTGTTGAATCTGCGGGTGCAAAACTGGTCGCTGTTCCGGCTGATCTGGAGCATTTCCAGATGAATCTGGATGCTTTTGCAAAACTTGTTACACCGGAAACCAAGGCAATCATTATCAATACGCCGAATAATCCGACCGGTGTTGTCTATACAGAGGAGAATCTGAACGCATTCTGTGATTTGCTGCGTGCAAAAGAACAGGAGTACGGACATCCGATCTATCTGCTTGCAGATGAGCCGTATCGGGAACTGATCTATGATGATACAACGGCTGTTCCGTATCTGCCAAATCTCTATGATGATACATTTGTCTGTTATTCATTCAGCAAATCGCTTTCACTGCCGGGTGAACGTATCGGTTATATTGTTGTATCACCGAAAATGGCTGATAACCGGAATGTGTATGCGGCAGTCTGCGGTTCAGGCAGAGCATTGGGATTCGTTTGCGCACCGAGCCTTGCACAGAGAGTGGTTGCTGAAAATCTTGGCAAAACCGGTGATCTTTCAATCTATCGGAAAAACCGCGATCTTCTCTATCAGGCATTGTCGGAGTACGGCTATCGCTGCATTTATCCGGACGGTGCCTTCTATCTGTGGGTTCAGGCACTGGAACCGGATGCAAATGCATTCTGTCAGAAAGCGCGTGATTATGAACTGCTGCTTGTGCCTTCTGATTCCTTCGGCTGTGAGGGCTATGTCCGTATCGCATATTGTGTTACGACAGAGATGATCGAGCGCAGTTTGCCGGCATTCAAAAAACTGGCTGAAAGCTACGGGAAATAATCAGAAAAAGAAAAACGTGAAATCAAAGCAAAAGCTGAGATTTCACGTTTTTTATTATATGATGCCGAGTTGCTGTAAAAAGCGGACGCCGCAGACTGCAAGTAGTGCAAGACAGCCGATATTGCAGAAGGCAGTTACAAAACGCTTTTTCTTTGGCAGCGGCGCGATCGGTGCATCAACCTTCAGATCTTTTCTGTGGATGATAAAGATGATCAGTCCGGCAAGTGCAAAGGAATAAGACAAGACAACTTCAATGAGTAGATATTTCAAAGATGAAAACATTCCTGCCATCTTTGAAATATCAAATGTGGAAAGCGTATTCACCAATTCATTCAAATCCACATTGTGCAGAGCGATAAATGGCATTGCTGATCCCCAAAAGTTGATTGCCATGTGAAGCGCGATCGTGTATTGAATCTTTCCGGTGCGGATATAAATAAACGCAAACATACAGCCGAGGAATGAAGCGTAGAAAAATTGTGTGAAATTACCGTGAAAGAGTCCGAACATGATACCGGAAATCAGGATCGCAGCCACGTTTCCGTATTTTCGTATCCGGTCGATCAGAACTTTTCGGAAAAGCATTTCTTCAACGAACGGAGCGCAGACGACTGCGAGAAACAGAAACATAGCAGGGGAATCACCGAATACACCGTCAAGCAGCATAGTAGAAGAAGTGTCTGATTTGAAAAGCAGCGATAAGATCAGATTAACGATCATTCCGACCAAATTACCGGCAATTCCGAAAAATTCGCAGACCATAAATGCTTTGACAAGCTGAAAAAAGGTCATTTTGTGTTTTTCCGGTTTCGCGGTTTCAAGCGGTTTCGAGATCAGAAGATATAACGGAAATGCGACAAGGTACATCGGAATATAATTTGCAAGGTATTCAACGACAGACGAATGTTCAGCCGGAATAAACAGCGATACGATCGTTACAACAGCGACAGTGATCAGATAGAACAGTGCAAGGTTCAGCTGTGAACGGGAATAGGCTTTTCGCGCAGGTTTGATATTGTTTTCAGGTAACAATTCAGCAGATTCAACTGCTGTTTCATCAGTATTCATAACTATCTCCTTTTGTAAAGAAAGCAGCGGCTGATTGTCGCTGCTTTCCTATTTATCTTATTTTCTGGGATCAATCATAATGCCGCCGGTTTTCGGATCAATACCGCGTGAACGAAGCTGTTTTTCAAATTCCTTATTGATCTTGTCAACTTTCTTTCTGCGCTTTGCCTCAGCAGCAGATACCGGACCGTCCGGAACGGGTGATGCAATCGCAGATGCAGGTCTGGAAACAGGCTTTTTCTTTCTGTCTTTTTCCTGCGGAATCTTGTATTCCGTGAAATTGATTGCCTTGCCTTCTTCTTTTTTCGGCTTGGAAGGATCAGCAATGCCCATGGAAGCCATGATCTCATCCATATCCATGATCGGTGCATTTCCGCGCATAGAAGCATTGGAAGCCATTGCAGCAACTCTGATAGCAAGGTCGTTGCCTTTCTGCTCAGGCGGTGTGCTGTAAACCGGTTCGTTGATCGGGATCGGATTGCCGACTTCATCATAGGTTTGGAAAAGCTGACGGCCGTCAGCGCTGTATCCGACAAACAGCGGCATCGGAGCAGAGGGACTGACTGCCTTCGGAGCAGTCGGAACAGCGAACGGATTAAACTGCTGCTGAGCCGGAATCTGTGACATATTTTGCGGGAGTGTCGAAACTGCTGCCGTTTGCTGAGAAGGCGGAACAGGCATAGCAGGAATCGGCGGTGCAGGAGGAGCCTGCGGAACATTCAGTTCCGGAATTGCACTCTGAACCATTCCGCCGATCGAATCGGTCGGGATACTGGTCGGAACATTTGCGATATCCGGCAGACTGCTGAGATCAGAATGATTCTGCTGTCCGGCAGGGAGAATGAGCAGATCATCAAGCGCAGACGCATGCTCGCTCACATCAGACGAGATATCGTCATTTCTGTCATCGTATGGGCGGATATTCGGCTGCATAGATGCAAACTGTGCAAGAATATCATCCTGATTTACCGAGCTGCCGCTGACAATCGAAGGCTTCGGAGCAGACGGAACGGTAAACTGTGAAAGTACATCATCAACAGAATCGGACACTGGCGATACCGACGGAACATCGGGAATATCCGGAACACTCGGTACAGACGGAACTGCAAACTGAGCCAGAACATCATCTGCGCTCTGTGCAACCGGAACAGATGCCGGCTGATTCATGCTCGGCAGAGAAGTCGGAACAGACGGAACTGCAAACTGAGAAAGAACATCGTTCGGAGCAGAACTAACAGGTGAGGGCATCGGTGCCGGAGCAGGAATGGGAGAAGTCGTGTCAACTGCACGCGGCGGCGGGGGTGTCTGTTTTCTCATAGAAGGCGGGACATACCCGTCACTGCTGCCAGATCCCGGTGCAGACGAAACAGGCGGCGGAACAGCCGCCTCAGTATGATGCTTTGCGGCAGCACGCTCACGTTTGAGCTGACGCTGTTCTTCTTTGAGCTGTGCGGCAAATTCTTTATTGGATTCACGGATCAAATGCTTTGCAATGACTGTTTTGCATTTTTCACAAGTCATCTGAACAACATCGTTCATTTGACCTGCATTTGTGAACATACCGATATTTTCCGGCTTTGTAAGATTGATTCCACAGGCGGTTTTCTTTCCGTTCTCCGTTCCGTGGATAATTTTCGGGCTCCCCTTGGTTGTTGATAACAGATCGACGTGCATATAAAAATTACCTCCACTGGGTATATTTTTTCTAATACTAACATTATACTACAATTCAAAGAAAAAATCAACACTTTTGCGAAGATGGAATTATTTTTGTCTAGTTTTTTGTGCATTACAGAAAAGACGGGTACACTTTTTGGCATTCCTGACAGTTTTTTTGTCGAATCTCAAATATTGACATACTCATTCTGAAGCAAAATTGTCCCCGAATCTTAGGATCGGGGACAACAGGTGAGAAAATGCACAAAATCTATTCGATCCAGCTGCGTTATACCGCTTTCAGACAGTGCGCTCGGTAAAAGAAGAATGATCATTGAGATGAGCAGTGCTTTTTGCGGCGTCCGGCTGAATCTGCTGATGATGCAGATGACACCTGACAGCAGCATTGCGGCTGCCTCACGCAGAACAAAATGCAGAATGACTGCTGTCCGCAATGAGAATGAAAAGGGGATGCTGCGGAACATTTCCAGACTTTGTGCCGGCGCATCCAGTGATGTAAATCCTGCATCAGAGATCAAATGAACGGTATATATCCCGTGCAGTCCGAAAACAGCGAAGGAGCTGAGTAAAAGGATCCAAATAAACTTGGCTGTCAGTATCCCGGCTCTTCCGTTTTTCGTACTGCGCAGTAGCAGTCTGGTATCATACTGATTATCGTATGCATTGATTCCGGAAAAAGCAAATATGAGATACAGCAGCAAAACCATACAGCATCGGCGTTCTGCGGCAGATTCCTGAAACAGCATCATGTATTTATTTTCCTGAATGAACCATGCTTCTCTGCCGGATTCACGGGAATACCGTGCGATCGACAGCATTGCATCCAATAACGAACGATATTGCTGCAAATCCGTCTGTGTATCATTGATATCCTGCTGAATACGTAAGATTTCACGTTCTTCCGCCTGATTCATATATGCTTTCGCAAGGGCAATCCTGCTGCTTTTCAGACTTTTCGTTTTCCCGATGACGATATAGGCAGCTTTCTGGATCTTTTCTTCAGTTACTTCTCCGGAATACTGTGTATAGAATCGCTCCGCAGCATCATTGACAGGAACAAATATATGAATATCACGCCAGAGTGAGAACCCGATGAACCCCGTGATCAGCAGTAATATGAAGCCTTTTTGTGCAATCAGCAGTTTCCAGCCTTCTGAACCGAACAGTGAATGCACACGCAGATGTTTTGTCATAAACTTTGCGATCTTCTCTTTCTGCGCTTCCATACGCTGACCGAGTTTATGCGGATAGCAGGCACCGATCAGCCAAAGGCACAGCCCCGAACCAATGATGAAAAGCAGAATACATACAAGCAGCATATTCCGCAGGAAATTGACAGGATATGAAAACCAGTTCAGATTGCAGTATTGTGTAAAGAAAATATCTGCATCCAGTGCAGCAAACACATTCAGAAATTTCAGATGATTGATGCCGGATGTCGGAACGATAAACCGATACAGAAGATAAGCTGCTCCGATCCAGATTGCTGAGAGCGTCCAGCCGGGGACAGGGTGAAATCTTGACAGTGTAACCCAGACAATGACCGATATCACCGACAGTGCCAGTGTTTTCAGACAGCCTGCTGTCAGCAGATAAGAACCGACGGTCAGCCGCATCGAACAGACCTGAAATTCCGGTATGGACTGGATCGGGCGCAGAAAATCCGGATCACCGAAAAACTTGCAGGTGAACAGAATATTGCCGCCGTATAGCATCAGCACAGATGCTGCACTCGTCAATACAACAGCAAGAATACGCCACGCGCAGATTGACACTCTGCCGTATTTGGTTGAACGTGTGAGGTCGCCGGCAGCGGTATCTGCATCTGCGAGCATTTCAAGCACAAGCAGAAGCGGTGCGATCAGCAGAAGATAATCAGTGAGCGCATAATCCTTGACAGCGTTGATACCTCTGTTTTCGCCATTACGAAGCGTGATGCCGGTAAGTTTGCTGTAGGTCTTGGCAGTCAATTCAAGATTCCGGTCAACGAACGCATTCTTCTCCGTCAGACTGCTTAATATCGACTGTGTCTGCGACTGATTCTGCACATATTCCAGATATGCAGGATAGTCCTTTGTCAGGTAATCATTGATTTTCTGTTTTTCATTCAGTTGGGTATTCACGCCCCACATCTGCATACTTTTATAATATGCGATATCTTCCTCACGTTTTGTCCGGCAGAATCCGGAAAACATCGCAAGATTGACAACTGCGATCATCAGCAGCAGAATCAGCCGTTTCGGAGAAAGCAGCAGTCTTTGTAGTTCAGCCATATTGTCGTTCTCCTTTGAGATAGAGATGACAGACATCCTCAAGCGTCAGATTATCGTAAACCGGTTTGCAGTCATCCGGCAGCGGATCTTCTGCAATTCGCAGAACAAAACCGTCGCGGCGCTGTGCGATTTCACCGTTCGGATACTGTTCCTGCAAAATACGGATCTCCCCATACGTGCCGGTAAATTCTCCGATCTTTCCTTCTGCATTTGCGAGCATCGCCTGCGGCGTATCAAAGGCAATGACCTTTCCGCCGCGAATCAGCAGAACATTTTTCGCAATGCAGGCGATATCGCTGACAACGTGCGTTGCAAGCAGTACGATGCGGTCACGGGCAAGTTCTGCGATATCATTTCGGATGCGGATGCGTTCTTCCGGATCAAGTCCGGCAGTCGGTTCATCGAGAATTAAAACCTGCGGTCTGCCAAGCATACTGGATGCAAGCAGAACACGCTGCCGCATACCGCCGGAAAATGTTCCGATTTTCTTGTGTGCCGCATGGGTGAGATTGACTGCTTCGAGCATTTTGTCCGTTTCTTCGCGGATATCTTTTTTCTTCATGCCTTTGAGTGCGCCCATGTAGTACAGGAAACGCTTTGCAGTAAAATCGTCATAAACGCCTTGAAGCTGCGGTGTATAGCCGACCAGTTCACGCCACTTTCTTCCCATTTTCAGGATATCTGTCCCATTCCATAGAATTTCGCCTTTTGTACGCGGCATATGATCGGTCAGTAGTTTCATCAGCGTCGATTTTCCGGCACCGTTTGCGCCGAGCAGACCGGTGACACCGGGTTCTAAAGTAAAGCTGACATCGGAGAGTGCATGAAAGTCACCGTATTGCTTTGAGAGATTCCGGATTTCCAGTTTATTCGCCATATCGTCACCCCGTTAATGATAATGTCTGAAAACCAAAAGGGCTTCTATGTTCATATCACCGAACAGTTCCTCACGGGAAATGCGGTATTGAATCTCTCCGCCTTTCAAGTAGAAATCCGTTCCGTCATAGTCGATCTGTTTTTCCCACGGATCAATCTGGAACTTGTGAGAAGTCGAAAGCGCATCCTGATAGTCTGCCTCTGTAAGCTGATCGGGTGCAATATGACGGTATTCTTCACCATCTTCCGTTGATTCTGTTGTATACCAGCCGTTATACTTCAGAAAATCCCGTGTAGCAGTTTCCGGATATACAGTTTCTTTGATGTCATCAAAGTTCACAGTTTTGATCAGCTTTCCGTTCGTATCCAATTCGGATATATAATTGAACATCCATGTATTCTCCGGCTGATCGGTCAAATCATGCCTACGGTCCTCAAATTGCCAGAATACATAGCAATGCTCCGCATCGGCAACAATTTTCTCGACATAAAGTGTTGCTTTATTCTCATTCAGCATATCGGACGAGAACCACGATGCTTTCTCTTTTGCGATCGTTTCAAAGCTGATCTCGGTATCCTTTCCGGTCGGTATATGATAGATATGAACCGCATTATAGTTTCTGTCAAGATAAGTATAGTAAATATAATCGCCTGCAACCGTATAGTACATGGATTTCTGCGATTTGATATCCACGACCTGCTCGATCAGACCGGTACTGCAATCGATCCGGTAAACACCGGAACGCTTGACCTTGTCGCGCCAGTCATTCTCAAATTTATGGAAATAGACATAGTCGCCGCAGCCTTTCAGTTCAGCGCCCCATACTGAAAACGGACGGTAATTCTTTTGCAGCTCACCGGATGTATTGATCGTTGTGATCTTCTCCTTTTCCGGTTCATAGCAGAAGATATCATATTTACCGCTGACATCCTGTGAGGCAATCTCCATATTGTTGTCAAAGGTATTGTAAATACGCTGATAGGTGCAGCAGATCCAGAGCTGTCCGCGATGTGCGATCATTTCGCATTCAAGCGGCAGGACATTTTCATCTTCATTCAATATGCAAAGCTGTGTGATCTCTGTGCCGTCCGGCTTATAGCGCAGCAGAACAGTCGGGTACAACTCACATTTCTCCTGTTTTTCCAGAAATTCCCGATTGTCGATCGCGATTGCATAGACATAGCCGTCCAGATATACCGGATCACTCATGCAGGAATACATTTTCGTAGTTGATGTGCAGAATTCGTTGCCGTCATGCAGACAGTTCGGTTTTGCGCAGACATTGACGGTTTCGCCGGATGCTTCATCATAGTAGCGCAGCGCATAACCTTCAAATCCGGTGCTTTTGTCGCTTTGTGCGCTTTCCGCACCGAAGAAATAGAATCCCTTTCCGGTTTTGGAAATGCCGCGGCAGTCCGGTTCGTCCTGCTGATCGGTCAGTTTCGGCGCAATGATCGCCTGCACAAGATCATCCTCAAAATCTGTTTTTTCGTTTTTCTCCGGCACTTTTTCATCTGCCTGACTGTTTTCCGGATTCGGCTTTCGGCTGCTCCATGCAACAGCCGCAACTGTTCCGCCGATCGTCAGCATGGCGGCAGCAAGGATCAGCAAATAGATCCTTGCCTGTTTACGTTCCATTTTCATACGAGCCTCCTGTTCTTCATAGAGCTTTTGCAAATGCGGAATACAGATCGGATCATCGTCATCCGGCGGCAGTGCAGTCTGTTCCGGCATGGCATCACGCAGCTTGTCCTCGATCAAACGGCGCTGTGCAGCGGACCAGCGGATACTGCTGACAGCCTTGCGGTAATCGTGCTGTTTCATCATTACAGCACCTCCGATCCGGTGATCTCCATGCGGAGCTTTTCATGTCCGCGGCGAAGCTGTGCGCCGATCGTATTCTCCTTTTTGCTGAGCATTTCCGCGATCTCACGAATCGTATAACCCTCACAGTCGTGCAGATATACCACGGCATTATAAGGCGGCGGCAATGCTTTTATCATCGCAATGATATCTTCGAGCGAATCTGTTTTCTCAGTCAGTTCGGATTCTTTGACATCCTCGATGCTGACACGCAGTTTCCGCCAAAGAGATTTCCGCAGATTGTTGCAGCGATTGATGACGGCACGCAGAATATAGGCTTTCAGATGCTCATCATCATTGAAATCACGCGGATTCTTATGCAGCGCAAAGAAAACCTCCTGTGCAACATCCTCCGCATCGGCGCGGTTGCCCAGACAGCAGAATGCAGCCTGCAATGCCGTATCACCATATTTCTGAAATGCATAAAGTGCAATATTTTCACTCAGCATTGCCGAGCACCTCCTCTTTCATGGAATAAGCCTTCTGCCACTTGGGATCACCGCTGAGCAGTTCGTCAACAGTCGTATATAGAATGTCGAATACAGCTTCCTCGCCGCGTTCTTTCAAGGTTTCTTCATCGCCGATGATAGAATATTTTGCATAGATCGTATCACCGTCAAGTGCAATGGGCGTTAAAAATTGGCTGTAATGCATTGATTGATAATTTCCGTCCTTATCCTTCTGGGGGTTTCGCCATGATTCATACTGATATCCCGTATTGACGTGCTTCACAAGATTTCCGTCATAATCATAGATACCAATATCAGACGTTCTGCGTTCTCCCTCCATATAATTTTCGGTGCTCAATGTAAAAATATACTGATCATTCATGAAAATAATGGTATCATCTCTGCCGAGCAAAGCACGATCCTCCGGTTTATAATCAGGATCAGGTGTCAGAACCTTTTGCTCAAGCGTATCAAGGTCAATCAGCGAATATTCCACTGTATAGCCGCCCTCAGCAGCTTTGACCTCTTTACAGCTGATCGCGTGTGTAGCCGACATACAGATAAAGTGATTGCCGCTGACGATCACTTCTGCATCATCCTCCGTGACTTCTCCGGTCAGAAGCGAAAGGCG
>JAZQOZ010000187.1:0-7588 GCA_045628085.1 Oscillospiraceae bacterium | reverse complement strand
GGATGAAGGACCTTTGACCGATTTTGAATCGTGGATGCCCGACTTTATGAAAGGTCTGGCAAAAGGCATCAACCAAAGCAAAAAGTATGTAGAAACAGCAATTTCTGGTGTGGCGGAAGCCATGCGGATTACGATGAAATCCGACATAAACATGAAGCTTGACGGTATTTCTGGTGCGATGATGAACGGCGGCGAAAGCACAACCGTCATCAATAACGTCCGTAACGACAACAGCCGGACAGTGAATCAGACCAACAATAGCCCGAAATCACTGTCACGGCTGGAGATTTATCGTATGACGAAAAATGCGCTGGGGGTATGATGCCCTATAAACTGTAATTTATAATTATTCTTCCTTGTTTCCTATCATTACAGTGATACCGTTATTTTCAAGAGCAGATATATTTTCTTCTGAAATATATCCCTGCGATACTGTTAGAGTTTTCAGTGAATCCATTTCCATAAAGCCTGAAATATCCTCAATATCAATACAAGAAATCTTCAATGTTCTGATATTGTCAAGGCAGGAAAAATCGGAACTGTCTTTTAGAGTATATTTCAGATCAAGAGTATTTGCTACTTGTGTAACAATGATTTTGTTATCCATTACAACTCTAAATAAATCCAAATTCGTCAATGAACGGCAATTTGCAAGTTCTGTGATATTGGTAATTTCACTTAAATAAAGGGATATTTCTTTAACAGAATCATTTTGCATTTTGCCAAAGTCAATGTGTGAATATGCGATAAACATATCATTCAGAATTGGAAATGAATTGATTTTTGACATGCCGTCGTTAATGATATCGCTGGAAAAAACTGTGAAATGTTCAAGATGCTGAAAAGTTCTCATTTCTGTCAAAAACTCATCATCTATTCTGCGGATTATGAGTTCTTCAAGCTCACTGCATTTATTCAGTTCATCAACGTCATTATCACTATAGTATAAATCCAGTTCTTTCACATCTTTTTTGTAGACTTTATCATCGAGAAAAACATATTGTGTTCTGAATACAATACCTCCGACAACACCTGCAATTACTACCAACACAGACAGAATCAATATAATCCTTTTCACTTTTTCTATTCCCTTCTATTTGCAATTTTCGATTTGTCGAGCAGTGCATTGCTCTTTCGTTTCTTTCATTATACACCAACATACCAAAATTGTAAAGGAGGTTTTTATGTTCTTTTCCTTAATTTTGGAGAATGCGTCCGGTGACCGGGTGGACATGACCGCCACCGCTAACCAGTATATGACCGCAAAGGTCGAGGGCTTGAATCCGCCACCCTGCACGATCAGCACCTCCAGCTATGCGGGCATGGACGGAAGCTACCTCAACAACGCCTTCATCGAAAAGCGAAATGTGGTCATTCACTTTGAGATACGTGGCGCTGGGATAGAAGCCCGTCGGCATCAGCACTACAAGGTGGTCAAGCCCTCAAGATACATCAAAGTCTACTACAAAACCGCAGGTATTGATGTTTCCACTGAGGGCTATGTGGAAACTTGCGAGGTCAACAATTTTGAAATGTTTACGACGGGGCAGATCTCAATTATCTGTCCCGATATTTATTGGTATCTGGACGAGTCCCTGCCGCGATATGTGGCAATTTCTATTCTGCTTGACGTATCCGACACGGTACGTTCAGTTGCTCTGGAAATCACGCCGGGAACGCCTGCGGAGAACCCGACTTTGCCTGCGCTTTCTGCGGACAAGCACAAAAAGCGCCTTGTGATGTACGCAGTCCGCCTGAATGTTGGGGCAACGAAACTGTCGGCAAATGACTGGTACGACTATCGCGAGGATGAAAATGTCTGCGGTTACTGCAAGTGCATTCTCGGCAAGTGCAGATTCACGGAACTGATGGCGCAGACTGCACAGCTTATTGCGGAGGTACAGAAGAATAACCAGACAATCGATTCGCTCAAAAATCAGGTAGAAACCTTGCAGACGGCAGTTGATGATACCATCGGAGGAATTGCAGAAATGGGAACCTGCGGCGAAAATGTGCAGTATGTGCTGTATTCTAACGGCAAATTACTGCTTCACGGAACTGGTGCAACATACGATTACGATATCGGCAAATCGCCGTTCTTTGAGAACGAAAATATTCAATCGCTCATCATTTCGGACGGTATCACGGCAATCGGCAAGAGCGTTTTTGAACGATGCAGTAATATGAAATCGGTCAGCTTCCCGACAAGCCTTACCGAGATTGGTGAGCGTGCGTTCTTCATGTATGATATCGGCGGTTTGACGGAACTGACGATTCCTGCGTCTGTCACAACCATTGGCGAAAAGGCGTTTGTCAACCTGAATGCCGAAACTGTTACGCTGCCTGTAACGCTGACTTCTCTTGGCTCAAACCTCTTTATGGACGCAAAAGCGCTGGTATCTGCACGAGTGGAATGCGAGGTCGTGCCGTCATTCTGCTTTGTCAATTCGTCACTCCACACTCTGACACTCAGCCACAACGTAAAAAAGGTCGGCGCTCACATGATCAACTACACGCCGCTGACGGAAATCACCTACGAGGGCAGCCTTGCGGATTGGGCGGCAGTGACAAAAGAAAGCAGTTGGGACGGCAACCACATCGACAACGGTCTGATGCACAAAGTTATCTGTCTTGATGGATATATGGAATACCACGCAGATACGAAAGAATGGACGGAGGTGAAAAACTGATGTGGAAATTTCTGGTCAAAAATCAGAGCATCGAAATTTTGGAGCGTGAGGTGCTAGCCGACCACCAGATCCAGTATGTGCAGTTCAAGTTTGTATTTGACGGCGACTGGAAGCGTTTTCACAAGGTCGTGCAGTTTTCGCAGTGCGATGAAACTTACAGCATCGTTCTCGGTGTGGACGGCACAAGCTGTTATCTGCCTGCGGAGCTTCATGTGGGTGCTGCAAAAATGTCCGTATTCGGCTATGACACCGAGGCAGATACGACCGTTCGTGCTACAACCGTTCCTGTTACACTTAACATCCGTGCATCTGGATTTGAGGGAGAGGACACACCGATTCCGCCGACACCTGACCTCTATGCACAGCTTTTGCAGAAAATCCAAGAAGGCGGCAGCGGTATGTCAGCGTATGACATCGCCGTTACACATGGATTTGAAGGAACAGAAGCAGAATGGCTCGAAAGCCTGCATGGAAAAGACGGACGTGACGGTGTGGATGGTAAAGATGGCAAGGACGGTGCGAATGGTGCAAACGGCATTACACCGGAACTACTGGAAAAGTTGCAAAGCTATCCTGATGTCAACACTTTTGCGACCAATACTGCACTGTTCTATCTGCAAGGCTCACTACAAAAGCAGATTGATGATTTGCTTGCACAGCTCTCATCTGCCACCACACACAATCACGCAAATGCGAATGTTCTGGATGCCTTCACAGCAGAACTCTTGTCTGACCTGAACGGCTTACAGCAATTTGAGGACAATACAAAATATGAAATTCAGTGCGTCAATGAAGCACTCATTCCATTGCAGTCAGCCCGGCATACGCACAATAATCAAGCAATTCTGGACAGCATAACCGCAGATATGCTTGAACAGCTGCAGCATCCGCCTGACACCTCACATTTCGTCACGGATGACGTTTTTCAGTCTGTGAAAGATGAATTGCAGGACGCAATAAATGAACAGGATGCCGACATTCGTGATTTGCAGAAAAATACACATCAGCATAAGAATCAATCTGTACTGGATGCTGTCACCGCAGAGATGCTTGAACAGTTGCAGCATCCGCCTGATACTTCACATTTTGTCACGGATGACGTTTTTCAGTCCGTAAAAGATGAATTACAGGACGCATTAGATGAACAGGCTGACACAATCAGCAATGTGCAGAAAGCTGTGCATCAGCACAAAAATCAGTCAGTGCTTGATTCGCTGACGGCATCTGCTGTTTCGAACTGGAATAAGGCGTATTCGCTTGCTTCGGCATTTGAACAGCGGATATCCGCATTGGAATCCGAATTGCAGGGCGTGGATGCGATTCTTGCAACTATCGTGGAGGTGGGAACATGATCGCAGAATATTTGCAGGAACTTTTGACGCAGAAAGCGAATCTGGCAGAGAACCTGAAAATCAAGGGCGTGGATGCAGATGCGTCCGAAACGCTGAATACGCTCGTTCCGAAAGTTCTCGATATTCAAAACGGCGGTGGCTATAAAAAGCTGCCGCTGTTTTTATGCGGCAGTGACAAATACGCCGATTCTGTTTTCACGATTTTTCAGAACGGCATCGAAGATCTCAGCGGATATATCCGTGACAATAAGGCATTCTGCCGTGCAAACAACGGCTATGTTTTGAATTACAGTCAGGAGGACTTTTCATGGGACGGTTTTGTTTATACAGCAAGCACGAAGCCGTTTCATGTGAGCGCTGACACAGCAATCGCATTGCAGTATCAGTCGGGAACGACTGAACAAAGCAATCTGATGCTGATTCCCGTCAACGGCAAATCTGCATCTGACACCATTCAAAACTATGTGTTTACGTCCATTCGCAGTCATAGATATTTCGAAGTGCCGTTTCACTGGCTGTATTGTGAAACGACCATCACCAGTCTTGGACTTTGTGATACTGTTCCGGAGGGTGACTATTATCTCTGCTGGCTTGGGCGTTCAAATAACACGCATCCACTGTTAAAATCTGTTGTCGTGTATCAGTAAGGGGGAATTTTTATGAAAGAATTCTGGAATTTAACAAGAGCCTGTTTTGCAGGCATCGGCGGCTGGCTCGGACATTTCCTTGGCGGTAATGACGGTCTGCTGATCGCATTACTTGCATTTGTAGTTGCCGACTACATCACAGGCGTAATGTGCGCTGTCGTCGATAAGAACCTGTCGAGCGAGGTCGGTTTCCGCGGCATTTTCAAGAAGGTGCTAATTTTTATCCTTGTAGGCATCGGCTGTCTGCTCGACACAAATATCATCGGCGAAGGCAGCGTGATGAGAACGGCGGTCATTTTCTTTTATCTGTCCAACGAGGGCGTGTCGCTGCTTGAGAACGTGACACATCTCGGTTTGCCCGTGCCCGATGCGCTTCGTACTGTATTGCTTCAGTTGCACGACAAAGAAGATAGTAAAAAAAACGAGAACGAGGAGGAAGTGTAATGACGAGAGTTTACAATTACGGCGATACGACGCAGATCACGGAGCATTTCAAGGCAAGCGAATTTCAGTGTAAGTGCGGAAACGCTCACGACTTTTCTGTATCTGACGAACTCGTAGAGAAGCTCGAACAGCTCCGTACCAAGCTGAACTGCTCGGCAATCAATCTGTCCAGTGGTTTCCGCTGTATTCAGCACGACAAAAATGTGGGCGGCAGCGGTATTGGTCAGCACACACTCGGCAATGCCGCAGATATCTGCTGTATCGGACAGGACGGTCAGCCGATTTCGAGCAAACTCGTGTGTTGTGCAGCGCAGGATATCGGCTTCACGGGTATCGCCAACATCAATGACAGCTACACATATACCCATGTGGATGTCCGTCCCGGCTCAAAATGGTATGGCAACGAAATCCACGGAAATGGTACTGTTACCTCTGATTTCTATCAGTATTTTGGCATCAGCAAGGAAAGCACTGTTGCAAAGAAGGAGGATGATGCGATGATGAAAGGCATTGATGTCAGCGTTCACAACGGAACAATTGACTGGCAGAAAGTCAAGGATACAGGGCTTGATTTTGCGATTCTGCGCGCAGGCTACGGCAGATTTGCAAGTCAGAAAGATACGAAATTTGAGGACAATTATGCAGGAGCAAAAGCAGTCGGTTTGCCGATTGGCGCTTACTGGTATTCGTATGCTACCACCCCCGATGAAGCGAAGCAGGAAGCAGAAGTTTGCATCAGCATTCTGAACGGTAAGCAGTTCGAGTATCCTATTTTCTATGATCTCGAAGAAAAATCCGCACTCGAAACCGGCAAGGAAAACTGCTCCGCAATGGTCAAGGCTTTCTGCGACGCACTTGAAAATGCAGGTTACTACGCAGGTTTCTACATGAGCCGTTCGCCGCTGACTACGCATATCACCGAAGAAGTGCAGAAGCGTTATGCGCTCTGGGTTGCGGAGTGGAACAGCACTCTCAATTACAGTGGCTCTGTAGGTCTGTGGCAGTTCTCCAGCAGAGGTTTCGTTGATGGTATTACTGGCAATGTTGATCTTGATGTCGGTTATGTGGAGTATCCGGATATCATCAAGAAAAAGGGACTGAACGGATTCCCGCCTCCTGTGGTTGTTGAGGAGAAAGCACCCGTGTTTGAACAGGCACCGCCTGCATCTGCCGCTGACCAGACTGTGAGCGCAACGATTCAGATTGGCAATGACACATACAAGGGTACTCTTGTGAAGGAGTAATCACACACAACGGAGGGAATGATCCCTCTGTTTACATATGAAATACCGGGTTATCATGCCGTCTATATCTCAAATTAACGCTGAAATGACTTGCTATGTATGCTGTTTTATGGCAATATATGATGACCGCAGATGACAGCGGTCAGATAGGAGGTATTGAATGGAAATCAATAAAAAAACACGAACGTGCGCATACTGCCGTGTCAGCACTGCTAGTGATACTCAGGACGGCTCTTTTGAGGTTCAATGCGAGTATTATGAGAAACTGATAACTTCCAATCCTGATATGGAGTTTGTCGGTGTGTACGGTGATCACGGGAAGAGTGGCAGAAAGATGTACAACCGTACTGAACTGAATCGTATGATAAAGGATTGCGAGGATGGTAAGATAGATCTTATCCTGACAAAAAGTATATCCCGATTTGCTAGGAACATGGCGGAATGCGTTGAAACTGTCAGACATCTTAGGGGACTTGGGGTGCGTATAAAATTTGAAAAGGAGAACCTCGATACTGATACTATGACCGGAGAGCTGATTCTAGGTATTCTTGCAACGATTGCACAGGAAGAGAGCAATTCCTTGTCACAGAATCAGGCATGGAGCAGAAGTAAACATCTTGAACGCGGAGAAACATGGACTCCACCAAGATACGGCTACACTTCTGTTGGAAAAAATCATCGATGGGAGATTGTACCAAATCAGGCAGAAGTCGTAAGAATGGCTTTCTACATGGCCGCTATGTGCCACACATATGCTGAAATCAGAGATGAAATGAACCGCATGGAAAAAGAAGAAGGAAGCACAAAAGTATGGACGAAAGCAGCTGTCGCGCTCCTTTTGCGCAGCGAGAATTATGTAGGTGATTTTCTCTCTAATAAAGACTGCAAAATCGTTGACAGTGACGGGAGAGAACGAAGAGTCAAGAATAAGGGCTTTGTAGAACAGATTCTTATCGAAGAACATCATCCTGCGATCGTGAGTCACGAAATATTTGATATTGTTCAGGAATTGCTGAAACACAGGACAATCGGAGGCGGAAGAACCGTATTCTCTGCTGAAGAAAAATACCTGATGGAAAAAGCGAACAGGATCGCTGAAAAGGAGGCAAAAATATGGGAAGCCCAACGGTAAAACGAATATTCAATCAGGATATTTCACAAGGAACAAAACCAAAGCTGCGTGTATGTGCTTATTGTCGTGTTTCCTCTAA
>JAZQOZ010000186.1:0-2759 GCA_045628085.1 Oscillospiraceae bacterium | reverse complement strand
GCCTCACCTCCATGATTTTTATTGACAGCATCAATTAGCTGTGTTATACTAAAGGCACTATAAGACTTTGGTTTATCAGAAAGGGGATTAATATGGGGACAATTCTTTATTGCAGAATCGGAACGATGAATTATTATCAGGGTTTGAATAATGATTCCATATCAGGTGGAGAACGTTATTTACGAGAGAATAAAATAGGTGGGGAAATATATAATTTTCAATTTATTAATGGCAATTATTATGGCTTCGTTGAACCCGGACATCAAAAAGGTGCTGAATGTCGCATTCATGTTGAGAAATTAGGCGGCAGTCTAAAAGCAGGAATAGCCCACGGTATTCTTGTTGTTTGGGTTTCAAACGGTAAGCTTGTTGGGTGGTATAATAATGCCGATGTATATTCAATAAAACAGCGTGTTCCAGATACCGTTATGATATCACGTGATCACAAAGAAGCTTGTGAGTTTAATATAATGGCAAGTGAAGCCGTTTTGATTTCTCCAGATAAACGCAACTTTACAATATCCGGCATAGGTCAGCATGAGTTCTGGTTTGGTAATGAAGATACAAATGCTAAGGTTGTTGATTACATAAAAAACTACGAAACCAATCAGAATCAAACTGTTTATGCAATAGAAAATGTATCTGATCTTGTAGGTGAAGATGTTCTCGCGCTTGTAAAACAAAGAGTAAATCAAGGCGATTTTCGCAAAAAGCTATTACAAACATTCAAGACTTGTTGCATATGTGGTGCGGATTTAAAAGACTGCTTAATCGCGAGCCATATAAAACCGTGGCGAGATAGTAGCCCTGAAGAAAAAACAGATGTTAATAACGGATTACTCTTATGCCCTAATCATGATAAGTTGTTTGACTTGGGTTATATTTCATTTGATGATGAAGGAAAGATACTTATTTCTCAGCAACTTGACGCAAACAATCGAATGTGGTTAAACGCGCTCCCAACTATGAAAATCAAAATCACAGATAAAAATTTGTTTTACTTAGCATATCATAGAGAGCATATTTTTAAAGCATAGTTCAAAGGCGGCTGCCCTCCGGTAGCCGCCCTTTTGTTTTAGTTGTACTCGTGCATCAGAATCGCCATTGCCATCTCCGCTGCCTCGTTCTGCGGCGGGACATCCAGCCCCCGGTCGTAGTTGTAAACAACCTCGCCGCTGATCTTCAGCGTTGCCTTGCTGATCCTGCCTCCGTCGATCCCGTACTGGCTGCCCTCGTCGTAGGCTTTCACCCAGTAATGAACGACCGTGTACTTGCCGTCTCCCTTCGGAACTCCAATCGTACCTTCGTGCCACATAATGTTTTCCTCCGTTTTTCGTAGTTTTCGGTGGGCTTGGGTCTCGGCTGTCGCCTCGGTCGGTGCTTCTGCTTCGCAGAGGTGTCCACCGGACACCCGCACCCCTTCCGTTGTACACATATTAACTCTAAATGGCGGATATATCAAGTGTGAGTAATAACAATGATCTCGGCGGTATTTTCCGCCTGTTTGTGTACTTTACGCCCGCCCACATGAGCCGCAGAAACGCGCTGTTCGGGGCTTGTTCTGACATGGCAGCAGTTTGCGCGGAACCTGCTGCCCGCGCACAGGGCAGCGCTGTGCCGCCCCGGTGGGGCGACCGGTTTATCTGCCGGTCATGCACTCCCATTCAAACTCGCAGGCGGCTGCGTAGTCTTCGTCAAAAAGTGCGTCGTCGTCGATCCACTCGGTTTCGTAGTCGATCTCCTCGACACCGTCGAAGGTCGTGCCGTTGGCGGCTGCGTCCTCCTGTGCAAGGCGGTCGGCGTTCTCCTCAATCCATGCGGTGAAGTCTGCCACGCCAAGGTCGTCCTCGTTCTCAATCTCCAGTTCGTAGGCTTCCTCCTCGGTGTCGTACCAAAGGATCGTGGCGCTTTTGATTGCCTCGCGCTCGTTCCAGTCGTCTCTGCCTGCCATTGCTCTTGCCTTTGCCATTCCGTAGCTGATCATTGTTTTTTCCTCCGTTTTTCGTAGTTTCCGGCGGGCTTTCCCCTTGCGTTGTGTACATATTAACTCTAAAAGCACATTATATCAAGCCGCTAAAACTACAGAAGATACGAGGAAAATGTGCGGCGGGTGTTGTGTATAATACACCCGCCGCTTTCTGTTATTCGCTCAGGGAATTCGGAATCAGCTTATTTCCGATATGCAGAAAGTGTTCAATCTCCCAAAAGCGCCGCTTGTATTTTTCCATGAGGTCAGGCGCAAGGTCTGTGAAATCTTCCTCGCCGATTCCGCAAAGGAAAAACGTGCCTTTGATGACATCGTGCGTTTCGGGCAGCATCCGATTCCATTCGGTGTCTGCCTTGAGTTTGGATTCTTCATCGCAAACCAATGCGACCGGTTCGTCAAAGGGATATATGGCTTCAAGGTATCCGCCGACTGTTTTCTGGAGGTTTTCCAGCGTGTTTTCGATGTCCGCTTCACGCGGGTGCTTGCCGGGCTCAATAATGAGAATTTTCATGTGGATTCTCTCCTTTAATTTTGATTCCGCTTCTCTTGCGGTAGTCACATATTAACTCTGTCTGCGGATAATAGCAAGCCGCTAATAGTACAGAAGATACGCAGAAAACAATGTACATTTCTTGTGTAGTATATGACTGCGCACAGAAGCCGTCCTGTGCGCCTCTGTGGGGCTTGATTTCAGGCGGAATCACTTTGCGGAGGAATCCCAATCAGCCCACAGGAGCGAACGTGGCGGCTCGTGTGCGGTTATTCTCTTGTA
>JAZQOZ010000185.1:0-13392 GCA_045628085.1 Oscillospiraceae bacterium | reverse complement strand
GTTGTCCGCAGACAACGAAACTCCCCATACTTTAGGAGCTCCGAGAGGGTGAATCTGATAAAACGATCCGGTGGATCGTTTTTCAGAGAGGGGGGCCCTGCGATAGAGGGCACCCCTAAGTGAATCGCAGAGCGATTCACCGTGCAGGTTCCGTACTCTGCGGAGTACGGCTTAGGGCGCTGCCCTAAGAACCTGCCAACTTTTGAAAAAGTTGGATCAAAACTTTTGATTTGGCTCGCCGGTTACTCTTTGAAAACTTCTGTTTCGGCGTTCATTTTATTTTCAGACAAACTGAAACAGCCCCCCGTAAAAAACGGGAGGCTGTTTTCATTGCATCTGAATCAGAAACTTGTGATCATCTTTGTGATATACTTCAAAATCTGAACGATATCGTCACTGGAGATCTGACCGTCGCGCGAGGTATCGGCATTCAAAAGTCCCTGCTCCGAAACCTTCGCATCTGCGTCCTCTGCGATCATGCGTGCAAGCAGAACGCCGTCCGAAACATCAACCGTGCCGTCCTCATTCACATCACCCAGTACAACATCCTTATCGTCCGGAATATCGGTCGGCTTGGTGGTCGTATCGTATGTGGTTGTGGTTGTGGTGGTCGTGGTCGTTGTGGTGGTCGTTGTAGTGGTCGTATCCGGAATCTGCTGCTCATCACCGATCACTGCAAGCAGATAGACCAGCGGCGAATTCCAGTAGATCGTGATCTCATTGGTGGAATAGCTCTCTGCATTATCCGTGTAGCACTTTGCAGCAGGAGAAGTCTTGCAGTATGCCTTTGCAGCGCTGTCCTCAAGCGAGGAGTTGACACCGCCGACCAGCATACCGGGCTGTGCCTTGCCGATTGCCATAGACGGACGGTGATGCGGTGTCTGCGGAGAAACCGTACCGAATCCGGTCACATAGCAGATGCCGTTCGGGTTTTTGCCGAGCAGATGGCTCAGAACTTCCGAAGCAGCTTCCTGCCTGCCTTCGAGTCCCAGAACGATGCCTGCATTGGCGATCGTCATATTCGAGCCCCAGTTATACTTGGTGATCGGGGAGCTGTAGGGGCTTGCGTTGACAGTCTTTTCAAAGGATGCAGCAGAAGATTCGAGCGCAGCCTTTGCCTTTTCGACCAGTGCGTGACTGCCGTTCTTCATGGTTGCGAGTGCGATATTGCCGTAGTCGCCGACAGTAGACCAATCCAGACCGGTCTTGACGCTTGTAATGCCGTCCAGATACTTCTCATCGCCGGTTGCGCGGTACATCTGGCAGGCTGCCCAGTAACGCTCATCCGCATCGGTTTTGTCGCCGTAGTCACCGGTCGAGATATCCGCCGGATTCTTGAATACAAATTCCGGATGTGCCTGAAGGAAATCCCATGATTTCAGTGCAGCATCCAGACACTTCTTTGCAAATGTCTCATCAACAGGCTTGTAGAATTCGTAAGCCATTGCCATAGCTGCGCAGAAATCAGCCGTTGCGGTCGAGGAATACGGTGTTACGATCAGCTCAGCCTTTTCCGCAGTCGGCATGACATAGCCGGGGAATGTTGCGCAGGAGACTTTGTGATAAACGCTGCCGTCCGAAGCCTGCATCTTGAGCATCCATTCCAGCTCATAGCGTGTTTCATCGAGGATATCCGGCACGCCGTTGCCGCTTTCCGGAATACCGATCTTGTCGCTGAACATGGACGGAGCTGCCTGATATGCATAGAGCAGATCGGCAACTGCCTTTGCGCCTGCAACGGTATATCTGCCGTAGTCACCGGCATCGTGCCAGCCGCCGGATACGTCGATCTTATTGCTTGTGCCGTAGATGGTCGCCATTCCGGTGTGGCAGGCATTATGACTGAAATCTTCCACATTGGCTTCTGGTCTATCATTGACCTCACAGCCGCAGCGCTGGAGATAAAACATTCTCACGGCTTCATCAGCGAGTTCTGCATAGGGATTCTCTGCGATCTTGAATGTATAGGACGGATCCATACCGTCGCAGGAGATATAATATGTGCCCTCAGCCGTAACTTTCGAGAAATCTGCGATATAGTCGGTCTCATCCGCGCTTGTATTGCTGATCGGATCGCCGAACGAACCGGAATAGACGACCTGCTTGGTATCTGCGTTGACGACATCAAATTTTGATGCGCCGCCCTTGCGGACAACTGCTGTTTTCTTATCATTCGGACGGAAGCCGATCTGATTGGTCAGGATCGGGGATTCAACCGGACCGATGGTGCTGTAATCGACCTTGGAATCATCGACAAGCTCCAGTGTTACATTATCCAGATAGATCGTATGTGCGCCGACATCGCCGCCGTCCTTCTCCTGCAGGCCGCAGTTGAAGCAGAACTTGGTCATGATATCGGTTTCAGCTTCCATAGTGAAGTCATAGTCGATCACGGTAGGCTCTGTATCGACATTGAAGCCCTTCCATGTATAGGCCTGATACTTGCCGCCGTTCTGCTGGATCATACCTTCCACATAGCGCGGAACGGAGCTGGAGATCTCATAGTGCAGATGATATACACCGTTCTGATACAGCGGAACGATATCATAAAAAAGCTGCACGGCATAATTGAGCTTACCGACACTGCTGATCTTCAGTGCAAGTCTGCCGTTATCGGTCGAAAGTGTTGCAGCACCGCCGCTTTCCTTGTAGATACCCCAATCTGTTGTACCGTTCTCAAATGTGGAATTTGAGATCAGGTTTCCGGCTGCGAAACCGACAGCAGGCGTAAAGCACTGTGCAGTTCCGGTCAGCAATGTGACCGCTGCCAAACCGGACAGCAGTCTGAGACGCAATTTTCTGTTCATAACAAAATCCTCCCTTTTTCATGCGGAGACAACAAAATACGAAACCGGCCAGTCCCCTCCCGACTGTTCCCTTTCTGCGCACAACTGTCCTCCCGAACGCTTTACCCCTCAAAAATGCAGTTAATAAACCAAAGCTGTGCGCAGACAGGGAGCCAGTTTCGCAAACACAGGCACTCCGCAGCTCCTGCTTTTTCATTATAATAGATTGACAAATAAAACGGAATAGGATATAATGCATATTATATGATATATTGTGCAAATCTTTACATACAGGAGTATAATTATGATTCTTCATAACGTAGGGTATAATCACAGGCATGATGCAGACTTTATCGTGTCCAGACCGGACGGCAGCGGCGATATGCTTCTGCTGATCCTCAGAACGGATGCGGTCTTCACGCTGAACGGTGAGGATGTCCTGATTCCGGCAAATACATTCTTTCTGTATCCGGAAGGGATGCCGCAGTTTTACCGTGCCGTGCCGCAGCATTCCTTTGCAAATGACTGGATCCATTTTTCCTTTGAGATGCAGGAAGCAGACTGGTTTCGGGCGAAAAGTGTACCGGTCGGCGTGCCTGTTCCGCTGCGGAGTACGGAATTTTTCAGCTTCTGCATCAAAGCCATCGCGGATGAAAACAGTTCTGAGCATCTGCACAAGGCGGATTCCATTTCGCACTATTTCTGGCTGCTCTGCAATAAGGTCAGCGAACAGGTGCATGAACAGACGCATATCCAGAACAATTCCCGTTATGAGATGATGCTGATTATCCGGAATAAGATCAATACCGCGCCGTATCTGGACTGGTCGATCAGCTGGGCAGCGCATGAGACCTGCATGAGCCGTTCATCCTTTCAGCATCATTATAAGGAGCAGTTCGGCGTGAGCTTCATTCAGGATCTGATCGACAGCCGGATATCCAGAGCAAAAATGCTGCTCAGCACCACGAATATGTCCATTCAGGATATTGCCGTACAGTGCGGCTACCGCAGCTATGAGCATTTTGCACGGCAGTTCCGCGCACAGGCAGGGATATCCCCCGGTGATTTCCGCCGTCAGAATCAGTAATTTTGCGCCCTGCCGGACGGAATTTTTCGGTCAGTTTGATTGCATTTTCCGTTTGCTTGTGATATAATATAGTATGAAAATGCGCAGACCGATGCGCAGACAGCAAAAGGATATGCAGGAGGTGCAGTATCAAATGGCAGTATTTCACATCGGAGAATGTATCCGGAAAACAAAACAGCAGATCCCGCTGAGCGAATCGGAGATCAGACAGCTTGTGCAGGGCGTGACCGCAGAGCCACCGATCCCTGATTATCAGCTTGCCGCATGGCTGATGGCGGTCTGCTTTTCCGGACTGAATGACGAAGAAACCGCCGCACTCACGATCGCAATGCGTGACTCCGGTCAGGTGATGCACTGGGCGCTTGACGGGCCGGTCGCAGATAAGCACAGTACCGGCGGTGTCGGAGATAAAACCACGCTGATCCTCGCGCCGATCGCTGCCGCCTGCGGTGTCTATATGCCGAAAATGTCCGGCAGAGGGCTTGGCCATACCGGCGGAACGATCGACAAGCTCGAAAGCATCCCCGGACTTTCCACGGCGCTTGCACCGGATGATTTTCTTGCACTGGTGAAAAAGGCAGGCTTTGCCATTGCGATGCAGACGGGCAATCTTGCGCCTGCGGATAAAAAGCTCTATGCGCTCCGTGATGTCACGGAAACAGTTGACAGCATTCCGCTGATCTGCGCAAGCATCATGAGCAAAAAGCTCGCAACAGGTGCAGATCATATTCTGCTGGATGTCAAGGTCGGCAGCGGCGCATTCATGAAGAATGATGCAGATGCCGCAGAATTGGCACGCCGGATGCTTTCGGCGGCAAAAGCGGACGGGAAGGACTGCACTGCGATCCTGACGGATATGGATCGTCCGCTTGGAATGTGCATCGGCAACGCGATCGAGGTGCAGGAAGCGATCAGCGTGCTTGCCGGTGATACAAAATCCGAATTGAGTATCTTCTGCATAACGCTTGCGGCGGAACTGCTGCGCATGGTAGGCAAAGGCAGCAGTGCGGAGTGTCTTGTAATGGCAGAGAAAGCCGTCACGGGCGGTGCGGCAATGGAACGCTTTGCCATGATGATCGCAGGACAGGGCGGTGATGCGCGTGTTACGGAAGATCCGTCGCGGCTGAAGCTCTCAGCCTGTACGCGCACGCTCTGCGCAGACCGGAACGGCTGGATATCAGCTATGCACAGTGAGGAGATCGGGCGTGCAGGCGTATTGCTCGGCGCAGGCAGAATGACAAAGGCTGACGCGATTGATCCGGGCGCAGGCATCCGGCTCTGCTGCAAAAACGGTGATGCTGTCCGGCAGGGCGATGCGCTCCTGACGATGTATGCGGCGCAGGAATCCCGACTGGATGAAGCGGAAGCAATGCTGCGGCAGGCGATCCGGATCACGGCGGAGCAGCCGGAATCCGTTCCGCTGATTCACGCCGCTTACAGTACGCGGCAGGGCTGACAGCCGTAATCGTGTTCTATGGGTGTGCAGGGGGATATATTCTGCGCGTTTCACATAGGCAGGGGAGCAGCCGGCGCGCAAAAATGGGATTCCAAAGGGATAGATCCCTTTGGCAGGTCAAGGGCAGCGCCCTTGCCGCCCGTCGTAACGGGCGGAATACCCCCATCCTAAAGGAAAATCGTCAGACTGAAAAAATCCGCAGGATTGGGTTTATCTTCCATCCTGCGGATTATTCTATGATCCGGTTTCTGTTCCGTCATCTTCAATGCGTGAGAGAAAACGGGAAAACAATACAGCACAGGCTGCCGGCTTATGCATATAGATATACGGATCACCGGAGATCTCAATATATTCGCAGTTTCCGAGCTGCTCCGTATACGGCTTTATGACTGCCTCTGCGTTCTGTTTATTCTCAGCGACCGCCTGCTCTGCGGCTTTCTGACGCTCCGTATCCGATTGTTCGGGCATTTTCCGGAAAGTTCGCGCCCAGTCGTCTGCTGCGAGCCATTCCTCAGCCGAACGGAATACACCTGCATTCAGATACACTTTCGGAATATCCGTTGTGACGAGATTTTCATAGGCGGTTTTGTAATTCTCCGCAAGCAGTTTCTCCTCGGAATCCTTTGCGAATGTCCGGAAACTATGGAGCGAAAGCATCTCTGCATTCTCTCTTTGTACGGGTGAATAGTCCGGCGGCAGCGTCTGCACCATATCCGGAATCAGCCGCGTCAAGCCGAATACCGAGCAGAGCCGCTGTGTCCATGCGGTCAGCGGCGCATACTGTGCCTGTACGGCTTCATCGTTCGGCACATCGCCGTCCAGAAAGAATATGCCCTCAATTTCATCGGGATACTGACTTTCCCAATAGGCGGCGATCACTGCGCCGTATGCGTGCGGCATCAGGATATAGGGCGGCTCGATGCCGGCATTTTTCAGAACGGCACGGTAATCTGCCGCGGCTCTGTCGATCGTCTGCGGAATATGCGTATCATTGCTCAGACCGTATCCGGCACGGTCAATACACACGGCAAGCGTATTCGTTTGCAGGCAGGCTGTCAGGGGATGGAGTGCTTCCGTGAAATCATCCGCGCCTATTCCGGCGATCGTCACGACAATATGTTTTGCGGCATCGTTGCCGATCTTCTGATAGCTCAGTGAATAATCCGCACTTCCCATTGCATACTGATATCCGCAGTCCTGCAAATGACGCGCATCTTTCGTGCGCATGACCTGATCCCATATATATAATCCGCCGCATATTACGGCAGCAGCGCCGATAACAAAGATCAGCGCTGCGACAGTTTTATTCTTGATGTTCACTTTCATACGGTCACTTTTTTGCGGATGCACGGCGAATCGCCTTGACGATCTCAACGACCGGAACGATCAGCGCCGCAAGGAGAATTGCCCAGAGATACTGCATACCGCTGAGGGATGCCAGCGAGAAGATATTGCGCAGTGCCGGAATCAGCAGGACAACAGCCGTCAGCACAAAGGAAAGTGCGATCGAACCGAGCAGAAGCGGATTCCGATGCTCCATTGTAAAGACAGAACCGCGCAGGGAGCGCATATTCCATGCGTGCAGCATTTCACAGACAGAAAGCGTCAGGAATGCCATTGTTGTACCGGCTTCCGGAGAGGTCTGCGCACCGATGACATAGGATACAAGCGTCAGAATTGCGATCACAGCACCCTGCCAGAGCAGATTGATGCCCATGCCGTCCGAGAAGATATGTGCATCGCTGCTGCGCGGCTTGCGCTGCATGATACCGCGTTCGGCAGGCTCCATACCGAGTGCAACTGCGGGGAAACAGTCCGAGATCAGGTTGATCCAGAGCAGATGGACCGGTCCGAAGATCGTGAATGAACCGCCGGTCAGCTTACCAAGACCGAGCGTTGCAATAAGGATGCAAAGCACCTCGCTGAGATTACTGGAAAGCAGGAATTGAATTGCCTTGCGGATATTATCATAGATGCGTCTGCCTTCTTCGACCGCGCCGACGATCGTTGCAAAATTGTCGTCCGTCAGCACCATATCGGCAACATTCTTCGTAACATCCGTACCGGTGATACCCATACCGACACCGATATCCGCGCTCTTGATCGACGGCGCATCATTGACACCGTCACCGGTCATGGCAGTTGTCATGCCATTCTTGCGCCATGCATTGACGATACGGACTTTATGCTCCGGCTGCACACGCGCATACACGCTGTAATCGGCAACGTGTGCATTGAATTCATCATCCGGAATTTCCGAAAGCTCTGCACCGGTCAGCGCACGCTGTCCTTCGCCGAGAATACCAAGCTCCTTTGCGATCGCAACAGCAGTATCCTTGTGGTCGCCGGTGATCATGACCGGACGGATACCTGCGGTACGGCAAAGTCCGATCGCATCCTTGACTTCCGGACGCACCGGATCAATCATACCGGTCATGCCGATATAAATGAGGTCATGCTCCAGTGATTCCGGAGAGATCTGCATCGGCATCATGGTCAGATCACGGTAAGCGGCAAGCAGAACGCGCAGTGCCTTATCTGCCATTTCCTTATTCTGACGCAGAATTTCGGCACGGTCAGCCGCATTCATCGGACGGACTTCGCCGTGATCGAGAATATGTGAGCAGCAGCGCAGGACTTCATCCGGCGCACCCTTTGTATACTGGATGTACGCATTGCCCTTCTGATGAACGGTTGACATCATCTTGCGCATGGAATCGAACGGTGCTTCCGCGACACGCGGCCATTCGGCTTCCAGTTCATATTTTTTCAGTCCGCATTTATTCGCATAAGCGACCAGAGCCGCTTCTGTCGGCTCACCGGTCACGCTTTCGTCCTCATTCAGAACGGCATCACAGCAAAGTGCCATTGCTTTTGCGAGCAGTTCCTTGTTTTCGGTATGCTCCTCAACAACGGTCATCTTGTTCTGCGTCAGCGTTCCGGTCTTATCGGAGCAAATGACCTGACCGCAGCCGAGTGCTTCCACGGCGGTCAGTCTGCGGATGACCGCGCCGCGCTTGGACATATTCGTAACGCCGATGGAAAGCACGACCGTCACAACAGCGGCAAGTCCTTCCGGAATTGCGGCAACGGCAAGGCTGACGGCGATCATAAACGAACTGAGGAAATCAGGCAGCGTGATCGTACCGTTCTTCACGAACATCTGTAACACGCTGATGCCCAGAATGATCACGCAGATAATGAGAACAGCGACCGAAAGAATTTTGCTGAGCTGTGTGAGATTCTTCTGGAGCGGCGTTTCATCATCTTCCGCATTTGCGATCGCGCCTGCGATCTTGCCCATTTCGGTCTGCATACCGGTCGCAACAACGACTGCGGCGGCTCTGCCGTAGGCAATGCTGCTGCCCATATAGAGCATATTTTTGCGGTCGCCGAGCGGAACTTCTGTACCGGTCAGTGCCTCGGTATCCTTATCACAGGGGACACTTTCGCCGGTCAGCGCAGATTCCTCTGCTTTCAGTGAAGCGGCTTCCAGAATACGGCAGTCTGCCGGAACATTGTCGCCGGCTTCCAGCGTAATGACATCGCCCGGCACAAGCTCTGCACTCGGTACAACGATCAGCTCGCCGGAACGGTAAACCTTGCTCTGTGCGGCGCTCATCGCCTGCAATGCCTCGATCGCTGCCTCTGCCTTGTTCTCCTGATACACACCGAGAACGGCATTTGCGATCACAACAAACAGAATGATGAATACATCGGCTTCGAGCTTACCCTCTGATATGATGCCGGTCACGGCAGAAATGACGGCTGCCGCAAGCAGGACAAGGATCATCGGATTCTTGAACTGTTCGAGAAATCTTGCAGCAAGCGACGGCTTTTCCTGTGCAGCGAGCTTGTTTTCGCCGTATTTTTCCAGACGGGATTTGGCTTCGGCGGCATTCAGACCGTGTTCGGTACTCTGTACTTCTTCGAGAACGGCTGCACAGCTTTCAAGGTAATGCTTCATAAATGTCCCTCTTTTCATAATGTATGGCAGATTGAAAATGGATATATGCAAAAAAAACTTCCGCGGCGGCAAACACACCGGCGCAAAAGCCGGCAGATGCAGCAGCGAAAGTCTTGCCATTTCAATTTCACACGGCAGCCGGTATCAGCCGGACTGCGGGTATGACGCGGGAAATCCGGCAAAAATGCCGGCGGCTACTCCCAATCGCAAAAATCAATAAATTGCGGATGTTGCATAACAATGGAGTATCCACGAAAGACACTGTGAATACTCCTCTGTTGTTTTCCGAATCAAATCAGCCGTTTGCCCGCTCGACCTTGCCGGAGCGCAGGCATCTGGAGCATACATAGATGTGGCAGGGAGAACCCTTCACGATCGCTTTGACGCGCTGGACATTGGGCTTCCATGTACGATTGGTACGACGGTGAGAGTGAGAAACCTTAATACCAAATGTTACGCCCTTGCCGCAGATTTCGCATTTTGCCATAGCTGGCACCTCCTTTACAGACTTGTCAACAAGATATATTGTATCAGAAATCGGAAAAAAAATCAAGCCCTTTTTGCATTTTCCTGAAAATTTATCAGATTTCACGAAAACTTGCCCATTTCATCCGCCAAAGCAAACATATTATAGTATATTCGGCGGGCAAGGTGCGCTGCCGGCAGACTTTGTCATATTTTCCTATTGCAATTCCTGACAATATGTGATATAATATATCAGAGTGTAACGGAAATGTCGTGCGAAAGGAATTGTGTATCATGAAAAAGAAAAATATCGCTTTTGATAATGCCCGATATCTCAAGACACAGTCTGAACATATCCGCGAACGGATCGCACAGTTCGGCGGCAGACTGTATCTCGAATTCGGCGGAAAGCTCTATGATGACAATCATGCAGCACGCGTCCTGCCGGGTTTCCAGCCTGACAGCAAGCTGCGGATGCTCCTGCACATGAAAAAAGAAGTCGAGATCGTCATTGCGATCAATGCTTCGGATATTGAGCAGAACCGCACGCGCGCCGATCTTGGTATTACCTATGATACCGATGTGCTTCGCCTGATCGGTCTGTACCGTGAAATGGGACTGTATGTCGGCAGTGTCGTTATGACACGCTTCACCGGCGAACCTGCCGCCGAAAAATTCCAGAAACGTCTGGAATCACTCGGCATCCGCGTATACAGACATTATCCCATCGAGGGCTATCCCTCAAATCTGCCGCTGATCCTTTCCGAGGAAGGCTTCGGCAAAAATGAGTATATCGAAGTCAGCCGCAAGCTCGTTGTTGTGACGGCTCCCGGCCCCGGCAGCGGCAAAATGGCTGTCTGCCTTTCGCAGATCTATCAGGAGCAGCAGCGCGGCAGAGAAGCCGGCTATGCGAAATTTGAAACATTCCCGATCTGGAACGTACCGCTGAAGCATCCGGTCAATGTCGCCTATGAAGCCGCGACCGCCAATCTCAACGATATCAATATGATCGATCCCTTCCACCTCGAAGCCTACGGCAAAACTGCCGTCAATTATAACCGCGATGTCGAGGTATTTCCTGTCCTGCGTTCCATGTTCGACCAGATCTACGGTACATCGCCGTATCAGTCGCCGACCGATATGGGCGTGAATATGGCAGGCTTCTGCATCGTCAATGATGATGCGGCAAAGGCGGCATCCCGTCAGGAGATCATCCGGCGCTATTTTACGGAGCGCTGCAATCTGCGGCAGGGCAAATCTGATTCCGAAACCGTCAATAAGCTCGAACTGCTCATGCAGCAGATGAAGCTGACCGAAGAAGAACGTCCCGTCATCGCAAAAGCGCGCGAGGTCGCAGAGAAAACCGGTGAACCGGCAGCCGCATTGCAGCTCCCGAACGGCAAAATCATCACCGGCAGAACGACCGATCTCATGGGTGCCTGCTCGACCATGCTGCTCAATGCGCTGAAATCACTCGGCAAGATCAATGATTCGATCCTGCTGCTTTCTCCGACTGTCATTGAGCCGATCCAGCATCTCAAAACCGATCATCTCGGCAACGAAAATCCGAGACTGCATACGGATGAAACGCTTGTTGCGCTCTCCATTTCGGCGGCAACCAATCCGACTGCCGAATGTGCCATGACAAAGCTCGAAAAGCTGCGCGGATGCGAAATGCATTCAACAGTCATTCTTTCGCAGGTCGATGAACGGACGCTTAAACGCCTCGGCATCAATGTGACCTGTGATGCGCAGTTCCAGAGCAACCGGCTTTATCAGCGCTGATACGGATACAAAAGGGTAATCAGAATGGACAGAGATGAATTTTTACAGGAAATTGAAGGATATTCGCAGGAAGAACTGCTGCTGATCTCGGTTCTTCTTGGATTGTTTATATGGAACGGCGGATTCCGGATATAAAGCATACAGGACTGCTTCGGCAATATGTTGAAGCAGTCCTTTTTAACAGGTGATAATATGGATAATGAACGGATTTGTGTGATTTTCTCCGGCTCGCCGGAGCAGGGGATACCCTGTGAGCCGGTGCCGGAAGCGGCATATATTCTCTGTGCGGACAGCGGTCTGCGGCTGGCGGAGCGCCTGAACCGGAAGCCGGATCTGGTACTGGGCGATTTTGATTCGCTCGGCAGTGTGCCGGAGCATTTGCCGCATCTGACTGTTCCGGCAGAAAAGGACGATACCGACACGATGCTTGCGGTACGGACGGCGCTTGTAAAGGGCTTTCGGGATATACGGATTTACGGGGCATTTGGCGGCAGGCTTGACCATACGTTTGCGAATTTGCAGACATTGGAATATATCCGGAAGCAGGGTGCAGACGGGATGCTCTGCGGTGTATCGGACAGTGCAAGGATGCTGTGCGGCGGAGAGACACTGAAACTGAAAGCGCGGGCAGGGCGGACGCTGTCGCTGTTTGCGTGGACGGAAGAATGCGAAGGGGTAAGCATATCGGGGGTACATTATCCGCTGACAAACGGGAGACTGGAGCGATATTTTCCGCTTGGAGTAAGCAATGAGATCGAGGGCGAATATGCGGAGATATTTCTTGAGAGAGGGATACTGCTTGCAGTGCAGTCGAAGATATAGGCGCGTGGCATAAGCGTCTGTGCAGCGTATCAGAAATAGGATGCCGTATTATAAGGCAAATAAAACAATATATCCTGCCGCAGAACATCTATACATTAACATTTGCGAAAAAGTGTGATATGATATAAAAGAAGTCTGCTGATACAAGAATAACAATGTTTTCAGCCGGCTGATGATTTTGTGAAAGGAGAATGAATATGAAACACAATGCAATGATACGTGTGCTTGCAGGATCGCTTGCGGTTCTCTGCGCGGCGGCGTATGTGCCGAAAAATGCAGACGGCGGATTTCTGTCCGATCTGTCAATCACGGCAAGTGCAGCGGAGATGCAGATTATTGTCCAGTCAACACCAGGAGTAGGGATAAAACTCACACTTGAAGTTGAGGACTCGGAAACGATCGAGAATGTGAAAGCAAAAATACAGGATAAGGAAGGCATTCCGCCATCTCAGCAAAGACTGGCTTTTCGCGGAAAGGTGTTAGTGGATAACAGAACGCTCTCTGATTACGATATCGAGAACGGAGATACAATTAATTTGCTTTTGACCCGCAATGAACTGGGCGAGCGTCTTGCCGGATATTCGCTCTCTCTGGACGGCGATATCGGCGTAAACTTCTATATGGAGCTGACAGAAAAGGCGCTTACGGATGAATCGGCATATATGCAGTTCACACTCCCGAACGGCGATGTTCAGAAGATCGCTGTCAAGGATGCCAAGACGACCGTAATGAACGATAAGACCTATTATATTTTCAAGTGCAATGTTGCGGCGACCGAAATGGCTGATACGATCAAGGCGCAGATCATTACGGATTCGGCAAAGGGCGAGGAATACAGCTATTCCGTCAAGGAATATGCGGATTATCTCCTTGAAAATGCATCTGCAAATGCTGATTATGCAAAAGCGAAAGATCTTGTGAACGCAATGCTGAATTACGGTGCGTATGCGCAGACATTCAAGAACTATCATACCGATGCGCTTCCGTGCGATCCGGGCGATCTCTCGAATGTCACGATCGCTGA